>NZ_JACVTM010000019.1:0-110840 GCF_016624415.1 Paenibacillus sp. S28 | reverse complement strand
CCACTAAGGTAGATGTTGACGCGCGTCCTGATCAGTCCCTTCATGGAAGCCTGCACGGACGGTCGCACCCACGCGCGTGGGTTCTCTCCCACACAACCACTCCAAAATAAAAAAACGCCATCGGCGTTGTTTGTTTTAATTATTAATATGGAGCGGGTGATGGGAATACTCAACATCCCGATCCAACAGCGAGCCTTCGGCTCGCCACTAAGGTAGATGTTGACGCGCGTCCTGATCAGTCCCTTCATGGAAGCCCGCACGGACGGTCGCACCCACGCTCGTGGGTTCTCTCCCACACAACCACTCCAAAATAAAAAAAACGCCATCGGCGTTGTTTGTTTTAATTAATATGGAGCGGGTGATGGGAATCGAACCCACGCTATCAGCTTGGAAGGCTGAAGTTCTACCATTGAACTACACCCGCAAATTCTCCGTGCAAGCCTTGAAACAATCATGACTTGCACGAAGCTGTGCATGCGTATCGGGATGACACGATTCGAACATGCGACCCCCTGGTCCCAAACCAGGTGCTCTACCAAGCTGAGCTACATCCCGTTGCATTCAAGATATATCATCTTGTGAAGACAAGAAATAATATACCACGGATGCCGCGGGATTGCAATACTTTTTTAATTCAGCAGAAAGGTCCGTTCGAAATCCTCAGGCGAAATCGGCTTGCTGAAATAGTAGCCTTGTCCCTCGTGACAGCGCTGCTCTTTCAAGAAATGGAGCTGCTCCTCATTCTCTACGCCTTCGGCCGTTACCTTGAGCTGCAGATGATGCGCCATCGATGCGATCGTGGAGACGATCGCCGCATCGTTATGGTCGCTCATCACTTCGTGGACGAAGGAACGGTCGATTTTCAGCCGGTCGATCGGCATGTTCTTCAAGTAATGCAGCGAGCTGTACCCCGTCCCGAAGTCATCGATACTGATGAAGACGCCGAGCTGCTTCAAGCGCCGAAGCTGGTCAAAGGCCGTTTCCTTGTCAAACGTCATGCTTTCCGTAATTTCCAGCTCGACGTACTTCGGATCCAAGCCGATTTCCTCCAGGATGGACCCGATGCGTTCAGCCAGCTGGGGCTGGAGAAACTGGCGCATGGATAGATTGATCGATACGCAGATCGGCTTATACCCCGCCTGCTGCCATTTTTTATTCTGCATGCACGCCGTGCGGAGAACCCATTCGCCAAGAGGAACAATCAGACCGCTTTCCTCTGCCAGTGGAATGAATTCGGCCGGCGAAACGAATCCCCGTTTCGGATGCCGCCAGCGCAGCAGCGCCTCCATGCCGACGATCTCACTGCTCTCCAAATGAACGAGCGGCTGGTACTCCAGGTAAAACTCTTCCCGCTCGATCGCTTTACGCAGGTCGTTCTCCAAGCGGAGCCGCTCCTTCGCCTTCATCTGCATGGATGGGACAAAGTGACGGACGTCGACTCCATAGTCTTTGGCATGATGAACGGCGGTGTCCGCATGCTGAATCAGCTCCTCGGCCGTGTCTCCGTCCTGCGGAAAGACCGCCATCCCTGCGCAGAGCGTGATATGATAATCGTTTTCCTCGATGACGACGGGCTTTTCAAAGAGTTTCAGCAAATAGCGGATCCGCTCCATCCCCTCTTCCACGCCGGCAAGCGCAGGCAAAATGATAGCGAACTCATCGGCGCCCATACTGAACACTTCCTCCCTGGAGCGGGTATTCCGTTTGAGGCGGTCGCCGACAAGCTGCAGAATCCGGTCCCCCGCCTGATGCCCAAGAGAGTCATTGATATTTTTGAAGCGGTTGACGTTAAAAACGACGACCCCTGTCATTTCATGTCCCGCAGTTTTGATCTTACTGGAAATGCGCTGAGTCAACCGGCGTTTGTTCGGAAGTCCCGTCAGGTCATCATGGAACGCCAGATAGTTCATCCGCGCCTCCACCCGCTGTTGTTCCCGGAATGGATCCTCGATCGTCAGGCGGTAAACCCCTTTGAGCATCAGATAGTAAGCCACACCTCCGGAAAGGGTGCCAAGCAGGTAATTCCACTGGTATGTATGATTCGCCGTCATCATCAGCCCCTGTCCGAGAGCGGAGTAAATCAGTGCCCGGATAATAATAAGCAGCGATGGGGCCCGGTCCTTTCTGCCCCGGTACATGATCGATCCGATGCCAATCAGGCATACCGCAATGATCACCAGGTCCAAATATTTCTTCAGCCAATTAATGCTGCCATGGTTCATCAGCAAAGGAAGTTTCTGATGCCACAGGAAAAAGGCAAGCACACCAAATACGATCACGACCGACGTGATCATAAATGCGAAGCGTTTATGGGTAATCGACACCATCGTGTCTTTCAGATTATAAATCGACAGAAGCCCGAGGGCGCACGCCCCCTTGGAGATGATAAGCAGCCACATGGCATCGTCCTGGTTTAATGCATAACCGAATAGAGGAATTCCGAGCAAGCTGACCGTCTGCAAAAAGTCAAACACAGCCAGAGACAAAAACAGCGCAGCCGTATACAGCCTATGCCGCGACAGTTTGTGCGAAAATAACAGCCATCCCTGGGCGAACACGGCAAAGCTGACAGCCACACTGCTCCAGCCGGCAAGGACATAAACCGTCTTGAACCAGCCGGCGCCATCAATACTGTATAAAAATGCAGTTTGAGCGATCTGAACCGCAACAAAAAACAAGATTCCCACCAAGGCCGTCCTGATTGTTCGTCTTTTCTCTACTCTGGTATGCATGCAGTCTTCTGACCCCCGGGCTTTTTCTGAAATATTTATATATGAATTTCATGCTAAATAATTCCACGTTTATGCCGACATTCCTGCTAACATTAGACAATAATTTTGCATTGGGGCCATCGTTCGACATGAGTCGTTTTGCAAAAAAATGAATCCTTATCCTCCTTCATCCGTATTGTAGATTATAATACCTAAGGGGTGTGGCATTGTATGATCATTACAACAACCGAAAATGTAGCCAATCATGAAATTATCGAGGTACTCGGCACCACGTTTGGAGTCGTCGTTAGAGCCAGAGGCATCGGCGGGGACATTATGGCTTCCCTCAAGGGCCTTGTCGGCGGCGAGGTGAAGCAGTACACCCAGATGATTGAGGATGCGCGGCGGCAGGCGGTGGACCGGATGGTGCAGAACGCGCATGCCATGGGCGGTGACGCCATCGTGATGATGCGCTTTGACAGCGGGGATATCGGCAATAACATGAGCGAAATTGTTGCCTACGGCACGGTCGTTAGAACCCGTCCTGTTAGCTGATGGGAGGTATGGTCATTATTCTGCTCATATACGCCTTGGAGCTGGTCGCTTTTCTGCTGCTGTTATGGGTAAGCTGGCGCTTCTTTGACAAAAGATACCGCCGCCGGGACGACAGCGGGGGCAGCAGGGACATCATGAACGGATCGTTTACGCCGACTTCGGAAGTATTTATTGACCCGAAAGACGGTCATAAATACCAGGTCTATTATAATCACCGGACCGGTGAACGCGAATATATCAGACTCGATTGAAGCAAAAAAAGGGCTGCCCGTACTTGTGACGGGCAGCCCTTTTTCCAATGAATCAAATGAAGCGGTTTACTTGTGTTTCGAGTCAAAGTTGACTTCCGGAGTCGTCAGCTTGTCGTAGAAATCCACGTACTTGTCCTTATCCTCCGATGCCCGGAGCGCCATGGCGGAACGTGGATGCTCCCCCAGCGTTCCCGTAACCATGTAAGGAATCAGGTAGCCCCATTCCTCCTTCTCACGAAGCGGAATCATCAGGCGTTCGATCAAATCCAGCACCGGACGAAGGTTGTAATGGGTATTTTTCAGATGGGTGACGAGCAGCTCGGTCGGGCAGTTGCCAGCCGCGCGGCCCATTCCGTATACGGACGCATCCAGCAGCTCTACGCCCAGCTCCGCGGCGGTCAGCGTGTTGGAGAAGGCCAGCTGCATATTGTTATGCGTATGAACGCCAAGGCGCTTGTTCGGCAGGTGCTTCTTGAACTTCTCGACCAAGTACTCCATGTCCTTGTGGTCAAGGCTGCCATAGGAGTCGACGATGTAGACGACATCGACCACGCTCTCCCGGATCATTTCGAAGGCTTCCAGCAGCTCGTTCTCCATGACGTTGGACAAGGCCATAATATTCAGCGTCGTTTCGTAACCGCGTTCATGGAACGTCTGCACCAGCTCCAGCGCTTTATCCACGTCCTTGATGTAGCAAGCAACACGGATCAAATCCAGCATGCTCTCTTCGCGCGGCAAAATATCATTCTCATCGACACGGCCGATATCCACGAGGGCGGACAGCTTGGTTTTGCCCTTCTGGGGGATCACTTCACGCAGGAAGGAATCGTCCAAAAAGCGCCAAGGTCCGGCAGATTCGGCGCCCTTCAGCAGTTTGGGTGAATTTTTGTAGCCGATTTCCATATAGTCAACACCGGCCTCATTCAGTCCGGCGTATAAAGTTTGTACAAACTCGACGCTGAAGTCCCAGTTATTAACCAGTCCCCCATCGCGAATCGTGCAATCGACAATTTTACAAGGGTTCGTTTTCATCCAACAAGCTTCTCCTTCCGGCATAAAATTTATTCCTTCATCATACTTGAAGGTGACCAGAAAAGTAAAGGTTAATTGTCCGGACGGTTATGACTCCGAAATGACGGCATACGAAATAAAGCGGCTATCCCGCTCAGGATTCCGCTTTACGTTCATGGTCTTATGAGGATGCCGCTTGCGACAAAATCCACTCCAGCAGGGTCCGGACCATCACCCCGGTGCCTCCCTTGGGATTCACACCCCGCTCTTTTTGGGCGTAGGCCGTTCCGGCGATATCGAGATGAACCCACGGCAGCCCTTCGGCAAAGGTTCCGATAAACAGGCCTGCCGTAATCGCAGCCCCCCTGCCTCCGGTGCTGTTGCGAATGTCCGCCACGTCGCTTTTGAGCATATCCCAAAATTCCTTGTAAGCAGGAAGCGGCCATACTTTTTCACCGGATCTTTTCGAAGCGAGGATCAACTCCTGGAGAAAAGTATCATCGTTCGTTACCGCTCCAGTCGCCACGTCCCCTAAAGCCGTCACCACGGCGCCTGTGAGCGTCGCCACATCGATGAGACGGACCGCTCCGAGCTGTCTGGCATAAGTCATGCCATCGGCGAGCACCACTCTGCCTTCCGCATCGGTGTTCAGCACCTCGATCGTCCGCCCGCTGAACGACCGGATCACGTCCCCCGGCTTAAAGGCACCGCCTCCAGGCATGTTCTCGGCACTCGGAATGACAGCCACGACGTTCACCTTCGGCTTCAGCGTTCCAAGTGCGTTCATGACACCCAGCACCGCAGCGGCTCCGGCCATATCGCTGATCATCTCTTCCATGCCGAGCCGCTTCTTTAGAGAGATGCCCCCGGTATCGAACGTAATGCCTTTGCCGACAAGCCCTATAACGTCATCCCAGCTGTCCCTTCCTTGATACTTCATCACGATCATCCGCGGAGGTTGAATGCTCCCCTGGCCAACCGAGAGCAATCCACCCATGCCGAGTGCCTTTTGCTCTTCGACATCCAGCGTGTGTGATTCCATGCCATGCTTCCGGGCAATCCGCTGCGCATGCTTCGCCAGATCTTCTGGAACCAGCATATTTCCAGGGAGGTTCGTTAAATCCCGCGCCAAACAGGTAGCTTCGGCTGCCGCTTTCCCACGGACAATGCCTTGACGCCATTCTTCAGCTTCCCGGGGATCCGCGTTTCCTTTTCGAAAAAGCACTAGCTCTTTAATTCCATGGTACGTCGGATGGTTTCGTTTGTACTGCTTGATCCGGTATGCGCCTAGAATGAACCCTTCGGTCAGGGCCTGGGCCGCAGTTATCGTGTTCTGTTCCGCAGTAAATCGCATCATGGTCATCGGCACTTCCCATGCCAGGCTGTGGGCTTGGATTTTGAGCGCGGTTTTAGCCGCCTGGGCGGCAGCAAGCCTGAGTTCTTCGGAGGTCAGCGGACGTTCGCCGATCCCGACTAGAATAACGGCGCGATGGCCGCTTGAATCAGGCACAGGCAGTGCGTGGATTTGATTGAAGGCAGCACCGAACAGGCGGCTGTCCCTGAGCTGCTGCACAATGGGTGCAAGACTGGGAGAAAGTGCGTTATCCTCAAAGTCCTTTTGGGAAACCATAACAACAAGCGCATCCATACTGAGCTGAGTAGCTTCCGTATGATCCTTCCATGTGACCGTAATATCTTGTCCTTCGGAAAACGGATGTCCATTCATCGGCGTCATCTTCCTTTGTCTTCAAGTTTTCGGACGATAGTCATATATATTATTCCACCGTTGTCCAAAGCAACTCCAAAGACAAAATGTTCCTGCTGTGCCGAATCAGGACATTTCAACGATCGGAAGCGATATCACAAACTCTGTTCCCTTCCCTACTTTGCTGTCCACAGAAATATATCCCCGGTGATTCTTGATGATCCGGTAACTGACGGACAGACCAAGGCCTGTCCCGCTTTCCTTGGTCGTAAAGAAGGGATCAAATAAATGGCTCAGCGTGATATGATCCATACCCTTTCCGTTATCCGAAATACATATATTCACGTTTTTCTGGTCCTTGCGCGTGCGGATTTCAATCCTCCCAGTATGCTCATGTCCCTGATCAGCAATCGCATCCATGGCGTTTTTAATGATGTTGAGAATGACCTGCTTAATCTGCTTCACATCGACGGAAATATGAAGGGGCGTAGACTCATCGAGCAAAACAACCTCGCAGCCATTCATCAACGCTTCGCTCTCCGTAAGGAGAACGACTTCCTTCAGCAAAGACGAAACCGGGATAACGGTCGTTTGCGGTGCAGATGGCTTGGACGAATTCAGAAATTCATAAATAATGTCGTTCGCCCGGTCGATCTCGGTCAATATAATGCGGGCATACTCGTCTTTTCCGAGCTTGGTCAAATGAGGTCTCAGCAGCTGAATGAATCCACGGATGGCCGTGAGCGGGTTGCGGATTTCGTGGGCGATCGATGCTGAAATTTTGCCGAGCATCGCCAGCTTGTCGTTTCGGTAGGCGGTTTGTTCGATCTGCTTGAAATCGGATACATCCTTGACACTAAATAAAAAATCACCGTCCATTTGATCGCCGTAGGTGACCGTAAGAAGCCACTGGCGTCCGGTTTCATCACTCAGCTCATGGTATCTTTTTCGGTGAAAAATGGTTTCGCGGTAAATACGCAATATTTTCTTCTTCTTATACCTGCTTAACTGGGGATGACGCAAAATTTGAAGCAAGGTTAGGCCAGTCAACGACTTACGGGAAATTTCCAACAACCTCGCCATTTGCACATTAATAAAGGTCAAAACGCCCTCACTGTCGAAAAGAATTACCCCACTGTCCAAGTGCTCCAAAATGTTCTCGTACTTGTTCTTCACAAGCTGCGTAGATTGAAACGCCTCCAGGGACTGCAACAACGTCTCTTGGATTTCGCTCACACGATGCCCCCCCTTTATAAGGAAATGACGGAATTGGCAAATCGTTAGCAGGCAGATATTCCATCTTTTGGCCAGTAATAAAGATTAGTTTAATCATAGACAAGCTCGCCGGAAAACTCAACAAGAGATACTGTCGAAAAAAGAAAAAATGGTCCCAGCCTGAAAATGATGGCCGTCAATCGGTGCTCCTTCTTAGCCGAAAGTCCCCGCTTATGTAGAAGTTTCTTCTGTAAAAATAAGGATGTCGTCTCTTGCGAAAGCGAATCTTAAAACAAAAGCATCAGACACAAAAAATTTATTTTTGTACCTGATGCTATGTCATGACCGGGCGCTCAGCCGGGACGATTTTCGCCGATTCGACGGCAGGCCCGGGTATCCGATGAAATTTTATGATTTATGCTGAAGACGCAGCCGGCGCTGGCTCATGACCGCGAGTCTTTTCTTCAGCTCGCTCTGCCATTTCTCGTCTTGAATTTGCTTGGCGACCGTCAACAAATCAAGGGCCATGTCAATCTGGCTCTGAATGATGTCTTTCGGATCTTCCTTCTCACAGTTTACCACATTTTCAAAAATGGTCTCTTCGTCCTCAATCACATAATCCTGAAAGTCAATTTCTGCCGCCCCGTCACCATGCGCATATTCGGCCAAAATTTCGTATTCATTCTCAACCTTGTAATGAACCTCAACCCGGTGGCACACGGGACAGAACAACAGGGGAACATTATGGACTTGAGTGCGATAATGTTTAAGTGTACCTTTCGTTCCAACCATACTTGCTCCGCAGCAATAACTCATTCCAGTTCACCCTCCTCTGGATTCCACCGTATTTCTTCATAATGTATTCGATTCCAAGCTCGACAATTCCTTTTTTTCGACCCTGACGGGACCCAAGTTTTATCATGTATGCCTGCTCATTGGTTTTCTATATCGCCCTGTTCAAATCCTGCTAAATAGATCAGTTCATTCTATATTAATGCCAAAACAATACGTTATGCCGCTCCTAGCCATATTTCAACTTCTCCGGGGCATTCTAAACCCAAAACCACAGTTGATGAAAAACCCCCTTGGCCTGCATCAAGCAAGGCAAAGGGGGCTTGTCCGAATATTTAAAAATTAGTTGGTTACCAGATTTTTGTCGCCTGGTTTCCAGTTCATTGCGCACAATCCGCCGGATTGCAGCGCTTGGAGGACGCGAAGGGTTTCTTCAACGCTGCGGCCGATATCGTTGTGGTTAACCACTTGATATTTCAGCTCACCTTCAGGGTTGATGATGAACAGACCGCGAAGAGCAACGCCCTCTTCTTCGATGTACACGCCGTAGTCTTTTGCAACGGATCTCGTGATGTCGGAAGCCAGCGGGAAGTTGATTTTTCCAAGACCGTTCGAGTCGCGCGGTGTGTTGATCCAAGCCTTGTGGCTGTGGATGGAGTCCGTGCTCACACCCAGAATTTCAGCGTCAAGCGCTTTGAACTGCTCGTAAGCATCGCTCAGCGCAGTGATTTCCGTAGGGCATACGAAAGTGAAATCGAGTGGATAGAAGAAAAATACGAGCCATTTACCGCGATAGTCAGTCAGGCTTGCTTTGCTGAAATCCGTGCCGTCACCTGTTACAGTTTCCATCGTAAATTCAGGAGCTGGTTTACCTACTAAACGTTCTGCCATGTCAAAAATTCCTCCTTTAATATAAAGAACAACTGCTCTGTTCTAGATTGAGTATCGTATTGCATCCCAAGTGGAATCTACATTTCAAATGGTATCATTCGACGAAATCAAAGTCAAGATTATATAGGTTATTTATTTATAATAATTATAAATAAGAAAAAATCATGAACTTTTCAACGAATCTTCAGCAGACGGATGTGAAAAAAAGGGGCCACCAATCACCCGGCAGCACCCTTCCAAAAAAATCCCTTCATTTATATAGCGTTAAAACGACCTCAATATTACGTTGAAAATTACTTCTTCATCGCAGCCACGATCAGGTCGCCCATCTCCCGGGTGCCGATCGCCTTGCTCTTATCCACAGCGATGTCGCCTGTGCGGTGTCCGGAATTCAGCACGTCAGCCACAGCTGCTTCAATCGCGTCTGCCGCATCGCCGTATCCAAACGTGAGGCGGAACATCAGCGCCAGTGACAGAATCGTGGCGATCGGATTCGCCAGGTTCTGACCCGCGATATCCGGTGCGGAGCCGTGAACCGGCTCATACAAGCCGAACGCGCCTTCTCCCATCGAAGCGGACGACAGCATACCGATTGACCCGGTCAGCATGGCGGCTTCGTCGCTCAAAATATCGCCAAACATGTTCTCCGTCACGATGACGTCGAAGCTGGCTGGCCGGCGCAGCAGCTGCATGGCACAGTTGTCGACAAGCACATGCTCCAGCTCCACGTCCGGATAATCCGGAGCGACCCGGTTCACCACTTCACGCCACAGGCGGGAAGTTTCGAGCACGTTCGCCTTATCGACGGAAGCGAGCTTCTTGCGGCGCTTCTGGGCGATTTCAAAGGCTTGGCGCACGATCCGTTCCACTTCCGCCACATTGTACACGCAAGTGTCTACCGCTTCTTCGCCATGCTCGCCTTGGAGTCTCAGCTTGTCACCGAAGTAAATGCCGCCGGTCAGCTCCCGTACGACCATCAGGTCCGTGCCTTCCAGCACCTCAGGCTTCAGCGTCGATGCGTCCTTCAAGCAGTCGAACACCACGGCTGGACGCAGGTTGGAGAACAATCCGAGCGCCTTGCGGATACCGAGCAGTCCAGTCTCCGGACGGAGTTCCTTCGGATTATTGTCCCATTTTGGTCCGCCTACTGCGCCAAGCAGCACTGCGTCTGCATTTTTACATACCGCCAGCGTCTCTTCCGGAAGCGGGGTCCCCTTCTCGTCGATTGCGATTCCCCCGAACAGCGCATGCTCCGTTTCAAACGAATAGCCGAACAGTTCCTCCGTGCGCTTGAGCACTTTCTCCGCTTCTGCGACAACCTCCGGCCCGATGCCGTCCCCTGCGATTACTGCAATTTTTTTAACCTCTGCCATAATATCAGTCACTCCTTCAGGTACAGGTACCTCGTTTTCACTGTCCTAATTCTCTATATACTGTTGTAACACATGAAGGAGAGTATTGACCAAGATATAGAATCTATGACCTTAATAGTATTTTCCTATAAGCTGACCGAATGGATTAAATTATTCTATACCTGCCTTAACAAGGCACATTTCTTTTCCTGATTAATCCGGGTACAATGGTATTGTTTGGACTTATACCCTTCAATCGCAAAGGAGTTGAACGGATTCATGCAATATACGTATTTGGGAAAATCGGGTTTAAAAGTGAGCCGCTTGTGCCTGGGAACGATGAACTTCGGTCCGGCGACGGACGAGAAGGAAGCGTTCCGCATCATGGACGCGGCGCTTGACGCCGGCGTTCAGTTTTTTGATACCGCTAACATTTACGGCTGGGGCGAAAATTCCGGCTTGACCGAAACCATTATCGGCCGCTGGTTCGCCCAGGGCGGCGGCCGCCGCGAAAAGGTGGTCCTCGCCACCAAGGTTCATGGCGACATGAGCGACCCGGCGGACGGTCCGAACGGGGCGCGGGGCCTGTCCTCGTACAAAATCCGCAGACACCTGGAAGGATCGCTCCGGCGCCTGCAGACCGACCATATCGAGCTGTACCAAATGCACCATGTCGACCCGAACGTCACTTGGGACGAGCTGTGGGGCGCTTTTGAAATCGCGGCGAACCAGGGCAAAATCGGCTACGTCGGCTCCAGCAACTTTGCTGCCTGGCAGCTGGCCATCGCCCAAAGCGAAGCGAAGAACCGCCATTTCCTCGGCCTGGTGTCTGAGCAGCATAAATACAGCCTGAATTGCCGCCTTCCGGAGCTGGAAGTGCTGCCGGCTGCGCAAAGCCTCGGCCTCGGCGTGATCCCGTGGAGCCCGCTCGACGGCGGATTGCTCGGACGCAACGCGCTGAAGAAGCTGGAGGGCACACGCAGCGGCGGAAGCGCGGAGCGCATTGAGAAGCATCGCGCCAAGCTCGAGGCGTTTGCCGAACTGTGCAATGAGCTCGGCGAGCCGCAGGACAACGTCGCGCTTGCCTGGCTGCTGAGCAATCCGGCGGTGACGGCGCCGATCATCGGGCCGCGTACATTGGAGCAGTTCGAAAGCTCCCTCGGCGCGCTCGAAATCGAGCTGGATGAGGCCGTGCTGAAGCGGCTGGACGAAATCTTCCCGGGACCGGGCGGCGCCGCCCCTGAGGCGTATGCCTGGTAAGCGGGCATAACGGCTTACATCGCTGCTCCCGAAATGCAAAAGGCGGATCCCCTCTATATCCGGGGATCCGCCTTTTTTTTGATGGATGAGTGCCGTATGTTATTTCTTGATCCAATGCATCATTTCGCGCAGCTGACCGCCGACAACTTCGATCGGATGGTTAGCTTCGTTACGACGCGTTGCATTCAGGAATGCACGGTTGGATTGGTTCTCAAGGATAAAGTCGCGGGCGAATTTACCTTGTTGGATGTCGGACAGCACTTCCTTCATCGCTTTCTTCGTTTCTTCCGTTACGATGCGAGGTCCAGTTACATAGTCACCGTACTCAGCCGTATTGGAGATGGAGTCACGCATGTTAGCCATGCCTCCTTCATAGATCAGGTCAACGATCAGCTTCATTTCGTGAAGGCACTCGAAGTAAGCCATTTCCGGAGCGTATCCAGCTTCAACCAGCGTTTCGAATCCGGCTTTGATCAGCGCAGTTACGCCGCCGCAAAGTACGGCTTGCTCACCGAACAAATCGGTTTCGGTTTCTTCGCGGAAGGAGGTTTCGATAACCCCTGCGCGGGTACAGCCGATACCTTTTGCATAGGCCAGTCCGATTTGCTTCGCATTGCCAGTAGCGTCCTGCTCGATGGCGATCAGGCCAGGAACCCCGAAGCCTTCGACATACGTACGGCGAACCATGTGACCTGGGGATTTTGGAGCAACCAGGAGCACGTCGGAATCTTTAGGAGCGACGATTTGTCCAAAATGAACGTTGAAGCCGTGGGAGAACATGAGCGCAGCGCCTTTTTTCAGGTTAGGCTCGATTTCGTTTTTGTACACGGATGCTTGAGTTTCGTCCGGCATCAGGATTTGTACTACGTCCGCTTGGCTTGTTGCTTCGGCAACGGACAGAACTTCGAAACCGTCGTTTTTGGCTTTATCGAAAGATTTGCCTTCGCGAAGACCGATAACGACCTTGACACCGCTGTCACGCAGGTTTTGCGCCTGTGCGTGGCCTTGGCTTCCGTACCCGATAACGGCAACGGTTTTTCCTTTTAAAGCGCTGAGTTCTGCGTCTTGCTCGTAATAAGTTGTAACTGGCATGTGAATAAATCCTCCTTTGTTTTTAAAAAGAACCCTTCATAAAGAGCGGGTGTTTCAAAGGACCCTGCACCCGGTTTGTCCCGCTTTTGGGATACGATCCTCTCAAACCCCCGCTCTTTAGCGGGAATTTAATGAATATGTTGTTGTGTATGATTATGCATTTCCGCGAATCATGGCGGTGACTCCGGTGCGAGACAGCTCCCGGATTCCGTATGGCTTCAAGAGCTCGATCATGGCGTCGATTTTCGAGGAATCCCCGACAACCTGAACCATAATGCTGCCGCTTCCGATGTCGACGACCGAAGCGCGGAACGTTTCCACGACGCCGAGGATTTCCGGACGTTCCGCCGGCTCCGCGCTGACTTTGATCAGCGCCAGCTCCCGCGCTACCATTGGCTTGGAGCTAAGGTTGATCACCTTGATGACATCGATCAATTTGTACAGCTGCTTCTCGATTTGCTCCAGCGTCATGTCGTCACCGATCGTGACGATGACCATGCGGGAGAGCCCCGCTTCTTCCGACTGCCCGACCGTAATGCTCTCAATGTTGAAGCCGCGGCGTCCAAACAGTCCGGATACCCGCTGCAGCACGCCCGGCTGGTCATTCACTAGAACGGCAATGGTATGTCTCATGCTCATAATTATGCATCCCCCATCAACATTTGATCAATGGTCGAGCCTTGAGTTACCATCGGATACACGTTCTCACCCTTGCTGACCACAAATTCCACAACGACAGGTCCCGGTGTTTCGAGCGCTTCTTTCCAGGCCGTTCTGGCCTCTTCCTTGTTCGTCGCCCGAAGTCCCTTCACTCCGTAAGCCTCGGCCAGTTTGACGAAATCCGGGCTTCCTTCCAGGTCGATATGGCTGTAACGGTTATCGTAAATCAGTTCCTGCCACTGACGAACCATACCAAGCACTTGGTTGTTGATGATGACAACCTTCACCGGTATGTTGTTGATGGCACAGATGGCAAGCTCCTGAGAGCACATCTGCATGCCGCCGTCACCATTCACCGAAATGACGAGCCTTTCCGGATTGGCCATTTGGGCACCGATGGCGGAAGGAAGTCCAAATCCCATCGTTCCGAGGCCGCCTGAGGTCACCCAGGAGCGCGGCTGATTGAACTTATAGTACTGTGCAGCCCACATTTGATGCTGGCCTACGTCGGTCGTGACGATCGCTTCGCCCTTCGTCGTATCGTTCAGCAGCTCGATAACCCATTGCGGCTTGAGCTCTGTATCCGAATCAGCGTAGCGGAGCGGATGTTCCAGCTTCCACTGCTGAACCCGGGTTCTCCAGGCTTCAGCCTTGCCGGCCCGCTTCACATCGTTGTTCAGCATTTCCAGCACCGTCTTGCAGTCGCCTACGATCGGAATGTCCGTCGGCACGTTTTTGCCGATTTCCGCCGGATCGATGTCGATGTGCACGATTTTCGCTTTCGGGGCAAATCCGTTCAGTTTGCCTGTTACCCGGTCATCGAACCGCGCGCCGATGTTGATCAGCAGGTCCGACTCCTGAATCGCCATGTTGGAGGCGTAAGTTCCGTGCATCCCCGGCATGCCCGTCCAGAGCTCATGCCCGCTCGGGAATGCGCCCAGACCGAGAAGCGTGGTCGTGATCGGAATTTCGGTCCGCTTCACGAATTCGTACAGCGCTTCATGTCCGCCGGAGTAGATCACGCCGCCGCCGGCAATGATCATCGGCCGCTCGCTCTCTTCGATCGCTGCAACCAGCTTGTCGAGCTGAAGCTTGTTAGGCACCAGGCGCGGGTTGTATCCGCGAAGGTTAATGCTGTTTCCCGGTTCGAACAGCGTAAGTGCCGCCGATACGTCCTTCGGAATGTCGATCAGCACCGGACCTTTGCGGCCGGTCGAAGCGATGTGGAAGGCTTCGTGAATAATTCTCGGTAGATCTTTGACATCTCTGACGAGATAGCTGTGCTTCGTAATCGGCATCGTGATGCCGGTAATGTCGGCCTCCTGAAAAGCATCCGTTCCGATCAGGCTCGTTGCGACGTTACCCGTGATAACAACCAGAGGGACGGAATCCATATAAGCGGTGGCAATTCCTGTGACCAGGTTGGTCGCCCCCGGTCCCGATGTTGCTATACACACGCCGACTTTGCCGCTTGCCCGTGCGTAACCGTCTGCCGCATGGATCGCTCCCTGCTCGTGACGAGTCAGCACATGTTTGAAATCCTTAAATCCATACATCGCATCGTAAATGTAAAGCACTGCCCCGCCCGGATACCCGAAAACACACTCGACACCTTCCAGCAGAAGGCTGCGAAGCAGTATTTCCGAGCCGGAAATGACTTCCGGCTTCATCCATTTCTCACGTAATTGTTCTGTAGACCGCACTTCAGGAATTTGCGCGCTCATCAGTCATCCTCCTCTCAAGAATACGTTCATTTTTTTGTGATGGTAAACAAAAAAACCTTCCATCCCTCATCACACAATGCTCTTGTGTGAGGGACGAAAGGTTGTTCTTCCGTGGTACCACCCATATTTGCTCCGCACTTCACAGTGCACAGCCTCAGCAGGTATAGAAAATCAGGAACGGTGCTCATCATCGATGGCTCATCCGTTTCCATACCTTGAGTCCGTAACGTGGACCTGACGATTCTCCCTAATAGGCTTTAGCGCTTTTCAGGAGAACAGCTCCGAGGTGAGCTCGTATAAAAGGGGTTTTGGCGGAGGTTGCAGCAGATCCTCTCACTCTCTGTTCAAAAGAGCCCTTTAAACTTCGTCCTCTTCATTGCCGATGACTGTATACTCGATAAAATGTTTAGACACATTATATGACCCATCGATTCTATAGTCAATACCCAGATTCGGATAAAAAAATACATGTCTGCTTTTGTCCTCCATTTTCCCGGGAACTTTCGGCACACCGCCCACCCCTATTTTCATATGATGACGTATGTCGCTCATGGATGAATTGGGCAGCAGAACGGAGGACAGACTCTATGATTAGATACCGCAGACCCAAGCAGGACGATGCTGTCATCATGCATTTAATCGAGACCCAGCTTGTCCCGCTGTCCCATATGACCAAAAGCCAATTGGAGCAGGTGCGAAAGGATCTTCCCGGGCGCATGAACCGCGGCGTGACCCTCATCGCTTCCCCCTACTACGAAGGGGATCCGGTAGGATTTGTCCACTTTATGCTTCACGGCGATCTGCTCTATATCGATATGTTAGCCGTCGCACCCGAATCACAGCGCAAAAGATGGGGCAACCTCTTGATGGCCCATGCGGAAAGATTTGCGTTGTCACGCGGGTGCAAACGGTCGAAAGTCATGGTTGATTCCGGGAATGCAAATGGGATGATATTCTACCAAAAGTTAGGATATTTCAATATCAAGTACCACGCCAAAAACCAGTGCCACGAATTGGAAAAGCGGCTTTCCTAGCATCGCGGTGGAAATATCCTACAACCCTTTTAACATGCGTGCCGATTATAACGGTTTACCAGAATCCACCGCCGTAAGGTTTCGGATATCCGGCCGGGCCGAAACCAGGGCCGTATCCAGGGCCGAAGCCGCCATAAGGAACTCCGCCGAATCCGCCATAAGGGCCGTAGGCGTAAGGGGCGGTTCCAATCGCCAGCAGATCAAACAAGACAAGCGGAATGATCGCTTTGGTGTGAACCTTTTTCCCTTTATTCCGCTGCAGAATCAGACGGTTGCCCGAGATGCGCAGCAATTTTCCGGTCACCAGGCTTCCGTCTTTTTTGGCAGCCACAATATGTTTACCAACAAACTTCTGGGCGTGTTTACGAGTCACAGACTGTTGCATATAATCCCTCCTCCAATAGTCTTCACATCAATCTATTCGAATGCCCCGCACGGCGCTTGTTCCATAGCCCGGTTCCCGGGAAGATAGGTGAAGCAGGCATCGCTGGCGCAAGCAATGGAAGCATGTACTCCTGTCGGGAGGAATCCGCTGCTGTATAACATGTCATGCCGCCCTGCCAAGCTCGCTGCTTAATCAAAAAAGCTGCACTCCAGTTGAATGGAATGCAGCCTTTTGCGGTTCGATCATTATCTTTTTCCCGGATCGTACGGTTCCCCCAGCGCAGCCGGCGCAGACGAGCGTCCCACGGCCGCCACCAGAACGATAACAGTCAGTACGTACGGGAGCATGTAAATAAATTCCTGTGGAATGTCATGCGCCCAATCAAAGAGCTGGAAGTAGTTTCCGATGGCCTGGGAGAAGCCGAAAAATACAGCTGCCCCGAACGCACCGAGCGGATTCCATTTCCCGAAAATCATCGCAGCGATCGCGATAAAACCTTGGCCTGAAATCGTATTATGCGAAAACGTGCTCGTCGTCGTGAGCGTAACCGTGGCTCCGCCGAGCGCAGCCAAAGCACCGCTGATCATCACCCCGATATACCGCATCCGGCGCACTTTGACGCCGACCGTGTCGGCGGCGCTTGGATGCTCTCCGACCGCGCGCAGACGAAGGCCAAAGGAGGTTTTGTACAGGATATACGAAGCAACGATAACGACAATAATAGCCAGATATGTTGTCGGGTAATTGCTGAATATGCCTTCCCCGACAATCGGAATTTTGGAAAGGAAAGGAATCTTCCACTTCTGGAGACTCTCCATCAGCAGTGGAGTTTCTCCCGCGCCTTCAAACATCAGCTTGACCATATACAGCGTGCTTCCAGTTGCCAGGAAGTTGATCACGACGCCGCTGATCACCTGATCCGCCTTAAAGGTGATCGAGGCGACGGCGTGTATCAGCGAAGCGACTAGCCCGATCACGATCGCAGCGAGCATGCCGATATAAGGGGAAGCCGCCCCCATGCCTGCATCTTCCGCGTAATAGGAAGCGACGCCGGCCGCAAACGCACCAAAGGTCATCAAGCCCTCAATCCCGATGTTCGTTACTCCGGAGCGTTCAGAGAAGATGCCGCCCATGGCAGCAAAGATGAGCGCTGTCGAAAAAACGAGCGTCGTATTCAGCAGCTGGCCAATTGTTGTGATCCAATCCATTTACAACACCTTCTCTTTCTTGCGCTTCAGATAGAAGGGCTTCAGAACCCAGCGCACAATGCCTTGTGCAGCAATAAAGAATATGATGGATCCGATAACGATCCGGATGATTTCCGGCGGAACGTCCGCGCCAAAGCTCATGCCCGCGGAGCCGTAAGTCAGCGTACCGAACAAAGCGGCGGACAGCAGAATGCCGAACGGATGGTTCATGCCGATCAGCGCCACCGCGATTCCATCAAAGCCGACGCCAGGAGACCCCGTGAAGATCGCCTGGTAATGGAATACGCCAAGCACCTGAAAGGCACCGCCCAATCCGGCGAAAATACCGCTGATGAACATGGCTTTCACGATATTGCTCTTCACGTTCATGCCCGCATATTTCGCGGCATCCCCGTTATGTCCTACGGCCCGCAGCTCATACCCCTGCTTGCTCTTCCACATGAACACATAGAAAAACACAGCTGCTAGAATCGCAATGACGGTTCCCCAGTGCATACGCGCATCGCTGAACATGTCGGACAACCAGCCGATCGAAATCGACGCCGTATCCTGGATGTCCTCAGAGCGCTGCTGGCCCTTGAGAAGCAGGAAGTTTCTCACGATATAGTTACTCAAATAAAGGCCGGTCCAGTTCAGCATAATCGAAATAATAACTTCGTTCACGCCCCGTTTGGCCTTGAGATAGCCGGTAATGCCCGCCCAGATCCCGCCGGCCAATCCGCCGGCGATGATCGCGACGATGGCATGCAGAACGATCGGCAGCCCGGTCAGCTTGATCCCGACCGCTGTCGCGGCGGTCATGCCGACGATGTACTGCCCTTCCGCCCCGATGTTGAACAGGCCTGCCCGGAACGCAAATGCGACAGCAAGACCGGTCATAATTAGCGGCGTAATTTCGCGGATCGTTTCCCCGAAATCGTACAGGTTTCCAAATACGGTGCTGAACAGGGAACTGTACGCCAGAATCGGATCGTACCCCCCGATCAGCATAATGATGGCCCCTACGATGAGTCCAAGCACAATCGATACGAGAGGCGTCAACAGGCTGTTGACGGTGAAAATTTTAAATAATTTATTCATTAGGCCTTACCTCCCGCAACCTTGCTGCCCGCCATCATCAGACCCAGCTCCTGGTCATTCGTGTCTTCCGGCCGCACTTCGCCGACGATCTGTCCTTCGTAAATAACCGCAATCCGGTCGGACACGTTAATGATCTCGTCCAGCTCGAAGGAGATCAGCAGCACGGCTTTCCCCTTGTCCCGCTGCGCAACAAGCTGCTTCTGCACAAACTCGATCGCACCGACGTCAAGTCCCCGCGTCGGCTGCGCTGCGATGAGCAGATCCGGATCTTTATCTATTTCCCGGGCTATAATCGCCTTCTGCTGATTACCGCCGGATAAAGCACGAGCCTTCGTCTCAATGCTCGGCGTTCTGACGTCAAATTGCTCGATCAGGCGTTTCGCCTGGTCGTCAATGGCGCTTTTGTTCAAGAAGCCGCCTTTGTTGTAAGGGGCTTTATAATACGTTTCCAGCACCATATTTTCACTCATGGAAAAATCAAGGACAAGACCGTGTTTATGACGGTCCTCCGGAATATGCGACACTCCGCTTTCCGAAATGAATCGCGGTGGTTTGTTGGTAATATCTTTGCCGTTGATTTCGATCAGGCCGCTGTCAACCTTGCTCAGGCCCGTCAGCGCTTCGATCAGCTCGCTCTGCCCGTTCCCGTCAACGCCGGCGATGCCGAGAATTTCCCCTGCACGTACCTCAAGATCAAGCCCGTTCAGAACGGGAATCCCCTCTTTGTTTTTGGACACCAGATTTTTTACATTAAGCACGGTTTGCTTCGGTACAGACGGCTGCTTGTCCACCTTAAAGGAGACGCTGCGGCCCACCATTTTCTCGGCAAGCTCGTTCGGATTCGTCAGGGACGTCTTCAAGGTGTCGATGACTTTCCCCCGCCGGATGATCGTCACCGTGTCGGAAATTTGCATAATTTCCTTGAGCTTGTGCGTAATCAAAATAATCGATTTGCCTTCGGCGACCAGCCGCTTCATAATTCCCATGAGCTCGCCGATTTCCTGCGGTGTAAGCACGGCTGTCGGCTCATCGAAAATAAGAATGTCAGCGCCGCGGTAAAGCGTCTTCAAGATCTCGACGCGCTGCTGCATGCCAACCGAAATGTCGTGAATTTTGGCATGCGGATTAACCCTCAAACCATACTGGTCGGAGAGGGCCTTGATCTTGGCAACCGATGCTCTGTAGTTCAGATGCACCCCGGCAATTTTGGGCTCCATCCCCAGTACGATATTTTCGGTTACCGTAAACGGCTGAACCAATTTAAAATGCTGATGCACCATGCCGATGCCCAGCTCAATCGCTTTATTAGGGCTGTCAATAATGACGGGCTTGCCGTTCACTTCGATACTGCCTTCATCAGGCTGGTACAAGCCAAACACAATATTCATCAAGGTCGACTTCCCCGCACCATTCTCACCGAGCAGTGCATGAATTTCGCCCTTGTGCAGCTTCAAGCTGATGGAGTCGTTGGCAACGATGCCGGGAAAGCGTTTGGTAATTTGCTTCAACTCAACGACAGGGGTCGCTGCATCCATGAGATCACCCTTATCACATATTTTGCGGCCTCTGTTTGGGCCATAACGTAAGACAAGGCTAGTCATAATAACCAGCCTTGCCGTTTGGTACACATGAATTATATCAGTTCAAACTATCGTTATGGAATTATTCTTCAGGAACTTTGATCTCGCCGTCGATAATTTTTTTCTTGAATTCATCCACTTTTTTCAGAACGTCTTCAGGAACGTTTTTGCTTGAAGTGTCGGCCAGACCTACGCCGTTTTCTTTCAGGCCAAGTGTCTCATGACCGCCTTTGAAGGTGCCGTCGATGACTTCTCTTGTTACTTTGTCTACAGCTGTCGTTACGCCTTTAACCATAGATGTCAGCGTTACTTCGTCGCCAAATTCCAGGGATTGGTCTTTATCTACCCCGATAACCCATACTTTTTGGCCTGCTTTGTTGCGGGCAATGGCTTCGTTAAACACGCCTGTACCTGTTGCACCGGAAGCATGGAAAATAATGTCCACGCCATCGTTGTACATCGTGGCTGCAGCCGCTTTACCTTGGTCAGGCTTGTCAAATGCGCCGGTGTAGTTGATGATCACTTTCGCATCCGGATTCGCTGCGGCAACGCCAGCTTTAAAGCCGGCTTCAAAGCGTTTGATAACCGGAATTTCGGAACCGCCGACAAAACCGATTTTGTTCGTTTTTGTCATGGAGCCTGCTACTACACCCACGAGGAATGCCCCTTCGTTCTCCGCAAACGTAACGGAATGAACGTTAGGCGCATCGACTTCAGCATCGATAATGGCCATTTTGGCATCCGGATTTTGATCGGCTACCGTTTTCATATCAACGCCAAGGTCAAAACCGATCCCCCAAGTGAGGTCGTATTTGCCTTTGACATATTTGTTCAGGTTCGGAACATAATCTTCTTTGGACTTACTTTGCAGATACTGGGCTTCGATCCCTTTGTCCTTCTTCAATGCTTCCAATGCTTCCCAAGCGGATTGGTTAAAAGATTTGTCGTTAACCCCGCCCACGTCAGTCACGAGACCGACCTTCACGCTAGATTTTGCTGCGCCGCCTTCTTCGCTGCCGCCGGACGAGCTGCTCGTATCTTCGTTCTTTTTACCGCAGCCGGCCAGTACAACTGAAAATGCAAGCAGCATAATCAGCGACAATTTGAACATTTTCTTCATTAACTTATAGTCCCCCTAGAATGAATTATATCCTTTCACCTGTCTTCGCCCTTCAGCAATTGATCTATGGTCAATTAATTGCTTGTGAAGGCTTGTTCAAATGTCGGACATTCCACAGAACAGATTATACATTTTACCTACGCCAAAATCCAGCAAATTTACGTCAGAAAATAAAACTTTTTTAGTGAAAAATCAAGGGAAAACGCTTTATTTTGCCATAAATCACACAGCCTGTTATTTCCATGGAAGAGTAGCTGTCCATAAGCTCACCTGATGTCGATTCTCGAATGAAAAAGATGCGTGAAATTAACATTCATACCCATTCATGAGTGCGGCACCCGGCACCAGCGACTCTAGGTTCTGATTTATGTTAGCAAGCGGGGCTTTTTCTTGTTGGGGGATATTACTCTTATATCTAAAGAAACACGTCTATCGGTGTACGTTCTATGAAGCCAGACCGCTTTTAGCGGAGGTCTTTCTTGCGATATAAGGTAGTTTAGTCTCTGATGTATTTTCTTTCTTATATCTTAAAAAAACCGCCGGTTAGGGCGGTTTTAATATGCATTACAAATATATTACGCGTTGACTTTCTCTTTGGCAACCGATGCGATCGAGTTGAACGCGTTGATGTCGTTAACGGCCAGGTCAGCCAGCATTTTGCGGTTGATGTCCACGCCAGCCAGTTTCAGACCATGCATCAGTTTGTTGTAAGACAGTCCGTTCATGCGGGCTGCAGCGTTGATACGCACGATCCACAATCTGCGGAAGTTCCGTTTCGTCTGACGACGGTCACGGTATGCGTACACGAGGGATTTCATAACCTGCTCGTTAGCTGTTTTAAAAATGCGGTGTTTGGAACCGAAATAACCCTTTGCAAGTTTCAATACTTTTTTATGTCTACGACGAACGACGAATCCGCCTTTTACTCTTGCCATAATATAAACCTCCCAAAAATGTGTGATTAACTATTTCAAGTTCGCCAAGCCTTGTTTCAAGCGTCTTACGTCCCCCGGCGCCATTTCTGGGTTGCCTGCCAATACGCGTTTAGCGCGCTTGGACTTGTGGGAAAGCAAATGGTTTCTGTAAGCTTTGTAGCGAGTCACTTTACCGGAACCGGTAACTTTGAAGCGGCCTTTAAGGCTGCTGTGTGTTTTCATTTTAGGCATTGTACTTCCTCCTCAGGATCATTGGGCTTTTGGAGCCAAAATCATAATCATGCTGCGTCCTTCCAGCTTCGGCTGACGCTCAACGCTGGAGTGCTCGGCAACTTCTTCCCTTACACGCTCCAGAATCTTCTGGCCGATGCTCGCATGCGCGATTTCGCGTCCGCGGAAACGAACAGAGCATTTGACCTTGTCGCCTTCCTTCAGGAACTTGACGACATTGCGGAGCTTAGTCTGGTAGTCGTGCTCATCAATGTTTGCTCGGAACCATACTTCTTTAATATCAACGATTTTCTGATTCTTCCGGGCTTCCTTCTCTTTCTTCTGCTGCTCGTAGCGGAACTTGCCGTAATCCATGATGCGGCACACCGGCGGCTTCGCCTGCGGCGCCACATTCACCAAATCCAGATTCAAATCCGCTGCCATCTGCAGAGCCTCACGAAGGGGCTTGATGCCAATCTGTTCGCCTTCAGCGCCTACCAAGCGAACTTCCTTCGCCCGGATCTCCTCATTGATCATATGTTCCTTACTGATAACCGTCCACCTCCAGATCTAATAGGTATTTCTGTGTGCAGAAGCAAAATAAAAAGGGATGCGGGTATCAGCACCCAGCATCCCTATGATCAACTCTTCATGAAATATCGCATTCACAAATCATTGGATCAGTAACCCGCCAACCTTCGTCGGTCAGGTGAGAAGCTGGAGCTTCTGCTTTGAATCCATTTCGTATTTAAAGCACTCAAATAATTTAACACAGGGCCCGGGCAATGTCAACCCGCTTCCATGCGTTTACCCCTGCTTGCTCTGCACCTCTTCCAGTCTTACCACGCGGGTATGCTGGGTATGGCTCCACTGCTTGTTGTTCTGCGTGAAGAACGCATAGAACGTGATTGGATACCAGGAGATCAGATAGATCGGGAAGAGCACCAGGTACAAATAGACCTTTTTGAAGGTGACCTTCTCCAAAATCATCGCAGCCAGGAACGTAAATACGTTGGCACCGATCGCCACAAAGCTCAGCCATAACGGCAGATAGCCGTAGAGGTTGGCGATGTTCGGACCATCGAAGAACGTATTGTCCACCCAGATCGTGGCCGTCATCAGGAATGTCAAGAGAACGATGTATACGTTCGCCCCGTACAGCGCCAAATCCAGCTTGACGATGCTGCGTTCCTTGATACTTTGCCAGATCAGCGGGAAGAAATAGCGGCGTGCCACCGTAAAGTGTCCCTGCATCCAGCGCAGGCGCTGTCTTGCGGAAGCCTTGAACGTCAGCGGCTTCTCGTCGAACACCTTGGCGTCGTAGTTGAATTTTGGATAGACGCCGCGCTTCACGCTGCGCATCGTAAACTCCAAGTCTTCAACCAAGCTGGTGGCCCCCCAGCCCATTTCCTTCAGCAGGTTGGTTTCAAAACACATCCCTGTACCGCCGAGGAAGTTGGCCATGTTCATGTTATGGCGCGACAGCTGCCACAGACGGTTGATGTACCAATACGAAATCCCGTAAGCAGCCGTAATCCAGGAATCCTCGGGATTCTTGGTGTCGATGTATCCTTGAATGACGCGTGCGCCGGAGCACAAATCGTCGTTCATTTCTCTCAAGAAATTTGTATCTGCCAGGTTGTCGGCGTCAAACATGACGACCGCATCATACTGGCGGGGCATGGCCCACAATTCCTTCAGCATCCACTCGATGGCGTAGCCCTTGCCGCGAAGGTTGTTGTTGGTGCGTACGCAGGCATTCATGCCATGCTCGCGCACGATACGTGCCGTACCGTCCGTGCAGTTGTCACAGATGACAAACACGTCGTACAGCTCCTTCGGATAATTCAGCTGCTTCAAGTTCTCCATCAGAGCCCCGACGACCTGCTCTTCATTGTGCGCTGCAACGAGCACGGCGAAGGACTTGGTCGGTTCAAAATGCTGCTTCCTCTTTTTCCTGTACAGTCCCAAAACGGAAAATACAAACTGGTACACACCGATCGCGGCCAGCAAAACCTGGAGCGCGATAAAAATGGCGTCTAACATGACTCTCAGAACCCCCCTTTTTTACCCCTCATAATCATGTTTCTCTCTGTAGATAGATTGAACTAAAGTTTGTTGAACTTCCTGTTATAACGGTCCAATACGGCCCTGTAATGTTCACTTCTTTAGTTCATTCTATATAGATTACGGTAAAGCCGTTACCCTTTTCTAATTCTTTATGACCCTTTTGACCTTTTACATTCTTTTACGTTTTGTTAACGCTTCGGATGACCCTATCGATTTTCCACACTTTTCAGTCATTTGTCAAAACCGTAAAACCTCGTAATCGTCTAAAAAAACGGTAATGAGGCGGTTTCCTGACGGTTCAGCCCCTTACGGGCTCCTATTCATGACTGTTAGTTCTTATTTTCATCTCTTTTCCGGGTTTTTATTTCTCAGGTCCCCCCTTTTTTTAGTCATCAGTTTCCATGATTATCGGCATACTTTATAAATAAACGAGATAAAGCCAAGAAAAGTTATACTTTAAACATCAATTCTTAATAAACGGATTGCACCCGTTTGAATCATTGTAAAGGTTCCTCCGGGGGAAGTCAAAGTTGGCCAATTCCTTGCCGGGCCCCATTATTCCGCGAAAAATGGCTTTGGACAAGATCGGCCGATTCCCGACAAAGTTCACGGGTGGTGTCAAATAACGACCCGGTATTGGGTTATATATTATAAGAAGGGGACTTACGAAGTTATAGTTTCTGCTCCCTTCGGAAATATGATAAAATTTAGAAAAACATCGCATGAGTTGTCCATGATCTGCCATTATTTCATAGAAGATTGGCTGTACACGGAGGGATGGAATGAGACGTTTGTTCAAGAAACTTCAATTATGGGACCGGCGTCTTTTCCAATGGATCAACGGACGTCTTCATAATCGTTTTTTCAATTTTTGGCTGTATTATTTGACGCATCTCGGAGGGGCTACGTTTACGATCTGCGCCTGCCTCCTGTGCTGGGGCCTGGCCCCGCCGTCATGGAGCACCCAAGGCGCCCAGGCCGCCGTCGCTCTGGCCATCAGCCACATTCCGGTGGCGGCAGCCAAGAAAATGTATCCCCGTGTCAGGCCGCATCTCGCCCTGCCGGGAACCCGCACCTTTCGCAAGCCGCTGGTGGACCATTCGTTTCCATCCGGGCATACGACGGCAGCATTTTCCTTGGCAGTTCCTATGATGATCGGGCATCCTGAGTGGACCGCGCTTTTTTTGGCTTTAAGCCTCGTGGTCGGATTTTCCCGGATGTATTTGGGACTTCATTACCCATCCGATGTGCTTGCGGGAGCTGTAATTGGTACTTCCGTAGCTACAGCAACAGTTGCATTGTGGCCCTAAAGTCGATATGGTGGGTATAAGGAAAAACATGCAGGAACAGGTGAATTGAGAGTGATGAAAAAAAGAGTATTGTTATTATCTGAAGGCTTCGGTGCGGGACATACTCGAGCTGCTTACGCACTCTCAAGCAGTCTGCGCAAGCTGTCGCCGAGTGTGCAAACCAAAGTGCTTGAGCTCGGAAGCTTCCTGAATCCCAAGGTCGCACCGCTCATTATTACCGCCTACAAGAAAACCGTTCTTTCGCAGCCGAGGCTGGTTGGAATGATGTACAGGCACCAGTATAAAAAGTCACTGAACCGGTTTACGACATTAGCGCTTCACCGCATTTTTTATACACATACCAAAAATATCGTCAATCAGCTGCGGCCCGACATCGTCGTCTGCACGCATCCGATTCCAAGCGCGGTCATTTCCCGCTTGAAACGGCTCGGTTCGAACATTCCGCTGTGCACGGTTATTACGGATTACGATGCCCACGGCACCTGGATCAGCCCGGAAGTGGACCGCTACCTGGTCTCCACCCAGGAAGTGAAATCGAAAATGCTGGAGCAGGGCGTTGCCGCATCCAAAATCGAGGTCACCGGTATTCCGGTGCATCCGAACTTCTGGGAGCATCCGGTCAAGGAAGAGATCCGGGAGAAGTTCGGGCTGAAGAACATGCCCACGGTGATGGTCATGGGCGGCGGCTGGGGCATTATGAATGACGAAGTCATCAACAATTACCTGACCCGCTGGAGGGACCAGATTCAAATCGTGTTCTGCCTCGGCAACAACGAGAAGGTCCTACGCAAGCTCGAACAGGATCCGAGCTACAACCATCCCAACATCCGGCTGATCGGGTTTACCCCCGAGGTCGATAAGCTGATGGAAGTTTCTGATCTGCTCGTGACGAAGCCTGGCGGCATGACCTGTACGGAAGGTTTGGCCAAGGGCATCCCAATGCTCTTCCATCACCCGCTCCCCGGACAGGAAGAAGAGAACTGCCAGTACTTCACCGCCCAGGGCCTTGGAGAGCCGATATCCTCTCTGGAGGTCATCACGAAGTGGATGAACAAATTGATTCACGAATACGATTCGATCCAGCAGCGCCGCGAAGAGCAGCTGAAGAGCATTGACCGCTACCGGCCGATGCAAAGCGCCCAGAGCATCATCGACATGCTGGAATCAAATAAGGTGCCTTCCTGAGGGAAGGCACCTTATTTCGTATCTATGGTCGCTCGATGGAGACCTCTTCCGGCTGCCCCGGCTTGTCCGGCCGCAGCCCGTATTTGTCCAGCCGCTGTTTCTGATACCGGCTAAGCGCTTCCTTGCCCACAATCACCTCACAGCGGTGAATGTTGATGCCCTGGCCCACAAATTTAGTCTCATACTCGGTCATGACATGCTCTTCGTTTGGTCCCTCGCGGTGCAGATTCAGCGAGATATTCGTCATCTGCAGACCGTAATCCGCAAAGGAATTCAGCGAAAATTCAAACAGCGTCTGCGAGTCGGTCTTCAGATGAATTTCACCGTTATCGTTGAGCAGACCGCAGTATTTGTCGAGGAAACGGGGATGTGTCAAACGGCGGCGGGCATGTCTGGCCTTCGGCCAAGGATCGCTGAAATTCAGGAAAATCCGCTCGAGTTCTCCCGGCGCAAACACTTCCTCCGCATATTCGACATTGGCCAGCGCCAGCCGCAGATTCGGCGGATATTCGACCTCCCGTTCGGCCCAGGCGAGCTTGGCTTTCTCGCTGGCCCGGCGAATGAGTTCATCATACATATCGATGCCTATAAAATTAATGTCCGGGTTGCGATAGCTCATCTGGCTGATAAACTGTCCTTTGCCCATGCCAAACTCCACGTAGATCGGCCGGTCGTTGCCAAAGAGCGATGACCATTTTCCTTTATACGACCGGGGGTCCAGAACGACGAAGCCCTGCTGTTCTTCCAGACTTTCTCGGATTCCTTTTCTTCCGCGTAAACGCATCTCATACCTCCGCTAGTTATACTTCCGTCCTGCCGCGGCACTTGCGGCTACTGCAATATTGTGCCGAACTTAATCCGAAATGTAAAGAGGGAAAGCTTGACTCGCCCCAAAAGAAAAAGAATCCCGGTCTCTCTCATGCGAACACGAGGAATTCGGAATTCTTTTCCATTATCTATTTGGAATTGGGGTCCAACGGTTTCATTGTTGATAGTCTACCGCATCTTGATGCTGAAAATCAAATGTCTTTTCGAAGGCGTTGCGAATTTTGCGACGGGCAGCCGCTTTCACTTCCGGATTGCCGTTAAACTCTACGCCTGTCAGGGCAAGCGCCTCATCAGGAGTCAGCTCTACAGAAATCTTGCCTTTACCTTGTGTCTCAGCAGTTGAAGAATTCATCATTATCACCTCACGGTTAATATGTTGGCCATGACGTCACGCTTTTATGAATTCTATAAAATATTTACCCCGAAAACGGGGTGCTGACGCTAATTAAAATATAACACTTCATGTAAGTTTTATCAATGGAATATTCGCCTGATTAGCGGCATAGCGGCGCTGTTTTTGAAACATTTTTTTGCAGTCTATGAACTTGAAATATCCGGGTATTTCGCCCCGATTCATGGAGAACCTTTATATTAAATAACGGCTCAAAATCCAAGGGGAGAAAAGCCCGTAAGTCTCAGCGTTTCCCCCGGGCCTGCTCATACCCTTTAGGCCTGATTTTTGTTACAATAGAGCAAGCGTAAGCCGCAATGCACAATAAAGGAGTACCATCCATGAACAGCCCAACCCTTTCTTCTCCCCTGCTGTGGGGCGATAAAAGATTCCATACGTGGAATTACGAGATGCGGGAACAGTTTAACGATAAAGTGTTCAAGGTCATGCTGGATGCCGGATTCACCTGCCCCAACCGCGACGGTTCAATCGCAAGGGGCGGCTGCACCTTCTGCAGCGCCCGGGGCTCGGGCGATTTTGCCGGCAGCCGGCGCGACGACCTGATCACCCAGTTTAACAGCATCCGGGATAAACAGCATGAGAAGTGGCCGAGCGCCCGATATATCGGTTATTTCCAGGCCTATACCAACACGTACGCCCCCGTCGATGTGCTGCGCGAGTACTATGAAGTCATTTTAGAACAGCCGGGCGTTGTTGGCTTATCGATCGCCACGCGGCCGGACTGCCTGCCGGACGATGTGATCGAGTATTTGGCCGAGCTGAACGAGCGGACCTATCTGTGGGTCGAAATGGGGCTGCAGACCATTCACCAGGAGACATCCGATCTGATCAACCGTGCGCATGACACCCAGTGCTTCATCGACGCCGTGGAGAAGCTGCGGAGGCATGGCATCCGGGTATGCGCGCATATCATTTACGGCCTCCCGCAGGAAACCCACGAAATGATGCTGGAGACCGGGCGCGCCGTGGCGAACATGGACGTTCAAGGCATCAAAATCCATCTGCTTCACCTGATGAAGGGTACGCCGATGGTCAGGCAGTATGAAGCGGATCTGCTCCGCTTCCTGGAACAGGATGAATATATTAAGCTGGTCGCGGACACGCTTGAATTTCTGCCGCCCGAAATGATCGTTCACCGCCTGACGGGCGACGCCCCGCGGAAACTGCTGATCGGCCCAATGTGGTCTCAGGAGAAATGGGAAGTGCTGAACGGCATCGACGCCGAGCTTGAGGCACGGGACAGTTGGCAGGGTAAGTATTGGAGGAAAGTATAGCATGGGGTTTCTTTCCGTTCTTAGCTTTGCCCACAAACAAATCGCCGAGCGTCTGAGTCCCGGGGATATTGCCGTGGATGCCACGATCGGTACAGGGGCCGATACGCTCTTTCTGGCCAAGACGGTCGGTCCCAAGGGGCACGTCTACGGCTTTGACGTGCAGGAGCAGGCGCTGACCCTGACCCGGCAGCGGCTGGCGCAGGAAGCACCGGAGCGGATCGCTCCGGTGACGCTGTACCTGCAGAGCCATGCCGCGATGCGGGAGGCGCTGCCGGAAGGCGTGCACGGCCGGGTCGGGGCGGTGATGTTCAACCTCGGCTACCTGCCTGCCGAGGAGGCGGACAAAGCCGTCATCACCACGCCGGACAGCACGATTGAAGCGCTGGAAGCCGGCTTGTCCCTGCTGAGACGGCGGGGCATTATGACGGCCGTGCTGTATCCGGGCCATGCCGGCGGCGATCTGGAGGCTCAGACGGTAACGGCTTGGGCCACCGCCCTGCCGCAGTCGTCGGCCCAAGCCGTCATATACAGGCAGCTGCAGCGCACGGATGCCCCTTATGTCATTGCGCTGGAGAAAAAATAGCGCGCTGGCCGCTGATGCGGCTCGTGCCGCGAGCTTCCGCCTCACTGGGAGGCGCGGCATACTGAAACACTTTGAAACCGTTGTGCCCGGGGCCCGGCCGCCCTCTTCATCCGGATTGATTCCGGTCCAAGTAGATCAGCCCGGCCCAAGGTATTGTTTTACATAGTAGCGGTTTATCCCAAGCGATCACACGAACCCAAGAAAGGAACGATGAAGACATGACACAACCTTATCCATTATTATTTCAGCCGGAGTTTAAAGAACGCGTATGGGGAGGCCGGGCGCTCGAACAGTTCGGGCTGCAGATTCCAGAAGGACATATCGGCGAGGGCTGGATGATCGCCGATCATCCGAACGGCACGACTTCCGTGATTAACGGGGAGCTGAAAGGCCAAGGCCTGGACCAGGTCCGCGAACAATTCGGCAAGGAGTGGTTCGGCACCAAGGGATTTTCCGAGAAAAACGGCCGCTTCCCGCTCCTGATCAAGCTGCTGGACTGCAATGACGACCTGTCGGTCCAAGTGCATCCGACCGACGACTATGAGGGGCTGCCGAAAGGCGAGCTCGGCAAGACGGAAATGTGGTACGTGCTGGACGCCAAGCCGGACGCCAAAATCATCTACGGCCTTAAGGAAGGCGTTACACGCGAGGCGATGAAGGAAGCGCTCGAGAACGGAACCGTCATGGACAGCCTGCAGGAAGTTTCCGTCGAAGCCGGAGACACGTTCTACATCCCTGCCGGCACGGTGCATGCGCTGTGCGCCGGTGTTGTCGTAGCTGAAATCCAGCAGAACTCCGATACGACATACCGCCTCTACGACTACAACCGTCCGGGATTGGACGGCAAGCCGCGCGAGCTGCACATTGAAGATTCGCTGAACGTCATCGCCTACGATGGATCCGGAGCCACAACGATGAAGACCGCCGGCAGCGCTGCGGGCGAATGGCTGCAGCTGGCGAAGTCCCCTTATTTCATCGTGGAAAAGGGAATTGTGGACGGATCCTGGAGCCTCTCCACCACGCCGGACAGCTTCACCATCTTGGTCGTATGCGACGGCAGCGGCTCCATCGCCTGGGACGGTGGCTCGCAGGACTACAAAGCCGGCCAATGCTTCCTGCTACCGGCTAATCTCGGTCAATATGAGCTAAAAGGAAATGCTACCGTTCTCCGTTCCTACCTGCCTTAAGCCTGATATGAGGCACGGGGGATTTCTTCTGATTCATCTGTCATTCACGAAAGAATGAAGGAGTGACCTCCATTGCGGGAACAAACGTTTACGATGACGGATCCGCTGGGCACGCAGATCCATGTCTATGCCTGGCTTCCCGACGAGCCGGCTGGAGTGAAGGCCGTCCTGCAGATCACCCACGGCATGTGCGAAACGGCCGAACGCTACAAACGGCTCGCCGCGCTGCTGACGCGGTTCCGCTATGCCGTATACGCCCACGACCAGCGCGGGCACGGCCTGACCGCCGGCAGTGTGGAGCGGCTCGGCCATACCGGCAAGGACGGCTTCCGGCATATGCTCCAGGACATTCAGCAGCTCGGCGGCATCGTTCGTGACCGGCACCCGGATATTCCCCATTTTTTGATGGGGCACAGCATGGGGTCGTTCCTCGTGCAGCGGGTGATGGAGACGGACGGCGGACCGTATACCGGCTTTATTCTGTCCGGCACGAACGGGCCGCGGAGCATGCTGAACGCCGGCAAAGCGGTCGCCAGGCTGCAGGGAGCACTCCAGGGGGAGTCGCACCGCAGCATCCTGCTGAACGCAATGGTCTTCGGCAGCTACAACCGCAGCTTTGCCCCGACCCGGACGCGGTTTGACTGGCTCTCCCGGGATCCGAAGGAAGTCGATAAATACATTGAAGATCCGTACTGCGGAGCCATTTGCACGACTTCATTCTTCTACGACTTCTTCAGCCTGCTGCAGGATATTCAAAATCCCGGCAGCTATGACGGCATTCCCCGGGATAAGCCGGTGTACCTCTTCAGCGGGGAACTCGATCCGGTCGGGGAACAAGGCAAGGGCGTCAGGCGGCTGGAGGACATTTATCGCAGCATCAGCATCAAGGACGTGGAATGCAGGCTGTACCCGAACGGACGCCATGAAATGCTGAACGAGATGAACCGGGACGAGGTCATGACCGAGCTGCTCGATTGGCTGGAGCGGCATGTGTAGTGCCCTTCCTCTACTTCGAAGAAATACCCGCAGGTTCAGGCCTGATGAACAAAAGCCGCTGCACGGTGGTCATAACCCCGTGTAGCGGCTTTTTCTTGCATATTATCGACGCTCAAAATTTGCCGATCTTAACGCGTTCAATTACAGCAACTCCGCCGGCTGCAGCTTCATCGTGTAGAACACAGGCAGCTCGCTCTCGTCCTGCTGGTACAGCACGATCAGCACCATCCCCCCGGAAGCTTCCGCTCCGTCGTCTCTGCCGTCCAGCAGCTTATCCAGCGCAAACGGCAGCACTTCAAGCACTGCATGCTTTTGCAGCTCCCGTTCGGACAAGCCCAGGGAAGCGAAGTTCCCCGAGACGAGCTCCGGATGCTCCGTAACCTTTCGCATCAGGCTGCTCCAATCGTCCTTGGCGAGCGGCTGCTCCCACCATATTTTACGCGGCTTGTACTTATGGTTCAGGAAGTAATCCAGCTTCATCAGCCCCAGAATCACATCCATGCGCTTCGTCTCCCGCTGCTTCAGGAAAGCGGCCAGACGCGTGAACAGGTCCTCAAGCTGATGGCCGATCTTCTGCCAGCCCTGCCCTTCCCAATAGTCGCCGAATTCCTGGAAGAAGTCGAACGGTGACGGAAATTCATGGGTCATGAGATAGTTCAGCGTATGATCCATCCGGTGCGCGTTCCAGTATTTCTCAAGCACATCCTCCAGCCGCTTAAGCCGGACGATGTCGGCAAATGGCAGCTTATGGCTGCCAAGAATTTCGTAAGGCGCCTGATCCATGTACGTATAATCGTACTTGCCGGCATCGCGGCGCAGGCCGGTGCCCCGCAGCATTTTCAGAAAACCAAGCTGCAGCTCTTCCGGTCCCAGGGCGAACACGTCGTTAAACGTCTTGCGGAACGTTTCATAATCCTCTTCCGGCAGCCCGGCGATCAGATCCAAATGCTGGTCGATTTTGCCGCTGTTTTTAATAATGCTGACGGTCCGGGACAGCTTCTCGAAATTTTGCCGCCGCTTGACGATAACGTTGGTCGGATCGTTCGTTGACTGTACGCCGATTTCGAACCGAAAAATCCCCGGCGGCGCGTTGTCGGCAAGATATTGCAGCACTTCGGGACGCATGATGTCCGCCGTAATTTCGAACTGGAACACGCAACCGCGGTTATTTTTAATGAGAAAATCAAACATCTCCAGCGCATACTGATGGTTAATGTTAAACGTGCGGTCCAGAAACTTGATGATCTTCGCGCCGTGGTCGATCAAATACGTAATATCGGACTTCACCCGTTCGATGTCGTAATACCGGACGCCGTTCTCGATGCTGGAAAGGCAGAACTGGCATTGGAACGGACAACCGCGGCTCGTCTCGAAGTAGACGATTCGCTTCCCCAAATTCGGGATATCCTCGGGAAAACGGTGCGGCGTGGGCAGCGTATTGAGGTCGCTCTTCGGCCGCGGCGGGTTGATGATCACTTCATCGCCCTTCCGGTAAGCAACGCCATAGACAAAATGGAACTTGCGGTCTCCTTCGATCACTTGCAGCAAATGGTGGAAGGTCTCTTCGCCGTCGCCCATGACGATAAAATCGACCGCTGGCATCCGCTCCATCCAATACTGGGTGTCATAGGAAACTTCCGGTCCGCCGAGCACGATCGTGACTTCCGGCATGACCTTCTTCACGATCTCGATCACTTTCAGCGTCTCTTCGATATTCCAAATATAGCAGGAGAACCCGATGACGTCGGGTTTCCGTTGAAACAGGTCGGACACGATGTTCATGACCGGGTCTTTGATCGTATACTCGGCCAGCTCGATATCAAATTCATGCTGGCTGTATGCCTTGAGCAGGCGGATGGCCAGGCAGGTATGGATGTATTTGGCATTCAGGGTGGATAACAGGACTTTCATCGGTTCACGACCTTCTTCTTATTCATCATATCCGCCGGCGTAGGCATCATCGCTCTGATTTTGGAAAAAATCAAGAAACGGTCTGCCGTACTTCCGGAACTTCACCTCGCCGACGCCTTTAATATTCAGCATTTCATCTTCGGTCTGCGGGCATACCACGCTCATCTCGCGCAGCGTCGCATCGTTGAAAATAATATACGACGGCACATGCTCCTTGCCCGCAAGCTCGCGGCGGATCAGGCGCAGCTGCTCGAACACGGTCTCGTTGACCGCCGACGGCGAGACGTCGCGGCTGCGGGAGCTTCGGCCGCCCGTTTGCGCCGCTGCCGGGCGCGCGGTGCGCTGCAGCACCTGCCGCTGGCCCTTCAGCACTTCGGCCGCCAGCGGCTGCAGCCGCAGCACGGGGTACTGGCCTTCCGAAAGCGCCAGGTACCCTTCCGAGGCGAGCACGTTAATGATCTCGGAAATTTCCTTCTCCGTCCGGTTCGCCATCGTCCCGTAAGTGGACAGGCTGTCAAAGCCGTACTGCAGCACCTTTTTATTCTTCGATCCCTTCAGCACCGCCGCCACCAGCGATACGCCAAAGCGTTCGCGCATCCGGTGGACGCAGGAGAAAATTTTCTGCGCATCGACCGTCATATCGACCAGCTCGCGATCATCCGTACAGGAGCTGCAGATCCCGCAGGGCTTGTCTTCATGAGACTCGCCGAAATAGTCCAACATCGCGCTGCGCAGGCAGCGGGTCGTATAACAGTAATCGACCATTTGCTGAAGCTTACGGTATTCGTTCGATTTGCGGTCCGTTTCCTGCGGGTTCTGCTCGATCAGAAACTTCTGCGTAATAATATCCTGCGGGCTGAACAGCAGAATACATTGGCTCGGCTCGCCGTCCCGGCCGGCGCGTCCGGCCTCCTGGACGTAAGCCTCCATGTTTTTCGGCATGTTGTAGTGAATGACGTACCGGACGTTGGACTTGTCAATGCCCATTCCGAACGCGTTGGTGGCAACCATCACCCGGATGTCGTCGTACAGAAATGCCTCCTGGCTGGCGGCCCGCTCTTCATCGCTCATCCCCGCATGATAGCGGCCTGCGGCCAAGCCTACACTGCTCAGACGCTGGTACAAATCGTCTACGTCCTTGCGCGTCGCCGCGTAAATAATTCCCGGCTGGCTGTTATGCGCCTCGGCGTAGCTCATGACAAAATCGCGCTTGTTCTCCCCGCGCAGCACCGACATGGCCAGATTGTCCCGGCCAAGCCCGGTGACGAACACTTCCGGCTCCTGGAGCCTCAGCAGACGGACCATGTCTTCGGTCACTTCCGGGGTAGCCGTCGCGGTGAACGCTGCCAGGATAGGCCGCTCAGGCAGCCCTTCCACGAACGGAGCTACCGACAGGTAGCTCGTCCGGAAGTCATGCCCCCACTGCGACACGCAGTGGGCCTCGTCGACGGCCACGCAGGAAATTTCCAGCTGGGCCATTTCGTCGCGGAACCAGTCGAGCTCAAGCCGCTCCGGCGCCACGTACAGGAGCTTCAGCTCCCCCCGCTTGGCCGCGCGGATCCGCTCGTTCACTTCCTTGCCGGTGAGCGTACTGTTGATGTATGCAGCGGCGATGCCCATCGCCGTCAGCGCATCGACCTGATCCTTCATCAGGGAGATCAGCGGCGATACGACCAAGGTCAGGCCCGGCAGCAACAGCGCCGGAATCTGGTAACAGATCGACTTGCCCCCGCCCGTCGGCATAATGCCCAGCGTATCCTGATGCTTCAGGAGGCTGGATACGATATGTTTCTGGCCCTCCCGGAAGTCGGGATAGCCGTAATATTTTTGCAGCATTTCCTGTGCCCGTTCCAAAGAAGGGGTCTCCACACTCATAAATAAGAACTCCTAACGATGCAAATTCAGTGGCGGCCCATGCAGCTTTCAAGGCTGCGCCACATTTTTAAACTCAACCTTTGATTTTAGGGAATAGATACTTGATGACTTTCGAGAATGACTTGATTCAGTCCAATTATAAGTTTACCGGGGTTTCCGGGAATGAGCAACCGTGGTGAAGGGATTCTGCCCGTGCAGGGAGTGCACTTCTTGTTGGTAAAACAGAATGTGCCAGCGATGGTTGCAGCTTAAGCGGAACATGGGATGCAACTCTTGCCGACCGGTTCTCGTCATAAAAGATACATGGGGAGGGAGTGCAATGAAAAGAGGATGGTTATCTCTGCTTATCGCTATGACGTTCCTGGCCGGGTGCTCTCAGGATTCTGATTTGGATAAAGGTAGCGCTGCACCGTCATCAGAGATGGCAAATCAGGAGGCTGGTATGCCTGCAGACATGCCGGATGATTTTAATTTCGTTGTCCGTTTTGGTTATGGCGATGTCACTAAAAATGAGATAAACACCTTTCAAGGGACCGTAACGAAAGATTTAATTACGAAAGGTACGGCAACAGCTCATCTCAAGTTTACCCCCAATGAAATGCGGGAGATTTACGGCAAAATGAGAGAAATCCACATCATGGCACCAAAGAAATTCACGAAAAGCCAAAACTGCTCCATGTCGCCAAGCAATGAAGATGAGTGGACGGTAACCGTCGATGGTAAAACGGAGTCATTCTCGTGGACGGACCGGAATTGCGAACTGTCTGACGATGCAATCGCGTTGTTGGAATTAAGAAATTTCATTCAATCCATCGTAAACGCCAAAGAGGCCTATCAGGCCTTGCCGGCAGCTGAAGGCGGTTATGACTAAGGGACGCTTGTTCATGGCCGAAAAAAGTCGGCAGCCCGCCAGGCGCCTCCCATGATCGATGGGTCCATATGCACCGGCGGACTGCCGCTTAGCGGCGGTATTCAGCTTTTGTGGAGCTGCGCCTCGTGAAAAGTTCGTTAAACATCGAACCGATCCGGCACAGCTTATCAGGTCAGCGCTGCTTCGAGACTGCTCCTTGAGCGGTATCCCAGCGGTGGCTGTACTGCTCAAGCTTCGGATGCACCGCCTCCGGCTCCTCCGTCAGCAGCAGCCTCAGCTTGACGATCCACTCCCCAAAGGTACTGTAGCTGGCAAACCGATTCGCCATATCCGGCGTCAACAGCAGAAAATGCGGCGCAGGATATTTCTCCGTCAGATGGCGAAGGGCGGCTTCCACCGGCGTGTATTTTTTCCGGCGTCCCTCCCAGTTCTCGATGACCGTCTTCCCGTGTCCTTCAGACCTCCAGGCTTCCAGCCGTTTTTCCCGTTTGTAATACGGGCTGACCGGTTCCTTGGTCATTCTCCGCACCGTCTCCTCATGCAGCGGATACAGCACCAGCTTGGAAAAGGACAGCACGCCGGCCAACGACTCCGCTTCATTCAGACCTTCTTCATCAGTCTCTTCAAACGTATCGTAATAAATGAGCGTCCCCTTACGCTTCTGCACCGGAGGCTCGTACCCGTAGGGAACAGTCTGTACCGTATGCTTCATCCTCATCACTCCCCAGATTCATCCTATATGTAATGTACCCGGCAGCGGATGACGTGATCACTCCACTCCAGTTTGCGGAGGTTCGAAGAGCTATTCGTCGACCTCGTCCAGGTGGTCCCGGCAGAAGTTTTCGAGCAGCTCCACTTCGTCCTCCTCCAGGTCAAAATCGAGGTACTGCCCCGTCGTTTTTTCATAAATTTCGTATTTCACGATCGCGGATTGGTCTTCGTCGACCTTGTAAATGACCCGGACATATAGCCCATTCTCCGTATAAAGCTCATCGTCATCAGGCACCTCGATGTCGAGCTTGAATTCATAGCGGGTTCCCTGCAAAATGCGGAACGGGTCCTTGACCTTCTCCGCTTCGTATTCGGTTATCGTCAGCATGTTGTCATCCTTTCATTCATCCATCCTATTCTTTATTGTACCAGACCTGTCCCGGTCCATTCACGGACACGAGCCCGCCGGGCATATAATAGCCTCATAAAGGGAGGCGTTAGCCATGATTTATGCAGTCATGCAGCTTATCGGCGGATTTATTTTGGCGTTCGGCTGGATTCCGCAAATTATTCAGGTCATCCGGACCAAGTCGGTCGCGGATCTGAGCCTAAAAACGTTTGGTTCGCTCGTAGCCGGCATCGGCCTGATGGAGGTCTATGCGATTCATATCGCGCAGGGCGGTGTCGGCATTCCGTTCCTGATCACCAATACGCTGTCGCTGGTACTGATGCTGATTATGATCGGCTGCATTTTAAAATACCGCAAGCGGCCGTAGCGCAACACTAACGCATACTTTCTGCCCCATCAACCCAGCCATCCGATCATCAGCGGCAGCAATACAAAGGAAGCGAGCGTCGTCCATAATATGCACCGGGTCACAACTTTGGGTGCCGCATCAAACTGCTCGGCCAATATGACCGCGTTAACTGCGGCCGGCATGGAACTGAGCACCAGCATAACGTTAAACAATACGCCCTGAATGCCGAGCAGGTATAATAGCAGCGCGGACGCCACCGGCGAGATCACCACGCGCATCGCCAAACCGGCGTAGAAGGCTTTGTTCATCGCTGCCGTATAAGCTGTCTTCCCGCTCCTGACACTGACCATCTGCGCCCCCAAAATAAACAGAGCCACCGAGGAATACGCGCCCGAAATCATCGATATTCCTTGATTCAGCTCCTGCGGCAGCTCCACATGCGCTGTCCGGCAAATCACGGCAAGCACAGCCGCGTAGATCGACGGCAATTTGAAGATCGACAGCGCCGACTGCTTTACGGAAAACTGCGAACGTGCGGCAAAATACACGCCCAGCGTATTGACGATGATGATCTGTAGAATAACGTACACTGATGCCTTATCCAGCCCCGCTTGCCCAAAGGCCAGCAGCACTAGCGGCAGACCATAATTGACGCAGTTCGTAAACAGCGCCGTCAGCGTGAGGCCTGACCGTTCGGCGGCCGGGAGCGACCACGCTTTTCCAATCCCTACGGCAATCCCCCACAGCAGCAGCATATTAAAGACCGTGAACAGAACCGTATCCGTAATCTCACCGTAGCTGATGTCGGCCCCAATCAGCGTTTCGAAAATAAGAGCCGGACTCAGCAGGTACAGGGACAGCGTGGAGATCGGCTTGGTATCGATCGGCTTAAAATGCTTGATCAGCGCCCCTCCGATCACCGGCAGCGATATCGGGAGGAACACCTGGTACACTGTAGTCACAAACGTCTGCAGCATATGTAATCCTTTCCTGTCTTTGTGCTAAGTTTAATCCCAGACGGGGGCCTTCTCCGGATGCCGCTTCAATTCAAACATCAGCCTGATCTGCTCATCCGTATTACGGATTTGCGACAGGGCGGGAAGGTCGTCCTCTGCAAAAAACTGAACGCCGCTCGTCTCTACCCCCTCAGCCGCTTCGCCGCCGGTGATTTCGCAGGCGATGAATATTTTATACACATGATACGGGCCCGGCGGATTATGCTTCAGGTTGTCGAGCACGGCCAGGAGCCGGGTCGGTGTAACCACAAATCCGGACTCCTCCCGTACTTCCTTCACGGCAATTTCGGAAGGCGACAGCCCGATATCCGCCCAACCGCCTGGGAGCGACCATTCCCCTTCGGCCTTTTCGCGGACAAGCAAAATTTGATTTTCTTGAAAAATCACCCCTCGCACATCCACCTTCGGTGTGGCGTATCCGTCTTCCCCGGCAAAAAGTGCCGTCAACAGTTCGGTCTCAACATTGGTGTACTCGCGCATAATCTCTACGCTCAGTGCCCGAAGCTGTTCAAAGCGTCCCAGGTCATATACGTCCCTCGAGTATGCCAATCCTGTCTGGGCAACGGCTTGAATCTGTTTAGCCCACTCCAGCCATTTCAACGGTTTGTTCATCGGCAGGTCTCCTCCTCTGAATCGAATTCAACATTTTTTTCACAAAAATTAGTGAGAAAGATTATCATTGAGAATGAATGTGTGATACAATGATCTCAAGTTATCATTCATTAACATATCATAAGGAGTCGACGACCATGGTGAAAGCCCCTGATCAAAAATACGCTTCCTTGCGGGTTGACGATTATCTTGACCTTTTAAACCTGGCGAAGCAGCTGCAAGACACCCGGTGGCAGAAGGAAATTATCCGCAAGCTCGAACGCCTCAACAATACATCGATCCATCCATTGTCCTGTTAACATAGAAGACCGCGGGGCGCGTATTTTGATAGTACCATGCCTTTGGGGGAATCTGAACATATTTTCCAAAAGTATACCTTGAGCGTATTTGATATTACAGCAGGGGTGCCCCAGAGGGTGCTTCTGCTTTATTTGTGTTGGTCACGCTGCGTCTTCAGCCAATTTTCCCACCGGCGGGTCATGGACAGGCGTGCCTCTCCTCACACGCACGAAAAAACGGACTGCCTGCAGGCAGTCCGTTTCGTTGTATACGTTCTGGTAAAATATGATATTAACCTTCGAGCAGCAGAGATTCCGGATCTTCCAGCATCTCTTTGATCGTCACCAGGAAGCGTACGGCATCAGCGCCGTCGACGATCCGGTGGTCATAGGACAGGGCGATATACATCATTGGACGGTTCTCCATCCGCTCGGCGTCGATGGCCACAGGGCGAAGCTGGATGTTGTGCATGCCCAGGATACCAACCTGCGGTGCGTTCAGGATCGGCGTGGACAGCAGGGAACCGAAGGTTCCGCCGTTCGTGATCGTGAACGTTCCGCCTTGGAGTTCGGACAGCGCCAGCGTATTGCTGCGCGCCTTGCCGGCCAGCGTGGCGATCTCTCTTTCGATGTCGGCAAAGCTGAGGCGGTCGGCATCACGTACGACAGGTACGACGAGGCCTTCTTTAGCCGATACGGCGATACCGATATCGTAGTATTTCTTCACGATAATGTCTTCCCCGTCGATCTCCGCGTTCAGGTGAGGGAACTTCTTCAGCGCACCCACTACCGCTTTGGTGAAGAAGGACATGAAGCCGAGGCCGATGTCATGCTTCTCTTTGAAAGCATCTTTGCGGCGCTTGCGAATGTCCATGATCGCCGTCATGTCCACCTCGTTGAAGGTCGTCAGCATGGCGGCCGTTCTTTGCGCTTCCACCAGGCGTTTGGCGATCGTCGCGCGGCGGCGGGACATGCGTGTGCGTTCCGCCGGTTTGCCCGGCTGGGAAACCGCTGCTGGAGCGGCTGCCTGCGGCGCCGGTGCAGCAGCCTGTGGCGCTACCGGAGCTTCCGCATGGTTCTTCACGTTGTCCGGATAAATGCGACCTTTCGGATCCCGGCTCGATACCTGATCCAGGTCGATGCCCTGTTCGCGGGCCAGCTTGCGTGCCGCCGGCGACGCGGCGAGGTAACCTTCGCCCTCGCCGGAACGTGCAGGCTCGGCTGCTGCCGGCGCTGCCGGTTGGGCTGGTGCCGTTGCCGGTGCAGAAGGCTGCTGAGCCTGCGGCGCCTCTTCCTTCGCTGCCGGTGCGGATGCCGGTTTGGCGTCGCCGCCGGTGCCCATGCGTCCGATCACTTCACCGATTTGAACCGTATCCCCGTCTTTTCTCAGAATCTTCTCCACCACGCCGTCTTCTTCGGCACTGATTTCCAAATTGACCTTATCCGTTTCAAGTTCGAGGAGGACGTCGCCCTGGCTGACTGCCTGGCCTTCCTCCACATGCCATTTAAAAATCGTTCCTTCCGTGATGGATTCTCCCATTGCCGGTACTGTAATATCGCTCACTGCCGCTACCTCCCCAGAGTGATGTTATGCTTAATGGATTTTTGATTCAATGCTGCCGCAACGATTTGCTGCTGCTCGAAGGCGTGTACTTGTTGGAAGCCGCTCGCCGTACTGGAGCGTTCCGGACGGCCGTTGTAGTTCACCGGCGTATCCTTCGGCGCCACCTTGCGGAGCTTGGACTCGATGTAGCGCCATGCTCCCATGTTCTCAGGCTCTTCCTGTACCCACAAAATTTCCTTCACGTTCGTAAAGCGGGCCAGAATGCCGGCGACTTCCTTCTCAGGGAACGGATACAGCTGCTCCACACGGAGGATGTGCAGCCATTCGTTCGCCTCGCCGCTCTTCTCCAGCGCCTCCTCCAGCTCAACGGCAATCTTGCCGCTGCACAGGACGATGCGCTCAACGCGCTCCGGACGTCCGCCCAGACCCGGCTGTTCCAGCACAGGCTTGAAGGAGCCTTCGGCGAATTCGGCCGGGCTGGAAGCCACGCGGGCATTCCGGATCAGGCTCTTCGGCGACATCAAGATCAGCGGACGCGCATCTTCGCTTTCGGTCAGTGCCGCTTGACGGCGCAGCAAGTGGAAGTACTGGGCTGCCGTCGTAACGTTCGCTACCGTAAAGTTCTCTTCCCCGCCGAGCTGCAGGAACCGTTCCAGACGGGCACTGGAGTGCTCTGGTCCGGCGCCTTCGTAGCCGTGAGGCAGGAGCATCACGAGGCTCGATTTCTGTCCCCATTTAGAGCGGCCGGCCGAAATGAACTGGTCGGTGATCACCTGAGCCACGTTGGAGAAGTCACCGTACTGGGCTTCCCAAATGACCAAGGTCTCCGGCGAGTATACGTTGTAGCCGTATTCGAATCCGAGCACCGCTGCTTCGGACAGCGGGCTGTTGTAAATTGCAAAGGATGCCTTGGCGTCCGGCAGATGATGAATCGGGCAGTAAGTCGAGCCGTTCTTCGTATCATGCAGCACCAAGTTGCGGTGCGCAAAAGTGGCCCGCTCGGCGTCCTGACCGGTCAGCCGGATCGGCTTGCCGTCCGCAACGATCGAGGCGAAAGCCAGCGTCTCTGCAAGACCCCAATCCACCTTTTCCCCTTCGTTCAGCGCGGTTTCCCGGCGCTCCAGAATACGCTGCAGCTTAGGATAGACGTTGAAGTCACCCGGACGGCTCAGCAGATCCTTATTGATCTTGCGCAGCTTGCCAATCGGCACGGCCGTCTTGATCTTGGCGATCCGCTCTTCGGCTGGCGTCTGGTGATACGAGTTGGCCGGATCCTGTTCCTTGTCCTTAATCCGGTCGTATGCCGCCTTCAGACGCTCCTGAACCTGCTGGATGATCTGCGCGGATTCTTCCTTGCTGATCACGCCTTCCTTGATCAGGATATCCGCATAAATGGCGGCAACCCGCGGATGAGTCTTCACTTTCTGGTATACGAGCGGCTGGGTCGTATCCGGATCGTCCGTTTCGTTGTGGCCGTAGCGGCGGTAGCCGACCAAGTCAATCAGGAAGTCCTTCTTGAACTTGTTGCGGTATTCGCTGGCCAGGCGCATCGCGTTGATGCACGCTTCGGGATCGTCGGCGTTCACGTGAACGATCGGAATTTCATAACCTTTCGCCAGGTCACTTGCGTAATGCGTCGAACGGGAGTCTTTACTCTCCGTCGTAAAGCCGATGTTGTTGTTCGCAATAATATGAATCGTTCCGCCGTTCTGGAAGCCCGGCAGCTTGTTGAAGTTCAAGGTCTCGGCCACGATGCCTTCGCCCGGGAATGCGGAATCCCCGTGAATCAGCACCGTCGCGGCTTTGTTTACGTCCTGCTGCGGATATCCTGGCTCGGTGCGGTCCTCCTGGGCGGCGCGGGCAAAGCCCTCGACCACCGGATTAACGTACTCCAGATGGCTCGGGTTGTTCGCGAGCGTGATCTTGGCTTTGACGTCGCCGCCTTCAACGGTGCGGTTCGCACCCAGATGGTATTTCACGTCTCCGGTCCAGCCGAAATTGATGCCCATCGATCCTTCTGAAGGGAACATCTTCTTGTTCGGGGAGTGATGGAATTCCGCGAAAATTTTATCGTAAGGCTTGCCGAGCACGTGGGCCAGCACGTTCAGACGGCCCCTGTGGGCCATGCCCATCAAAATATGCTCCGCGCCTTCGTCCACCATGTGGCGGACAAGCTCATCCAACATCGGAACCATCGTGTCGGTTCCTTCGATGGAGAAGCGCTTCTGCCCGACAAAAGTTTTGTGAAGGAACTCCTCGAATTGATCTACTTCCACCAGTCTTTCGAGCAGAGCCTTTTTCTGCTCTGCGTTCAAAGGAACCACAGACTGGTTCTCGACCTGGCGGTTAAGCCATACGCGCTCCTCCACTTCATGGACGTGGCTGAATTCATAAGCAATCGTGCCTGTATATGTTTGACGCAGTTTCTGGATGGCTTCCCAGCCAGTTCTCACGTTATCGGGAGCTCCGTCCCAGATCAATGAAGCCGGAAATGCTTCCAGGTCGGATTGGCTCAGCCCGTACTGCTCTGGCTCAAGCACCCGTGTGTCGGCTTTGGTGAGAATGCCCAGCGGATCAATGTCTGCCGCCAGGTGTCCATAAGTGCGGATGTTCCACACCAGCTTGCCTGCGTCAACGCCCTTCTTCAGCAGGTTGCCATCCAAAGCGACGGATTTCGGTGCCGCAGCCGGCTCCAGCTCGGCAGACGCCATCGGCGGCGCTCCCCACAGCTGGAACACTTTACGGTACGTTTCGTCCACCGATTCCGGATCATTTACATAACGTTCGTACTGTTCCTGGACGTACCCCAGATTGGGCCCGTAATACGATTCCCAAGCCCCCTGCGCTTGCTCGTCTCTCTTATTGGTTATCATCGTTAACGTGATACCTCCGCCTTGATTTTTTAATAGTCATATAGAATGAATAAACCGCTTCATTGTTCAATCTATATTTGGACGGAAATCTGAACAATCAATGCAATGTAAGCCATTTCACGATAATGTAAGCGGCTCAATTTCTATTATAAACAAATCGGAGCCAGACCTGAAATAACCATTTAATATAGTTATCATCTAAAAAACAGATGGATTAAGTTTGTCACCCATTCTCGTATATGACAATATTTACAGCTCCCCTTCGCCAAAAAGCGACAGCTGTCCCGGAGGCTTCTCCGGGGTCTTCATGCCGAGCTTGTCCATCAGCTGAATTGCATTGTCCGCCGCATCCCCGCCCGAATTGTTGTTAAAAATAACCCAGCATTCCCGGGTTTTCTCCAGCAGCTTCCCGATATGCTCCTTCCATTCCTCAAGCTCCTCGTCGCTGTACCTGTACAAATACCGGACCTCCCGCCAATTGGGCTGACCGCTGGAATGCCATCCCGATGCATTGCGGCCATGCAGCCGTACAAGCGACACGTCTTCACGGGTCGCTTCCAGAATGAGCGGCACCGATCCCTCTCCGGCCTGAGGCTCGTCGCAGACGGTATGAATCCATCCTTCTTCTTTCATAAAGGCCAGCGTCTTCTCCCTCATCTCCCCGGCAAACCAGCTCTGATGACGGAATTCCAACGCCAGCGGAAATCCGTCCATCCACTCGCGGGTCCGGCGCAGAATGTCCACATGCTTGCGCTCACAGTCAAACCACGGCGGATACTGAAACAGCACGGCGCTCAGTTTGCCGGCCTGGCGCAGCACCTCTGCAGACTCCCGAAACGCTTGAAACATCGTCTTGGAATCAGGATAAGGGCTTTTACCACGGGCGTGTCCGGTCATTCCCTGATAGGCTTTCACCACAAAACCGAAGGAATCCGGCGTTTGGGCAGCCCATTTCTCCATACGTTCCGGCGAGGGAGTCGCATAAAAGGAGTTGTCCATCTCCACGATGGGGAACACGTTCCCGTACATCCCCAGCTTATCTCCCGCCTTGGTTCCCTTTTCGTAAATGTCGTCATGATCCCCCCAGCCGGAAAGTCCGATTCGAACCCGCTCGGCGGGGGTTATCGTCTCATCCATAGCCATCGACTCCATCCATAGTATTGACCAACAATAATTTTCCAAGTATAAATCCGCTTACCATACCTATACCCGATTGAACGAGGTGTCCTTCAGATCTTGCGATATTCCAGAAAGTGGATATGATAAGAGATATGCGTCAGCTTTACGATCTTTAGTAGCAAAGGAGCATGAATGTATGAGCCATTCGTTCGTCATGTTTTCCGGCCCGCACCTTGCTGCGCTGACGGTCTTCGTGCTCGCCTGCATCCTGCTGTTCCTGGGCAGAATCCGCCTGCAGGACAGCATGCCGGCCAGGCAGACGGTCCGTTACTTGATCATCGCCTGTCTGATCGCCTCCGAAATCGCACTCGACATATGGAACATAACAGAAGGCTACTGGAACATCAAGTCCACGCTGCCGCTCGAGCTGTGCAGCATTACGCTGCTGCTCTCGGTCGTCATGCTGGCCGTCCGCAGCCGCTTCCTCTATCAAATCCTGTTCTTCGCCGGGATCGGCGGCGCCCTTCAGGCCCTCATCACCCCAAGCCTGGATTTTGCCTACCCTCATTTCCGGTTCTTTCAATTCTTCGCGGCCCATATGCTTATCATTCTGGCATCCCTGTACATGACCTGGGTCGAAAAGCTTCAGCCCACCTGGAGATCTATCGGCTGGACAATGATCTTTCTGAACGTTCTTGCACTTGGAGTTGGCGTCATCAACTGGATGCTGGGGTCCAACTACATGTTTCTGATGCACAAGCCGCCGACCGCTTCGATTCTGGACCTTCTCGGTCCGCACCCCTTATATTTGCTGGCGGAGGAAGGAATCGCCCTGCTGATTTTCGCATTGATGCAGCTGCTGTTCTTTGTCCTGCCCGCGAAAATATCCAAAGCGTCAGCGGCAGCCAAAGCCAGGGACAAAAGCGTTCTTTAAGCCGGCCATAAAGCCTTTCACGCTGCCCTCGCCGGTATCTCCTTCCTCTGCCTCTACGTTGTGATCTCCCTGCCGAAGTTCTATAATGAACGGAAAGCTTAGAAGCTGTGAACCGGCTGATGAACTAACAAGGAGATGGACCCCATGACTGGACCGAAAGTTGTGCAAAATATTACCGAGCTCATCGGCGATACCCCGGCGGTCAAGCTCCGCCGTTTGGCGGGAGAACAGGATGCCGACGTGTACGTGAAGCTCGAATACTTCAACCCTAGCGGAAGCGTCAAGGACCGGGCCGCTTATAATTTGATCGCGCAGGCGGAGCAGGACGGCCTGCTGAAGCCGGGCTCAACTATTATCGAGCCGACGAGCGGCAACACCGGCATCGGGCTGGCGATGAACGCGGCGGCCAAAGGATACCGCGCTATTATGGTGATGCCCGACAACATGACCAAGGAGCGGATCAATCTGCTGAAGGCGTATGGAGTCGGAGTGGTGCTGACGCCGGCAGCGGAGCGGATGCCAGGTGCCATTCGCAAGGCGCAGGAGCTGCACCGGGAAATTGAAGGCAGCTTCATTCCACAGCAGTTCGAGAACCGGGCCAACCCGGATATCCACCGCCGCACGACGGCGCTGGAAATTATAGAGCAGATGGAAGGGCGGCTGGATGCCTTCGTCGCTACTGCTGGCACCGGCGGGACCATTACCGGCACGGGCGAAGTGCTGAGGGAGAGACTCCCCGGCATCGGCATCTATGTCGCCGAGCCGAAAGGCTCGCCCGTGCTATCCGGCGGCCAGCCGGGAGCGCATAAGCTGGTGGGCACCAGCCCCGGTTTCATCCCGCCGATCCTGAACACGGACGTCTACGACGAAATTTTTCAGGTCAGCGACGAAGACGCCATCGGAACGACGCGCAGGCTTGCCGCCGAAGAAGGCATCCTGGTCGGCCCCTCCTCAGGCGCTTCCGTCTGGACCGCGCTGCAGATAGCCCGGCGTCTGGGACCCGGCAAACGGGTACTGTGCATTGCGCCGGATACCGGAGAACGGTATCTGAGCATGGGTATTTTTTAGTCGTGCGCAAATCATCGAATGGCATCAACCGGTTTGTATACCCGGCTGATGCCTTTTTTGTGTTCATCGGTTGAGACGGGCATATGCCCGAATGGGAGAGCAACATCTCAAAATCCCTCTCATGCTATAAATGACTCAAGCAGGCCACTGCCTGTTAAACCGATGAGGAGTTGACAATACATGAATAGATTGACTGGAAAAACAGCACTGATTACCGGAGCGAGCCGCGGCATCGGCCGGGCCATCGCGCTGCGCCTGGCCGCCGAAGGGGCGCTGGTGGTTCTCCATTATGGACAAAACCGCTCCGCCGCCGAGGCGGTCGCCCGCGAGATCGAGCAGCAGGGCGGAACGGCGCTGCTCCTCGGGGCGGACTTCAGATCCGTTCGCGGCATCCCGGAGATGTATGAAGCCCTGGATGGCCTTCTGCAGAATCGAACAGGCGGCCCCGGCCTGGACATTCTTGTGAACAATGCGGGCATCGGCCTTTCTCTCCCCATCGAAGCAACGACGGAGGAATCCTTCGATGAGGTGATGAACGTGAACGTCAAAGCACCGTTTTTCGTCATTCAGCAAGCACTGCCGCGGCTGCGGGACGGCGGGCGGATCATCAACATCTCCTCCGCGACGACCCGGATCTCCCTGCCGGTGATTCCCGCCTACAGCATGTCCAAAGGGGCCATCAATACGCTGACGCTGAACCTCTCGACTCAGCTTGGCTCCCGCGGCATTACGATCAACGCGATCATGCCGGGATTCGTGGAGACCGAGATGAATGCCGAGACGCTGCAGACGCCGGAAGGCCGCGAGTTTGGCGCGAACTTCTCGATCTTCAAGCGGTGGGGACAGCCGGAAGATGTCGCCGATATCGCCGCCTTTCTGGCTTCGGACGACAGCCGCTGGATCACGGGCCAGCTATTGGACGCCAGCGGCGGAACGCATCTGTAACGGGGCTTGCCGCGCCTCGCGCCCGGCTGCCATGCAGACTGCCATTACAAGCAGAAAATCCAGTGCCCTCGGCGGCACTGGATTTTCTTTCACCCGAGATTTATGGAATATACTGCTGCACCACTTTGACGACTTTGCCGTCCTTCACCGTCAAATGAAACGGAAAAGAGCGGATGTCCAGCAGCTTGTCGTTATGGTAAATCGCCAAAAATTTGTTCAAGCTGACCGGTTCGTTCCACTGAATGTTCATTCCTTCATAGGTTCCGTCATGATCATACAGCTGCATCAGCACTTCAGCATCCGGAGCGATTTCGTAAGTCTCCAGCGTCTCATCGTCGTTGACGATGTAATAACCGTCAGGAGCGCCGCCCAGCTCTTCGGCATCCGGCTCCCGTTCAAGGAACTTCTTGTCTGCCGCCGCGCCCTCGTACCATTCGATCGGATCCACCGTCACGTAGAGGTGGCCGTTCTTGTCCCCGATGGTCGACAGCATCGCCGTCACCGTGTCCTCGGTTTGCGGAACCGGCTTATATTCGTTGTCAGACCCGACTGCACTCGTTGACGTCACAACCAGCCCCAGCAGAAAAACGATCATCAGGGAAGCGAATACGGTCATCTTTTTTTTCATTTGAAAATATCTCCTTTATGGAATCATGATTTCTATCCATATCAACCATTACCCTGCGGGATTGTTTTCAAACGCTGCGAGAGGGCTCTGTGATGTAACTTTATTGTAAGCCACAGCCGGGACCCAAATCGTCACAAATTCGTTACAGCCGAGTCAAATTGTTGTAAATTCTTCAAGCGCTTTCGTGAATGAAGGAGCCGACAAGCCCGGTCAGCCCTTCTTCTCCAAAATGTCCTTGATCTCCGCCAGATCGTGGATCTCATAAGTCGGGACGATGGCGGTTTCGTTGGGCAGGCGGTTCGGGTTGTACCAGCACGTGTCGATGCCGATATTGTTGCCGCCCTGAATGTCCGAGGTGAGGGAATCGCCGACCATCAGCATTTTATCCTTGCGGTCCTCCTGAATCACCCGGAAGGCATGCTCGAAAATGCCCGCCTGCGGCTTCTGGAATCCCGTATCCTCGGAGACGATGACCGCCTCGAAAAAGTCCTTCAGGTCGGAGCGGCCGATCCGTCCGAACTGCACCTCTTTAATGCCGTTCGTGATGATGGCCATTTTGTAACCGTGCTCCTTAAGATAGAGACAGATATCCAGCGCACCCGCCAAAATAAACGCGCCTTCGGCGAGCGATCCCAGGTAACGTCTGCTCAATTCCTCGGCGTCGTCGTTCAGCCCCTGCTCGCGGCCGAATCGGCGAAAGCGCTCGACCCGCAGCTCCGCCGAGCTGATCAGACCCTGCTCAAATTCGCGCCAGAGCTCCTCATTGATCCTTTTATAGCAGCCCGTTATTTCCGTGTCATTCACGTCCAGGCTGCAGCTGGTAAGCAGCTGGTTCAGCGCGTGGCTCTCCGACATTTTAAAATCGAACAGCGTTTCATCCGCATCAAACAAAATCCATTCGTACGACAAGATGTACCCTTCTTTCAGTAAAGTGATATAAACGGCGTCAGCGTGCCTCAATCAAAGTCATGCAAAGGCATCATCCGGATGGTTTGTGCGTTTCTATTGTACCATGCCGCCAAAAACGCCTGCTTGCGTCCGTGTCCGTGGCCCAAACCAAAACGAATGGGTGATTCGCCCCGGGACTCATCTGCCATCTGGCTCTTGGAGAGCCTTCCCCCAGGCAGACGCGAAGTCGGCCACAGAGGCGTACCGCCCGGCCCGATCGGCATGTACCGCCTTCAGCGCAATGTCATACAGGGACCTGCCGTCATCCCATTGGTCATAGGAGCGGTCCAACTCCCCGCCAAAGATGAAAAAGGCTGTCGCCCCCATATTATACACATTAGTCACGCCGTCAATCGCAGCGCCGTATTCAAACTCCTCGGGGGACATAAAGCGGGACGATCCCCACAGCCTGCCCATCCGGTTCTCAAAAGGGTCTTTCTGATACAGGTCGATATCGCAGATTTTCGTCGTGTCAGTGGCAAAATCGTAAAGAACGCTTCCGTCATAGAAATCAACTGCTATGTACCCTTTTTCCTCGACGTGGACATGAAAATCAAGAATAGCCCTGTAGGACGCCAGCCGCTTCTCCAGCGGCAGCCTGCGGTAACGATAAAAAGGAGACCTCGGGTCTTCATATTTGGCCGGAGGCGGAAATGCCCAATGGGGATGCAGCGACTCCCCGTCAAACCATTCGAATACGGCGGCGTAGCCGGGTCCGGCTTCAAAATGGCTCAGCAGCCGCACCAAGCTGGGATGATCTAAATCTTCGTAAACTTGAACAGCCTGCTTCAGACGCGCGATGGCCTCCGCCGGTTCGCCCTCAAACTCCGTGGTAGCCGCTCCGGCGTACTTGATGAACCGTCTGACCCCGTCCTTTTCCACACCAAACGAAAGGTTGCCGGAGTCCTGCTTGTCAAACACCGCAAACGCCTTGCCCCAGGCGGACAGCCACTCCAGCGAATGCGGCTTTTTCAATTGAAATGTTACGTCGTCGATGTTGATTGTAACCGGTTGATCCATCCGTTCAACTCCTTTTTATGGTTGGTCTCGGCTTATTCTATCTTCAAATTCCCGATTTTGCTGCTGAATGTCTGAGGCAATTCGTTTATACAAAAACAGGAATAAGCCCAGGACGGCAATCACGATACCGCCAACCAGCGTAATATTGGTGATATTCCAAATATAATCCGGCGTTAAATCCTTTAGTGTATACACATCGTTAATATTTTGGGTCCGCGCTGCATAAATCAATACTTTTTCAAAACCGCCGAGTCCGACAAGCAGCAATCCTGCTCCGAGAAGCATTATTCCCATCAATCGCATGCCCGTTATTCCTCCCTCTGGGTAGGATTGCGCCCCTTTTCCGCTTCTTCCGCACTGCCGGGTTCCGCATCCAGCTCCCGTTCGAGCTCCGCTTCAATGTCCTCGTCGCTCATCTGGTAATCATCCTCTTCCGACACGCCCAGCTTCCTTTCCAAAGAGCTCACCCTTGCCCTCAAGTCTTCCACCATGCCGTACAAGTAGCTCAGCAGGCCGACCATAACCAGAAGGGCCAGAACGGTCCCCCAGGTGCCAAACACCCAGGTTGCGATCAGCCCCCCGGCAAGAAACACGACGATTCCCATGATAAAATAAACCATTGCCCACTTCCCTTCTGCCGCCGGTTCAGTATGCGTCACCTTGGGGCTGCTAACTGCCGCTGCGGCAAGCCTCTATCGGGCGCCAAATCCTTCCAATACCATATTCAAAAAGTAATCCCGGTTCTCCGGATGACAAGCGATCAGGTAAGGCTCTTCCGTCATGGCGTCAAATGGTTTGCCTTCAAAGTCCATGACCAGCATCCCCGCTTCCTTCGCGATCAGAACGCCGGAATAGAGGTCCTCCCCTTCGGAGTTATACAGAATGATGGCATCGATATTCCCTCTCGCCAGCATGCACCACTGCAAGGTCGGCGCCCACAGCCGCATCATTCGCTTCGTATGCAGGTCGATATGGTTTCTAAGCCGGGTGGCGCGGTCATCGCTGCCTACCACATGCCCCTGTATCCAGGCGACCGTTGCTTTATTGAACGCCGGTGCAGGCCCGTTCGTTACGGGCTGCCCATTGCAGGTTGTTCCACCGTTACGGGTGGACACGAACAGCCGGTCAATCATCGGTTCGTAAACCACCGCCACGACCGGCTGCCCTTGGTATATCAGCGTAATCGAGCAGGAGAACGCAGGCAGGCCGATCGCATAGTTGTTCGTTCCGTCCAAAGGGTCCACCAGCCACAGCCAGTCGCTGCGCTGACCATGATCTCCCGATTCCTCGGCCCGGATCCGGTGATCTGGAAATTTGCTGCGGATATGCTCAAGGATCCGCTCCTCGGCCAAATGGTCCACCACCGTGACGAGATCGCCGTTATCCCCTTTTTGGTCAACCTTTTCCAGCTTGTCAAAATACGCCTTCGCGATGGATCCCGCTTCCTTGGCTGCGGCTATTGCCAGCTGCTTCGCCTCTTCAATGATCCGTTGATCCATATGTACTATCCACTCCTTTTGCCTAGTGTTCCTATTGCTGCGCCCGCCTTCGCTCCTTCAAGAAAGAAAAAACCCTGCGCGTCAGGGTTTAATGTCAATCATTATACTTTCCGTTTGAAAATGGCGATGACGTCCCGCGACTGTCCCTGGGATACGCTCGTGTCAAAGCACGATACCAGCTCCCAGCCCTCGTAGCCGTAGCTGTTCAGCAAATCCTCAAATTCCTCCTCGTCCACCTTGCCGCCCAAAAAGCCTCCTGTTTTATACTTCACCGTCTTGTAAGACCATTGTTCCATCATTTTACGCTTCCTTTCATCGTATCGTTTGGCCGCTCACGACATGCCAATGCATATGTTTGGATTCCTGGTAGTCTCCTAAGTTAGTGACGACCTTGGCTGCTCCCGTCTGCCGCACCATGTCCGAGGCGACCTTCTTAATTACCCTTAAAACCTCGAGCAGCAGCTGTTCGGTATTCTCCTCTTCTCCGGATATCAGCGATCCTACATGGAGCTTCGGGATCACCACAACATGATGCTCATAATAAGGGCGCGTATGATGATAAGCGAGCACCCGATCCGTCTCATACACGCGGTTGACCTGCGTTTTGCCGTTTAGCACCTCGTCGCAATAAAAATCGTTCGACACGCCCCTCACCCTTTCCTTATCGCTGCTGCTTCAGCAGCTGCGAAACTTCCTCCATCCAGCGGCCTTCGGGATCCGCAATAACCGTATGCCAGCCCAATGCCCTGGCAGGGATCAAATTTTTCTCCTGATCGTCCACATAAATGCAGGGTCCTCCCCCATCGCCGAGCTGCTCGCATACGAGCTGATAAATGCGGGGATCCGGCTTGCAATACCCTGCTCTGCTGGATATGGTAAGGCTCTTCACCTGCTCCTTGACGGGTGCCAGCAGCCCGCTCAGCCATTCCTCCCGGTGGTTGCTCAGCAGGTGGATATCCGCGTCCCTGCTCCATGTGGCAATACGCCCCAAAGCGGGGAGGGGTTGCAAATACCTCATCGCCAGCGCGCTAAGCCGTTCCATGCTCAGATCTGGTCCATGCCCGGCGAGCCAGTCCCTAAACTGCTCAATGGTGATGCCGCCTGTCCAGAACGACTCGCGAATTTCCCGGCTGAAGCTGTCTTTTAACTGACGATAGGTCGTGCTTCCGGCCATGGCAGCAGCCTCTTCCCAAAATCCAGGCGAGAGGTTCGTTGCAATGACACCGGCGACATCCAAAATAAGCTGGGGTCTGTTCATCGGCTCCTCCCCTTCCAAGTTTCCAGTCATCATCAGCTGGGATGGGTGCTGCGCAAACATTCGTCTACCCATTCATAACAGCGCTGCAGATCCTCACGGCTGACCAGGTCGGAGCGGTGCTCGAACTGAATTTTGACCTGCGGGTTTTCCTCGCGGATAACGGTTAAATAATCTCCTATCGGGGCCCATCCGTCCTCCGGACGCTGTTCCGGCAGCACCGGGTAGCGCAGCTTGACGGACGATTTCGTGTACTGAAGATTCCACAGGTGGATAACCTCCGCATACTTCGCATATTTGCGGATGACCGGCAGGGCCTGAAAGGAAGGGTCTACGTTCTGCTGCAAAAACAGCCTTCCCGTATCCAGGCACAGCCGGATGTCCGGGTACTTCTTCAGCAGTGTTTCCAGCACATCATGCTCATAAATATAAGAATTCAGCGCATCGAATTCCAAAACCGGCGTGAAGCCGTAATCTCGGGAAGCGGCGCTAAGCCAGTCAAAAAGCTGATCGCTGCGCTCTGCAAACATTTCAAGCGAATAATCGCTATCATAGACATACTCCGTTCTGTCGGAAAAATGCCATTTGTCCCAGTTCACCCGGTCATCCAGGATGACGGGCTTAGGATAATGGAACAACACGTAATCCGGCCGTACGTTCCTTAAATAGTCGAGCTCGTTCCGGATCAGCCGGAGCGCTTCATCACGGACATGTTTGTCCGCATCCAGAAACAGGGCGTCCCGAAACAGCGACTTCCCCGCACGAAGGGGAAAATGTACGCCGATCCGGAAGTCCCGCACTCTGGAGGCGCTCAAGAGTTTCTGCGTGTCCGCTTCATTTTCAAACAGACAGGCCTCGATTCCGTAAAAGCTGTCTCTGTAATCGCGCTCCATCTTTTGCTCGTCAAACGAGCCGTATTGCCCGATCAAAAATCGCTTCATCGTCATTCCTCCGGCAGCGGGGTGTGAACTATTCATATGAAAATTTAACCATTACTTCCACGTTCCGTCCAGTATTCATTGAACCCGGCCTGCAAGAAAGCCTATGAATCTATCAATAACGAATTGAAATGGATGATGGGAGCAAGTGCGCAACATGTGCCCACGATCGGATAATCAGGGACGAATCCCCTCCTCCGTCATCCGCTGCTTAATCTCGTTCAGCATATCCCGAGCAAAAGCCTGAAACATCCGAGGTTCCAAGCTCACTTCATCCGTCTGTCCTCCATAATGAAGAAGACACTGGCGCAGGAGCAGCTCATACGCAGGCGGAAGGGCCGCGAGCCCCCATTCGCCGCCTTCCTTTTTGGAGGAAACTTCGCCTTCCCGCAAAAATCGCAAAATTCTGCACAGATTAAGCGTGTAATATACCGGCGCCTCGGCGATCTGCTCCACGGCATGCTCCACATCGGACCAGATCGACCGGATGTACATCTCTTTCTCCGGCCTGAACACGGACTGTGCGGGCTCCCCATACAGCGTTATCCCACGGTGGTAAATGACCATCATATGGGCCGCAAGATCAGGGTCTTCATAACCGCCGCATACATATTGCGCATCAGATTCATACCGCTCCCGGTGCGCCTCCGAATAATGGAATTCAAACGGTGTTGGGTGCAGCGGCTCCCCGGCGTACTGCCTGAGGATGACGCTGACTTCCATCCCGCGGTGCCCCGGCATCAGCCTGTAAAGCTCAAGAAGGCCTCGGGCGAGCCGAGTCCAAACCTCGGGGTCGAGCTTCTCTTCAATGACCGCCAGGAGATCGATATCGCTCCGGTCTTCACGGTAACACCCCATCGCCAGCGAGCCGTGCAGATATAACCCGGTCAACGGTGCTCCGAGCTCGGTAATAAAAAGCTGTGTCAAACGGTCCAGCACCTGCTGCGTATTCATAACTTTCCTCCAATATAGAAAAATGGCTGTCCCCTTGCCGGGAACAGCTGTCATTTCGGCACTATGACCCCTTTTTTCCTGATCCGAAAGCAATCGCATACCGATCCGGATCGACCAGCACGAAGTCTTTCCAGTCCCCCCATCCCTGATGTTCCAGCACAGGCTCCTGAATGAATTGCGCTCCCCTGGCTTTGAAATGCTCATACAATTGATCCAGTTCTTCATGCGTTTCGACATATGCGTAAGTGTCCCATGGAACCATCTTGTTGTCCCCGGAGGGGTTGGGACGGACATCTTCTGCCTTTGCCGCCTGAATCAATTTGAAGCCGAGGGCAAAATCATCCCTTACCGCCCAAACATCCGACACGTCACAGCCGAGCACATCCGCATAATAGCGCTTGGACCTCTCTAAATCCGAAACCAATCGAACCTGAACCGAAAAGTGAACTTTACTCAAATGAACATCATCCTCCGAATGGTCGATTCTCCTTCGTGCGCTCAACCTCTTCCTGGATTGGCTGCAAGGCCAATGGATGAGCTCGAAGGGTTGCCCTATGAAACTGGCAGATACAGCGCTTTCAGTCTATCACAAATTTTAACAATGATACATATGATTTCCTACTCTTTCCACATCCTCGTCACCTGGCGCAGGGTCTCTCCCTCCCACTCCGTCTTGTAAATATCCGGCATGGAAGTGGATTCCCAGAAGGCGTAATCGAACCGCGGGTCAAATTCGCCCAGCATCAACGTCATAATATCGCCGTGAGTCCCAATGACAATCCGCTTTCCGGCATGCTCATCCAGAAGTCTCCGGATCACCTGGGCTGCTCTATGCCGCGCCTCCAGGCTCGACTCTCCCCCCGGAAAAGCAAAAGCGGCATCGCCGTATACCTTTTGCTTCGCTTCTTGAAACGATAAGTGCCCGATCTGCCCGATTTCCCGTTCCCTCAAATCCTCTTCTATGATGATTTCCTTGCCCGCGGAGTCGGCCGCATCCCGAATCGTTCGCACGGCTCGCTCATAGGGACTGGAAATGTACAGGTCAATGCCTTCACCTAGCAGTCTATCCTTGACCGCAAGCGCGTCTGCCAGCCCCTGACGGGACAGTCCCCGTGTTCGTTCCCTGCCTTCCTCATAAGGCGATTCGGCATGCCGGACAAAATAAAGAATCGTGCTCCGCTTCAGGTGGTGTACTGAATTTGCAGTCATGAACCAGCAACCTTTCCATTTTATTGGGTTAAAAAAGAAAAGCACCCGCTTCAACTTCATCATACCAGCGATTCTGCTGCTGACATATCTGAAAGTTTCACGGGTGCTTATATGAAGATAATAACAGTTTAAGCTCTTCTCGCCAGCTCGTAAGGCAGACACAGCGGGACTCCGGTCCGGGGGTCGACGAGGATGTCGGCTTCAATAGCGAAGACCTCCCGCAGCACTTCCCGGGTCATGACTTCGCCGGGTGTTCCTTCTGCCACGACCGTGCCTGATTTGATCGCCACCATATGCTGTGCATACCGTGTGGCATGGTTCAGGTCGTGAACGACCATGACGATCGTGCGGCCCTCTTCCTCATTCAGCTTCTGCAGCAGCTGCAGCACTTCCAGCTGATGCGCCATATCCAGGAAGGTCGTAGGCTCGTCGAGGAACAGAATATCCGTCTGCTGAGCCAGCGCCATGGCGATCCATGCACGCTGACGCTGGCCGCCGGACAGCTGGTCGATCGCCCGGTCCCTAAAGTCCCCAAGCCCCGTAACGTTAATGGCCCACTCGATAACCTCACGGTCCTGCGCGCTGATGCTGCCAAATCCCCGCTGATGCGGCGAACGGCCGAAGCCGATCAGCTCGGTTACGGTCAGCCCATCCGGGGCCGTGGGGGTTTGCGGCAGGATCGCGAGCTGCTTCGCCACATCCTTGGTCGGCTGGCTGTGGATCGATTTGCCGTCGAGCAGCACCGCTCCGGAGGATGGCTTCATCAAGCGGGCCATCGTTTTGAGAATCGTCGATTTGCCGGAGCCGTTGGAGCCGACCAAAGCCGTAATTTTACCCGCCGGAATGCTCAGGTTCAAATTGTTGACAATGAGCGTATCGGCGTATCCGATGTTCAGCTGCTCGGTGCCGAGCCTCGACTGGAGCTGCGGTTTATCCTCCGTGGCGATCTCTTGCTCCGGCCAAGCCAATGTGTTTTGTACCATACCGTATCATCCTTTTTTAGGGATTGTATTTCGTGGCGGGCTCGCCGCTCCGCATGCAGGGTGCCTTATGCTATGTTCAACGTTGTCGAAATGCCGTATCGTCTAACGCATGATTGCCTTTGTTGACACATTATGCGTGGAAAAGTGCAATTTATGTGTATGTATACACACTTATTATGATAATGATTCTCAATTTCATTGTAAAGAGTTTTTTCCCTTTTCTCCGTCTTATCTCACGAAAAAAGGACAATGGAACACATGGTCCCATTGTCCAAATATTGCATATGGCTTAATTACTCAAAATGTCCTTCAGTTCCATTAAGTCGGTGATCGAATAATCCGTCTCACAGCTCGTGTTTTCGGCAGCCGCCTTCATCCATACCGCCTTCATCCCGACCTTCCGGCTGGCCTCGACATCGTTAACGGGATGATCCCCGACAAACACAGCCTCCTCCGGCTGGAGCTCCAGCCTGTCCAAAGCCCTACGGAAAATAACCGGGTCCGGCTTGCGGAGCCCTTCCAGCTCGGAAATGAGAATGGCGTCAAAATCATCAGCAATGCCGAGCCCTTGAATGCTGCCCCATTGAAACTCGCCGAAGCCGTTGGATATGATCCCTAGTTTCATTCTTTGGCGCTTGAGAGCAGTCAGCATTTTCCGAAGATGCGGATAACCTATGCAGTGAAGGCGAAAACCGGCGATATAGTCCTCCAAAAGGCGCTCCCAGGATAACTCCAAGTCCATTTCCCGCACAAGCTGTTCATAAACTTTGTCCTTCCAGACGTACCCCCGCGCGTCCAGCTCTACAAAACGGCGGATATATTGATCCCGGTCCACGCGTTGAAGCTCCGGAAACCGTTCATATTGATCCTCCGTAAAGCGCAGCAGCGAGGTATCCCGGTCCAGCAGTGTGCCGTCCAGGTCAAACAGCACGCCCTTGATCATGCCCCGCTCCTTTCCGCCAGCTGTTCCTGCTTTACAGCCGTGACCCGGGTCGTCTTCTTGTCAAAAGAGACGTTGACCTCCTCCACAAGCTCGACCTGCCCGTCTGCAAACGTTAGGGTGAGCGTGACCCTATAGGGTGTCTCGATGTACACCACGGTTAGCTCGAGCTGCAGATCCTCGGTCAATCGGGCCGAAATGACGGCTTCCTGCCGATGTATGGCCAGATCCTTCCGGAAGATGTCTTTGGTGCTTACCCTCTTCGTCAAATCAAAGGGAAGTTCGCGCCGGCTGCCATCGGCATAACGGAGCCGAAGCTCGGACCGCTCATCCAGGCTGCACACCGTAATCTCAGCAACGCAGCCTGTCTCTGGAGCCTGAACACGGTATTGCCCTGCCCAATCATCCGGTATGGCGGACGAAGCAGAAGGTACCAGGTGCTCAGCGTCTTCCTGCATTCGCGCGATCCGCCGCAGAAGCAGCGGGTACGCTTCGGAGCTGACTTGTTGCGATCGGTCTACCCGGTCCACGATATGCTCATAGATGAGGTCCAGCAGCTGCGGCAGCTGCTTTTTCATACGGCTCATGCCGGAAGCGGCCGCAATGACAATGCCGTGCTTCGGAGCAACAAAGCAGAGCTGCCCGAACCCGCCGTTTCCCATATAACACCCCTGCCGGCACAGGAAAAATTGGTAGCCATACCCTTCCGAAAAATCGGCTCTCGTCTCATTGCGGCGGTTATCGCTCTGCTCCGCGGTGGCTAACCGGATGTACTCCGCAGATATGATTCGCCGGCCGCCATACACGCCCTCGTTCAGCAGCATCTGACCGAACTTCGCCACGCCGTCGATGGGAATGCTCAGCCCCATGCCGCCTGCGGTCACTCCCATCGGGCAGGTTTCCCAATCCACCAAGCCAATTCCAAGCGGCTCGAACAATCTCGGTTTTACATATTCGACGAGGCTCATGCCGGTCGCCCTTTCCAGAATGGCGGCAACCATATAAGTCGCATGGGTGTTGTAGACGTAATGGCTTCCCGGCGGATGCTCCGGCACCAAGGATAAGAACGTTTGGGCCCAGTCGGGCCCGGATTCCATCACCCGGCCGTAAATGTTGTCATGATGTCCTGTATTCATCGAGAGCAGATGGTGAATGGTCATCTGTGATAAGTAGGGGGGAACGTTACCAGCCAGCTTATCGGGAAAATACGAAACGACCGGATCCGTCAGCCGAATATATCCTTCGTCCCTGGCAATTCCCGCCGCAATGGAAGTGAAGCTCTTGCTGAGCGAAAATAATAACGTGGGTGCCTCTTCCCGATACGGCTGACGGTTGAAACGGGCCGTAACTTTTCCATTCTGAAGCAGCATCAAACGGTTGACCTGAAGCTCCAGTTCCTCGATCCGTTCCAAGAACCGAAGTACATCGCCGGACGATAGGCCGTGGCTTTCCGGCTGTGCGGTTTCCAGTTCCACTCCCAATCGAACACCTCCAACATTCCCTTTTATTGAAGTTCCTTAATAAAAAAGAGATTCAGATCATCGTCCACCCGGACCATCTCGCCCGGCACGACCGGCTGGTTCTTATACACGATGCCGTTGCCATCGGGAATGTAACCTCTGCGGCAGTAAATGCGCTGTGCCTTGCCGTAGTCCTTGAATAAGCCCACACCGATGCCGATCCGTTTGCCCTTACGGCTTACGATCGATTCAAACTCCTCCAGGATCCGGTTGCCGATTCCTTGGCGCTGGAAGACGGGGAATACGTTTAGATCGTTCACTTCCGGAATGCCCTGCTCTTGGAAAGGGGGGTAGTCCGATTCGTATTTCAGGTGACATACCCCGGCGACCTGGTCATCTGCATAGGCGATGATCGTTTCACGGACACCCGCTGCGTTTTCAGCGAGACATTTGTCGTAGTACTCATCGGGGCGGAAGATGTCCTGTTCGGTAAAAGCCTGCTTCCACTGCTGCTTTAATTCCTCTGAAGTGAGCAAAGTCAGCGTGATTTTCATTTACAGCACCTCCATATCGATTATATTTTTGTTCCCACGTTCGGCGGCTCTCTTTTAAAAGTTAATGTTCACTTACTTTAGCATTGATGATTAAAGAGATTCGCGATTATAATATGTATAAATATACCACGGCTTGATAGTAGAGAGGGGAACTGCCATGCGATCCGCTGAAGTCCATAATTACGACTTTGCCTTTAGGCAGGCCGCGATCGGCATGGCCCTTATCGCGCCTGACGGAGCCTTCCTAAAGGTCAACCCCGCTTTATGCACCCTCCTCGGTTATACACCTAACCATTTCACTTTGCCGGATCTTCTTCCTGCGATTCAGGAACTGTCCCGCGACATCGTTAAGTGCGGGGAGTGGCTGCAATCCATGAAACGGGATCAGCACCGGATCGACCAGCATTACTATCATCCTTCAGGACAACGGTTATCCCTTGATATCCGCATCTCCTTGATTCGAAATGAGGCCGGGAAACCTGAGATTTACTTCACCCAATTCGAAAACAGGACCCAGATGATGCAAATGGAAACCCGGCTGCATTATACCGAAACCCATCTGCACGAGCGGGAGGATTCCTTCATGCAGCTGCTGGATGGCCTCCCCCTGTCCGTGCTGATTACGAACCACGGCCAGATTCAGTATGCCAATCCTGCTGGACTCAGGCTCATTCATGCAGACAGCCTTGAAGCCGTAATCGGCATGTCAACGGACGATTTGGTCGACACCGCCGACCACGAAATTCTGGCCGAGCGCAAGCAGCGGCACTACAACAACAGGCCCATCGGCTCAGTACGCTACCGCATCCGCTGTCTCAATGGACAGCTGAGGCATGTGGAAGGATTCTCACTGAAGATTACCTATCAAAAAAAGCGGTGCGTCATCGGGATCTTTAAAGATATCTCCGACCAGAAGCTTGAGGAAGACCGGCTCATGCAGTCCGAGAAGCTATCGACGGCAGGGCAGCTTGCCGCAGGCATCGCTCACGAAATCCGTAATCCGCTGACCGCCATTTTCGGCTTTTTGAAGCTCCTCCGCACCTCAAGCCAAAACAACGACCAGTACTTTGCGATCATGGAATCCGAGCTGAAGCGGATCGAATTTATCGTCAATGAGCTGCTGGTGCTGTCCAAACCCCAAGTTTCGCATGCGAGCAAGCCAATGGACATTCTGCCGCTGCTGGACCAGGTGGTTACACTGATGAACGGCCAGGCCGCATTAAAAAATATCGAGATCGTTTCCGCCTTCTCCGAACCTTCCATCTGGATTGCCGGCGAGGCCAACCAGCTGAAACAGGTCTTCATCAACCTGCTCAAAAATGCGATGGAAGCCATGCCGGAAGGCGGCATCATCCGGATCCACGCTCTCTCCCGGAACAACGAGGCCTTCATCAGCGTTCAGGACGAAGGCTGCGGCATGACAGCGGAGCAGATCCAGGCGCTGGGCAAGCCCTTTTTCACGACCAAGGAATCAGGCACCGGTCTTGGGTTTATGATCACACACAACATCATCCATAATCACGGCGGGAACATATCGGTCCAGAGCGCTCTCCAGGAGGGCACTACGTTTACCGTGACGCTCCCCGTTATTTCCGAGCCGGAGGCAGCCTCATCATAACAAGCCTGATCCGGTGATCAGCCGATAATTGTAAGTTTCACATCCTGGGACCAAAAAAAGGACGGTACTCCCGCGTTATGCTCCTATGTATTGGTGGAATACAGCAGAATGCCGTCCCTCCGGCTCCAGCCCGATTTGGCCCAAAAATAATTGCCGATCTCATTCTCCTCGATCACCATGATATGGCACTTGGCGATGCCCTCTTCCCGGAGCTTATCCAGCCCGGCTTTCGCCAGTTTTTGCCCGATGGCGCGGCCCCTGCAGGCCGGATCGACCGCAACGTGGTAGATATACCCCCTTCGGCCGTCATGGCCGCACAGAATGGTGCCGATCACCCGATCACCCTCGGTGGCGACAAAGCTCATGCCCGGGTTCCGAAGCAGGTACCGGTGTATCGATTCTTTCGAATCGGCGTCGCTCAGCGCCATCCCTTCCGTATTGCCCCACAGCTCCATGCATTGTTCGTAATCCTCAATCAACAGCTCTCGCAGTGTTTCCATGATGTTAGTTTCCTCCAGTCTGTCTATGTCCCGGCCTCGCCCGCTCTACCGACTCCGGACCGAGAATCTGCCTAAAGTGGTGCCGCATATGCTCCAGGTAATCGTTCACCAGCCAATCCAGCGTCGCTTCACCGCCGCCGGGAAGAATGCAGGTTTTGCCGTAATCCTCCGCGGTCAAACTCTCGATAACATGGACAATTTGCCTGTTCAGCATAACCCACAGCGTAATGATATCCGTCTGGTTGTATTGCTCCTGATACCCGTGCAGGTCCACCCACGTGTCCTGATCGTATCCCTCAAGGGATACCGGATGCGCCGACAGTTTTATTTGGACAAAACGAAGATGGTTGTTCGCCGCCGAATCGCATAAGTGGCCTACGATCTCCTGCTTCGACCACTTGGCGGGTCCTGGCTTGTGTCTGAACACCTCTTCGGGCACAGCTTTCAGTTCGCTCTCAAAATAACCGACTAAACGGTTCAAGGTTTGACTATAACTATGATTCATCCCGCTTCTCCTCTCCATTGGCTGCACTGTATTCGATCAGCCAGCAATCGCGGTACTCTCCTTCATGCCATTCGCGTTTTTCCAGCAGTTTGATCTTGCGGAAGCCGCATTTTTCGTATACACGCAGGGCCCTGGCGTTCCAGGTTTGCGGGTCCATGACAATTTTATCGGCTTGAAGCGTGTTGGTTAGATAAGAAACCATGCCTTGAATCAGCCTTGTGCCGATTCCCCGGTTCCAGCAGTCGGGCTCCCCTATAAACTGATCCATGCCGAAAATTCGTCCGTCCCCTTCGCCATAGCCATATACCTCGCGTTCCTCCGGATCGACCGGATAATATTGAATATATCCGATATCGCGGTCGTCCAGTTGAATGATGCAGGCTTCGATTTGATCATCTCGGTAAAAGTGCTCCTGCACCATGGCCATATCATGCGGACGGTCCCGGCCTTCATAATATTCGAGGACGCGTGGATCGCTGAGCCAACGGACCAAATGGTCCGCATCGCCCGCCTCCAATTTCCTTACGCTGACCCCCTGCTTGCTCCAAAGAATCAAAATTACGCCTCCTCCCTCATAACTCAAGCACGAAGCGTTTGAGCCTTTTTATATAAAAAGCTTAACGTTTTTGACCACGTAGTGGTACCCTGACATGACGGTCATCATCACAGCGATCACCATCAAGAAGGAATCGACGCGAAGGCTAGTCAACCATTGAAAAGGATAGTTATTCAGCAGCACGGCCGTAATGGCGACGACCTGGGACACCATTTTCCACTTGCCGTACCGGTCTGCCGCCAGAGCGATCCCCTGGGCCGACGCCGCCATTCGCAGAGCGGTAATAATGAATTCACGACCAATCATCACGAAGGCCATCCAGGCCGGAATCATCCCGGCTTCGACCATCATGATCAACGCCACCGAAACAAGCAGCTTATCCGCAAGCGGGTCCAATAGCTTACCCAGATTGGTAACCAGGTGGTATTTGCGGGCAATATACCCGTCCAGCTTGTCCGTAGCGGAAGCAAGAATGAATACGCCCACCGCCATATAGGTTCCGTACTGATTCAGAAATTGAATGAACGCGTTGGAATCCGCCAGCCGTACGGGGTACTCTGCGAAAAAAACGATAAACACGGGGATCAGCATGATTCTGGCCAGCGTCAGCTTGTTCGCCGGGTTCATGCATCCTTCCTCTCAAAAAACGTGATCCTGTTACCGAAAGGATCGATCACGCTCACCTCCATATCCTCAAGCCCAGGACGCGCATGCTTGTACTTCTTCGCTATCAGTTTGGCATGAAGGCTCTGGATGTCTTCGACTTCCACACGGATCGCCGAGCCGGGGGTACAGTCGCCGTGATGCCCGCTCAAATGGATCTCGCAGTCCCCGCTGGACACCTGCATGTATAAGGGAAGATCGTCTTCATAGCGATGCTCCCAGTCAATCCGGAATTCCAGGAAATCCACGTAAAACTCCTTGGCCTTATCCTCATCGAAAATCCGAAAGATCGGTGTTATCTTCTTCATCACTTATCCTCCTCTAAAAGTTAATCCAAACTTATGCCCGGCCCGGCTATCGTATAGGCAATGCGGCGGCAAGCTGCATAGGTGCCGACAGTTGAGCGTACCGGCTCTCCACATAGAAATTGAACCAGACCGCATGGATGACCTTCATCCCTGCCTGATGCGCCCCATCCAGCTCTCCGGAGCCTCCGTCACCTACAAACACGCAATCCTCCGGGAGTATTTGCAGCCGCCGGCATGCGAGTTCATAGATAGCAGGGTCGGGCTTACAGCATTGTACCTCGTATGAAAAAATAACATTGTCAAAATACCCGGCCAGCGGGGAATCTTCCCAGCCCCGGACTTCCTCCTCCGAACAGTTGCTGATCAGTCCCAGCTTCCAGCCATGGGTACGGAGATTTTCGAGCATTTCCAAAATGTCAGGGCGAACGGCTTCAAAAGGAATCCGCTTCTCCTGGATCCTTGCCTGGTAGAGCGTCTGAACGGACTGTTCGTCCGCATCCAGGCCCCTGCTTCGGCAAATATCCCGGATGACATCCGGAAAACTTGCCAGCTCCCCGCGCATCCGCCGCTCCACCCGGCTTCTCCATTCCAGCTTGAACGCTTCCTGGCTCAGACCAAGCAGACCCGGGTAATCGTAGCGACGCCCCGATATCCGCCGACCATCCGCATATTCGGTGATCAAGGTCTCGAACAAATCGAACAAAACGGCTTTCGTGCCCAAGCGGCATCCTCCTTATCGGTATTCGGGATTCCCTCCGCCACCCATAGCGATAATTTGTTTGATGCTGACGCCCTCCTTTCCGTAACGTGTCATAAATTCCAAGTAAAACTGCCGCAAGCGATGTTAATTTACCTATTCGACGGGAAAACGCCATACCCTTTCTTCGCCGGGTACTTGCTAAAAATGGATCGATATGGTAGCCTGTTAGTAATTTACGAAGAACGGAGGGTTACGTGTGGTAGATCAGTTTATCCGGGTTCGCACGTTTTGCAACTAACATATTGCAAAATTCTCTGCTTGTACGCGGAGGACTCAGGATTGGTCTGCCCTTTTTTAAAGGTAACCCAGGTTTTATAACGACTATGGCTGAAGCATCGTCTGCAGGAACACGCATGATCATGTCCAGCCTGCCTTTAAAAATTCATCTCACATGAACGCATTGCGGGATCGTACCCTCAATGGATAGGAAGGATAGTATCTCCCTGCCCTTCGCGCCTTTTCTGGTGTTCATGTAAGACCTTATATCCTGCGGCCGAAGGAACGGTTGTTCCTTGGACCGGGCGGTCCTATCGCGAAACGCTGACACAGGCAGACAGCCTGTGTTTTTTTGTGCTTATTTTTAGATTAACGATAATTCTGGCAAGGAGGGTTACGTGTGGTAGATCAGTTTATCCGGGTTCGCATGGTGTACAGCTGCTAAGAAAAAAAGCCGTTGGCTTTGCTGTGTACAGAGAAACTCAGGATAGGTCTGCCCTTTTTGCCAGGTAACCTCCTTTTTACTCAGGAAAAAATATCGCTTGGTCGATGCATCATGTGCCGCCACCCGCCGCTTCAATGCCTGGCTTATATGCCGATGAACTGCTCTTTCATGCAGTGCGTCCGGCCCGCGCGGGTGCCTTTCATTCGGTGAGATCCGCCGGATCCCGCGGCGTTATCCTGAGTCTCTCCACTTCACAGCACAGCCGATGGGCAAGAAACCATCGCTGGATAACGGAGGGATTCATGGATGCATAAACATCGACAACGTCATATTAAGACGCACTTGAACATAGAGAAACCCGCAGCCAAAGGACAGCACCTGCTGCACCACGAGCCGGTCATTCACGACATGATCGGAATGGCCGGCGTCACAACCGCCGACACGGTGCTCGATCTGGGCGCCGGGCGGGGAGCCATCACGTTCCCGCTTGCGAAGAAGGCTGGCAGAGTGCTGGCCATTGAGAACGATGCCGCATTCGCCGCCGCCCTTCGGCAAAAGGCGGTTCCCGGCTCTAATGTAGCCGTTATTGAAAGGGACATTCGCGAGGCTTATCTTCCGAAGGAGCCGTTTCATGTTGTAGCCAACATTCCATTTTTCATGACGACATTCATTCTCGAGAAGCTGCTCGACCCGCCGGGTTCTGCGTTCCAGGGGGCGGTGCTGATTGTGCAGCACGGAGCGGCCAAGGGATTTACGGCAAGGCAGATTCGCAGCCCGCGTCTGCTCAAGTGGCGGATGTGGTTTGACTTCGAGCTGGTGAAGGTCGTGCCCCGGCGGCATTTTTCACCCCCACCTCAGGTGGACGCAGCCGTACTCCGCATTCGGAGACGGAAAACACCTTGGCTGCAGACGCAGCATCATCATGCGTTCGGCGGATTGGCCGAATACGCGCTGAACGATCCGGCACTGCCGGTGTGCGAGGCACTCGCGGGGATTTTTACACCAGTGCAAATCAGGCACCTGCTGCAGCAAATCCGGATAGAACGGAATACGCCGGTATGCTTGGTGCGCGAGCGGGATTGGGCAGCCGTATTTGATACGATGCGGGAAAAGGTTCCCTCTTATCGATGGCCGAAAGCACCAACGAAGAAAAAGAGCGCCAGGTAGGCGTGAATTGAAATCTAAGGAGGAAACATAAATGACAGAACAACTCATTAAAGTGGATGGTATTGAACTGTGCAGCGAGAGCTTTGGACGAAAGGAAGATCCGGCACTCCTGCTCATTATGGGCGCCACCGCCTCGATGATCTGGTGGGAGGACGAATTTTGCCAGCGCCTTGCTGACGCGGGACGGTTTGTCATCCGTTACGATAACCGCGACGTCGGCCAATCGATGAATGATGAGCCCGGCAACCCGCAGTACGGCTTAGAGGACATGGCCGATGACGCCATCCGCGTTCTGGACGCCTACGGAATTAGCCTGGCCCATGTGGCAGGCATGTCGCTCGGCGGCCTGCTGACGCTGATGGCTACGGTCAAGTATCCCGAGCGGGTGCTGAGCGATACGCTGATCATGACCTCTTCGTTCCGTGACCCGAGTCTGCCGGAAATGGAAGAAAAGGTAGCTGCCTTTTTTGCTTCCGCCGATCAGGTCAATTGGGAGAATGAACAGGCGATCCTGGACTTTAGCGTTCAAAAATGGAACCTGCTCCGCGGGTCAAAGCACGCTCCGGACGAGGATAAAGTCCGCCGGCTGGCCGCACGGGAGCTGCAGCGGACCCGAAATTGGACGGCGAGCATGTTTAATCATGGCCTGCTGACCGGCGGAGAGGAATTGATTGCCCGGGTACCGGGAATCCGGGTGCCGGCCCTTGTCATCCATGGCACGGAGGATCCGATCATCCCTTATGTCCATGGTGAAGCATTGGCACGGGAAATTCCAGAAGCCCGGCTGCTGACCCTGGAAGGAACCGGCCATGAGCTGCATGAGGACGATTGGGATGCCATTCTGGATGCGATCATCCAGCATACCGCAGACATCCAGCAGAGCGAGTCGAGATCAGTTAAGTAATTAGCAAAACAGCGGGCAGGGATGAGTCCCTGCCCGCTGTCTGTATGTAACCCCCTACGGATGATGAATCCGATGCTTCAAGATTGCGTTGCCGTCAATCACTGACAAGATGTCTGTTTTCAGCTCAACCGGATATACCGACAAGCCCTGTAATTCCTCAATTGTAAACCATTTGAAGATAAGTCTGCCGCCATCCTCAATGCCTGGGAACTCGCCCTCCCGATCCAGAATTTCATGGCCTTCGGGAAAAGAAAATGTAAAATAAAATCCGATTTCATGGTATTTCATTCGGTCGTATTCGAAAAAATCCTCGTTGACATACAACAGCTTGTCTATCTGTATATCGATACCCAGCTCCTCCCGGATCTCCCGGATGAGAGCCTGGTCCGTCGATTCCTGAAACTCCACCCGCCCGCCAGGCAGGTTCCAGAAATCATCCTGCAGCGTCGTGTGCAGCAATATCCGGTCGCGGTGAACGGCGATTCCCGCAACCCGAAAGTTAAATTTGTTCTGCCCTTCTGTAAAGGTAATCACCGGATCACCCAGCTTCCGTTCCGCAGCAGCGGCTCGATCGTACCGTCCTCATGCTCCGCATCGATGCCCAGTTCCGCCGACCCGACCATAAAATCTTCATGCTGCATGCTGACGTTGGCTCCGCGGGCAAGCAGCTCCTCATCGCTGAGTCCCGCCCCGCCCTGCAAATTGGTCGGATATGCGTTCCCGAGCGCAAAATGGCAGGACGCGTTCTCATCAATGCCCACGTTATAGTAGATCCGGTTCAGACGGGAGATCGGCGAATCATGCGGTACGATCGCAATCTCCCCCAAATATCGCGTCCCCTCATCGGCATCCAAAAACTGCTTCAACGCCTCATATCCGGTCTCCGCCGTAAAATCCACCACACGTCCCTCACGAAACGTCAGAGTGAAGCGGTCCACCAGCTGCCCGTTCAGCACAAACGGCCGGGTGCTCGACACCGTTCCGTTTGTCCCGGCTCGGTGCGGCATCGTATACACTTCCTCGGTCGGCATATTCGCCACGAACGGAATCCCGCTCTGATTAACCTGGCCGCCGCCAAGCCAGATGTGGCCTGGAGCGAGTTCGACCGTCAGATCAGTGCCGGGTGCCTTGTAATGCAGCCTGCGGTACTGCTTCGCGTTCAGCTTATCGGTGACGGCTCGTAAATGCTGCGTATGCCTCTGCCAGGCAGCCACCGGATCCTCTTCATCGATATGGTTCATACGGAAAATCGATTCCCATAATGCGTTCACCCGCTCTTCCTGCGGGCGGTCGGCAAACACTTGATCCGCCCACGCCTGGCTCGGCACGTTGACGATGCACCAGCTGATCCGATTGGTGCGCACGTATCCGAGATAGTTCCGGCGGGCGGCGGCGGCGGCTTTCCGGGAAGCCGATATTTTCGCCGGATTCACGCCCTCATACAAATTCGGATTCTCCCCGTCCAGCAGGAGAACCGCTCCCCCGGACTCCGCGATGCTCTCCATCATGTGCGCCGTCCAAGGGGGATAGAACGCAAACGACTCCGGCCCCGCCAGGTCATAGCGCATGCGCACCACGGTCTCGTCACGCCAGTTCAACTGAACATATTTGGCCCCTGCCTGATAGGCTTTGGCCGTAACCAGCCGCGCAAAATCAGCAGACTCTATTGGTGACTCCACATAAAGCACTTGATCCGGCTGCACATTCACGCCCACTTGGACGAGCAGCTCCGCATATTTTTCCATTTGCTTCTGTAACTCCGTCAATAACATCCCCTGCCTTATCTATTTATAACTGGTACGATCTTCATAACGAGCCGATTAGCCGGGTGACCAGAGGAAACGCATAAATGACCACCATGCAGGCCAGCAAAATCCAGCTGAGAATCCGCGGATACTTGGCACGGTACAGTCTCACGGTACCAAATATGCCCGCCACGAGCAATGCCAAACCGGCGATGACCGGCAGATGATACCCGGTTGAACCCCCTGTCCACGGATCCAAACCTAAGCTTGAAAAAATCATGTCCCCCACGGATACATCCTGATGATTTTGCACCAAAAAGATCAGCGCGGCCAGAATCATCAGGAAATAGGGTATGCCCTTTTTCACGCTTAATCACCTCCCTCGGAATCTGCTCCGCTTCACTAATTCCTTTCCAGCATCCAATCCAGGTGTTTCTTACTATGGTTCCATATCCAATGGGCCCCCGTCTCGATCTGGTGCAGCAGCCCATTCAGGGTTCGGTGCGCGAGCACGAAGTCCTCCTCCGTAATAGCCGAACTGCGAAGCGCTTCGCTCAAATCGTCTTCATCTTTGATCACATAGCTGCCGTCAGGAAAGACAACCAAGTCCAGATACAAGTCATCCCAGTAAGGAATGCCCTCCCCGCTCAGGCCGTTCCGTTTCGTCATATCTACGTACCACTGGATGATCTCTCGCTCCGCATTAAACATGGTGGTGACCGCGTAGTGCTCCCCTTCCGGAAAGTGCTGCATCCAAACGTATCCCTGATCAGCCAGGCACAAGTCCCGGTTCTGCATCTGTACCACAAGAGGCTCGCTGATTTGATGAATCGAGATGAGTGTCACATGCCCATTAAATTCGTCGGATCGGAGCCGCCTGCAGGCAAAATCTCTTTCCAGCACCCGCCGCCAATCCTGCCGGTCGGCATATTTTCGCTTCACTTACTCCCCTCCCGAGCTCTACGCTTCTGCATAACTCTGACCGCCGCCGTTAAGCAAGCGACTGAGACGATGCCGATCCCCGCGTACAACCACCAAATCGTTCGCATCTCCGGCCCTCCAGAATAAGCTCCCTGCTGAATCGCCAAAATGTACGTATCTTCGCCTGTTCGAACTGCGATAGCCTCTTGGCGGCTCCGCCCCTCAATGGCGTAGTAACCTGTTCCTTTGGGATACATATTGGAGAAATTCCCCCTGTACGTCCCTTCCCAGTCCGAGTACTTCGTGACTATGCCAATTTTTTGGCCGACGTCCTCGGGCTGAACTGCTTGTTCCGTGACCTGGTAGATATGGCCGGAGTATACGACAAATGGATAAGCCCAGCTTGCCGAGGCAATAGATAGCGGAAAAAGAAGGATGAAACTAAGGAATAGAGGCAGCACTCTTTTCAAATGACATTCCTCCTCCGAAAAAAATAGCCATCAGCAAAAACGCTAATCCGTAACTTTTTACACAACACCCGTCAGCCGCCAGCTTATGCCTGAACCCATGTCCCCCGGGTATAGCCCAGCTTCAGACCTGCCCGCTCCATGTTGCGGTGGCTGGTCGAGGCGTAGGCCGCCTGGCCGACCACGATCTGGCAGCCGCTTTGATGCGCTTCGGTGATCCTTTTTTCCAACAGCGCCTGCTGAACCCCTTGGTTACGGTATTCCGCAAGTGTAGTGGCAAACGTCAGCGAAGCCGTGTCATCCTGGATATACATCACGCCTACGCCAGCCGGTCTGCCGTTGACCCATCCCGCATAGAACTTCCATCCATCCCTGTCATAAAGAACGATGTTGTTGTCGGCGATGTGGTGTTTGCCGGATATCGGCAGACCGGTGCCCAAGCAGTGAATTTCGGCATACAAGTCCATTTCGTCTGCGGCGAGTTCCCGGATCGTAATATGCTCTCTTACTGTCTCACAAGAGCGAGGTTCGCCGTATAAAGTCGCATGATACCCGGTCTGGTAATAGCCCTGATCAAAAAGAGCCTTCATCAGCTTGGGATGAGATTTGGAAGGGACCACCTCAAATTGGCATCGGCCCTGCCGCTTCCGATAAAATTCCAGAATTTCATCCAGACGCTCAGCCTCTTGCTCTCCAATTCCCTTCACCGTATTAAACTGCGGCCATGGCATCGCTTGACTATAGAACGCGGCAGCACCGCCAAAAGTTTGAATGTCGATCCCCATCGGATTGCCGGGCCGCTCCTGAATCGCCTTCATTCGGTCGATCATGTAATCGATTTCGGATTGCTCCATCAGATCGGCCAGTTCTTTGCTTATGTACATATTATGACGTCCTTTCGGGCTTGATCGTCGTTGATTGATCCCTATTTATTCTCGCGGCAAAAGCGGCAACCTGGGAGGTATGATGACGATGATGCCAGATGAACCTTTGCAGGGCCGTGTCCAGTGTGATCGTTCCGAGCACTTCGGTTCGCATCGTTCTGCGAAAGTCCATCGGAGTCAGGTTTAGCAGCAGTCTATAAAAGCGTTGATGCAAAAGCTCAATCAGCGACACTGAATTTCCGATGGTCAGATCCATATAATCCGGCAGCTCGGCCCACAGGTCTTCCCGGTATGAACTTGCCAGAGGCTCCTGTTCGGTCAGGGCTCTTTTAAAACGAATATACGCATTCATATCATTATCCGCCAAATGATGAACAATCTGCCGGACCGTCCAGCCTTCAGGGCGGTAAGGAACATCGAGCTGCTCCTGCTGAAAATGGTTTAGAACGCTTTGCAGCTTGCCGCTCAATTCCGGAATTTGCCCAATCCAATCTTCGCGCTGCTGAGAGGAGGGGGCGATCACGGGCTCAAAAGAACCTATCGGAAAACGCAGCGTATCAGGCGTGGTCATCGTTCTTTTCCCCTTCTGTCACCTTCTGCCTCGTGACTCTTGTGCATGACGACCTGCCGGGTCGGCTTGTAGCCGGTCTGTTGATAAAAATCTACCAGGCCGCTCTCGCAAAATAAGCTGACCACGTGGATATTTTCCAGTTCGGCAGTGATGCGGTCGACGATCTCCCGCCCCAAGCCGCGTTTTCTGTAATCCTCCTGCACGCCCATATCCTCAATATAGGCACGGAACAAGCCGTCCGAGACCGCTCTCGCAAACCCGACCAGCCTGTCCTCGTCCCAGGCGCCGACAGCAATGGATGAGCCGAGCATGGATTCGATATCGGCCAACGTTCTTTCCGGCCACCAGCCCAGGTGATCATACAGCTGTTTCAATTGAGCGGAGGGGATATTTTTCTCTTGGTACGTCCGTACAGTGATTGGACTCATAATATTAGCTCCTTAATATGGAAATCTTCATTTGCATTAAATCCTCAAACACAGGCCGCTGAACGGAACTGATCGGCAGCTGTTCGATTTCATCCATGGACTTGAATTCAAGCTGAAGCGACTCCTGATGAAGGTCCTGAAAAAGAAGTGCCCTTCCGTTATCGGAAAGGCTTCCCTGCAAGTTTGCTTCCGCCTTGAAGATGAACATGACAAACACAACCTCGTTCCCGTCAGGATAGGTGTACTGCATTCTCGGCCCGCTATAGACACCCATCAGTTCATGTTTCAGGACGACCAGTCCGGTCTCTTCCAGCACTTCCCGCCGCATCGTCTCCTCAATCGTTTCTCCGGGCTCCATCGCACCGCCAGGCAATCCCCAATCCCCATAGTCAGACCTGCGCTGCATAAGGATGCGGCCCTCTTGATCCTGAATGACAGCGCCGCCTGTCACGATAATTCGCATGCTGCTTCCTACCTCCTGTTGCGAAATCAGAGCTTTGCCCACTCCCGCGCTTGCTTTAACAGCTCAGCAATCGTTCCGGACTTTTCATCCGAGTATTTCAGCAGCGTGTTGATGCCGCTGGCCAACGTGTTCCGTTTGGCCTGTGCATAGGCATTCGCTTGTTCCGGATGGGTACGCAAATAATCCCTGAACAGCAGGTTATCCCGCCAAATGGCGGAGTCCCACACGGTAATTTGCAGATTGATCTTCTGCCCGATGCGTTTGCGATAATGAATCCGCCCCGGCACTCCCGCCTCACCCATGCTCTCATACTGTAAAGCAACCAGCTGCCGGTCTGTCTGCTCGTCAATATGAAGCTCCTTGAGACCGATCAGGATATCGACAATCGGTTTGGCTGTCATCCCCTCGACAGACGTGCTACCGATATGGGCAAACTCCACCGCTTGTTTCGCGAACACAGGCTCCAGCTTCTTCTTCTCTTGATCGTAGATGTCCTTCCATTCATCCTGATAAGATGACAGCTCAATGATTTCATCAATACCCATCAGTTCCTCCGATCCGATCATTGCTCCTTTTTTGGACAGGCTCCTTATTTGGAAAAATCCAGTCCCTTGTCGGCCAGTGCCTGCCGAAGCTGTTCTACCGCTGTGGGGCCGATGCCGTGAAGCTGCTTCAGCTCCGGTTTGGTGAGTCTCGCGACCTCTTCTAGCCGGGTAATACCCGCATTCCGGAGCGCGCTTACCGCCGGCTGGGCCAGCTTGGGCAAACCGCTTTCCGTCAGATCCTGCTTATCCTTTGGCATGGCTTATAAACCTCCATAAATAGATGGGTAATACCTTCCAATCACGTTTTCATCCCAAATCTGTGCCTCAATGTATCGCTCTGGCCCCTGGTCCCCGAGCTTGTTCCATTCCTGCGGGAGCCCGTACCTGGCAATGACTTCCCGGATTTCATCCTTCGTATATACCTGCTTGCGATAGGGCTTGCCATCTTCGTAGCGCATTGTCGGAAACAAATCGCCGTACGTAAAACTGATCGAACGATCATCGAATTCGTCCCAATCGATTTGAACCACGTTTGGTTCCGTATACCAGGAACACAGCCAATCGCAAGGTCCGAGGGTCATATAATGCGGATACGGATTTGCGGGCTGGCCGCCTTTGGCTATAAACGCCTCTCTGGCCCGGCCCTCCAGTTTGAGCCTGATATCCATATAATCGCCTGCCCTTTTACTGGCAAACGTCTTCCCTTCCTGCACGATCTGCCCTAAAATCACACGGGCTTCTTCCTGCGGCAGACACGACAGGTTTCGAAAAGGACCCCGTCCTGCTTCATAGTAGTGATACAACACCAGCGTCATGGCCATCGCCCCTTTCGGCAGCTTGGTTACACTTAGCCCCACTCAAAAAATAAAGCGTCAGAACATACCGATGATGTCTAACGCTTTACGTTTTATTCCATTTTAGTCAAAAGGAACGGCCTTCTCAATGAAAACTGTAGTTTTCATCATTCCTCTACACGGCCTTGGGGCACATTTCCTATGCCCCTTTTGCGAATCCCCTGCATTTTGCACCGTTCCAAAACTTATATCTTATCCTTCGGACTCTGCCCCCGCATATTCACGTCGAATGATTCTGACATTCTCCTCATGACTCGCGATGGTCGATTCGGACACAAATCCGTGCTCCCGCTGCAGCCGTTCCAGCGCTTCCCGATCATCCGCAAGCACCGCCTGTTTCAGCCGCTCGATATGATCAAGCGCCACGCTCACTCTGCGCTCCATCTCCGGACGATCAGCCGTGTATTGGCCGTGACCGGGAATCAGCCACTGCACCGCATGCTCCTTCAGAATCCGGCCGGCCTTATGCAGGGTCTGCTCATAGGATCGTGCACTATCTTCAATAAAAGGCAGTTCGAAATCGGATAAATAGTCTCCGGCCACAAATACACCGAGCGGATCGATAACAGTAAACAGACCGTCCGCCGTGTGTCCGGGCGCTAAATAGAAAGTCAACGTATCACTGCCGATCGGCACCTGCTGGCCATCCCTGGTAATCACGATATCCAGCTCAGGAAACTCCACTGGGTAGTCCCTGGTAACATAGTAAGTCGCGTCAAAATCGCGAATCAGACGCAGCTTATGCTCCTTCTTCGGATGATGTTTCAGGCCCTCGCTTCCGATCGTGATCGCCCCTGGAAAAGCGCGATAACCGATAATGTGGTCGAAGTCGCCATGGGTGAACAGCAGATAGCAAGGCCGATCCCCACGGACCTTGCCGACGTGTTCCTTGATTTCCTCGATCTCGACGGGAAGCCAATTCGGATCCACGATCAGAACGGCCTCGTTCAACTGAATGACGGTAGAGGTGGTCTGAAACAAGGCGCTTTGAAACACGGTGATCCGGTCATTGGAAAATTGAATCATAGCCCAGCCACTCCTCGTTGATTTTCATCGCATAACGATACACATTAAAATCGCTGTACTGCACATAAAATCCATCACGGATCAAATGGTGGTATTCCGGATTTATCCCAAAGGAAAAGGATATCCGCGGACCTTGGCCCGACTGCCCGAAGGGAATTTCTTGTCCGCTCTTGTCCGTTAACCGAAGATTCGGGCCCTGGGTCATGACGGAACCGTCCGGATTAAGCTTACCGTTATACACAAACTCACCCGATCGATGTTCCCATCCGGGAAATGCCTCGAAACTGAAATAAATGTCATTTCCCCGGTTCAACACATCGTTAAGCAGGATACGCGTATGATTCATCTCAAGGACTTCGACTTTTAAATCTTTCCGTTCGTCCTGCCCGAATGCGATCCATTCCGGTTTGACAAAAATTTTGACGGGTACCTGCTCCTTTACGAGATTCACGTCATACCCCTTATGGGCGATGACATGATCCATAATGCCTTCATCCGAATAGTTCAATGAATAGATCCGGTAGCCGCCCACAATGACGATGATCACCGCAATGATCACTATTGTCCGTTTTCTTTCTGTGCTCATTAAAAGGGCTCTTTTCAGCCACCCATGAAAATAATAGTATATAACGCGTTCCACCGCCCTACCCGATCAGCTTATCCACCGTTTCGCGATCCAGCTTCTTGATCACCGCCGTCAGCAGGTCGGCTGCCTGGCTGAAATCGGATTTGGACATCACGGAGTTATGGCTGTGGATGTAACGCGTGGCAAATCCCACGGACAGCGTCGGGCAGCCGATGCCGCTCGTATGAATCCGGCCGCCGTCGGTCGTGCCGCCGGTGATGGCGTCAAATTGCACGGAAATGCCCAGCTCCTCCGCCGTGTCGATTACAAGGTCCCGCAGGGCGGCATTCGGAATCATCGAAGCGTCAAAAATGAGCACCAGCGGTCCGTCGCCCATATTGCATTTCATCGGGTTCGACTCGCTGCCCGGTGTGTCATGCGCGATACCGACGTCCAGCGCAAAGGCCACGTCCGGCTGGATGAGGTTGGCGGCCGTTCCCGCACCGCGGAGACCTACTTCCTCCTGCACCGTCGCTCCTGCATAAATGACGTTCGGATGCTGTTCGTTCTGCAGACGGGACAGGATTTCGACCGCCAGCGAGCAGCCGGAGCGGTTGTCGAGCGCTTTGCCCGCCCACAGCTCGCCATCGCGCATCGTAAAGAAATCGCTCACCGGTACGACCCAGTCGCCCGGACGAACCCCCATTTCTTTGGCGTCCGCTTCATCTCTGGCCCCGATATCGATGTACAAATCCTTCAGCTTCATGACTTTGGTCCGCTCCTCGGCCTCCAACACATGGGGCGGCTTGGATCCGATGATGCCGATGTATTCGCCTTTGCGCGTCTTTACTTTCACCCGGTGGGACAGAACGTTATGCGCCCACCAGCCGCCCAGCTGGTTAAAACGCAGAAATCCCTTCGGCGTAATCTGGGTGACCATAAACCCGATCTCATCCAGATGGCCGGCAAGCATGACTCTAGGTCCCCCGGCAAGGCCGGTTTTCACCCCAAACACGCTGCCGAGCCGGTCCATAACGAGCTCCTCGCTGAGCGGTTCAAGATAGCTTTTCATTTGGGCGCGGACGGCGCCTTCGTGTCCGGGCACCCCGTCGCACTCGGTCAATACCTTCATTCGCTGCGTCATTTCATCCATCATGGTTATTCAACCTCCAAATCTGCGTTTTAAAAAGTATAGAATTCGGACGAACTTATCCATGTTTCTTCGTATATTGCTTCGCTCTCTCCAGCCAATTACCTCCCTAGGCGTGGGAAATTGCTTTTGGACATTCCCTTTGCAATCCCTGGCTCGAGCCTACACGTCTACGATGACTGTTCATACGCTTCCATGCTTACCGGATGACACCCGTTTTTCTTTTCAAAACAAGAGAGGTACAATATTTCTAGACTTATCTTCGCAAAGAAAGGACGCACTCCCTATGATCATTACACCCAGAACACGCGGTTTCATCTGCACGACGGCGCATCCGGAGGGCTGTGCCAAGCAGGTGCAGGAGCAGATCGATTACATACAGCAGCAGCCTAAATTGAACGGCCCGAAACGGGTCTTGGTTATCGGAGCCTCCACAGGGTACGGCCTGTCGGCCCGGATCACCGCCGCTTTTGGAGCGGGCGCCGCCACCATCGGCGTCTTCCGGCCCAGCTCAGTGCGGGACAAACGGACCGCATCGGCGGGCTGGTACAATTCGGCGGCTTTTGAGCGGCGGGCCGCCGAAGCCGGCTTGACATCCGTCAGCATTACAGGCGATGCCTTTGCGGATGAGACGAAAGACCGCGTCATGGACACGATTGCCAAGCAGTTCGGCCAAGTGGACCTCGTCGTGTACAGCGTAGCTTCGTCCCGGCGTACCGACCCAGACAGCGGCAAGACGTACAACTCGGTACTGAAGCCGATCAGGGCTCCCTTCACCGGCAAGGCCGTGAACTTTCATACCGGCGAAGTGACAGACCAAGTCACGACCGAACCGGCGGAAGGCGATGACATCGACCAAACGATCGCCGTCATGGGTGGAGCCGATTGGCAGCGCTGGATCGACCAGCTTCGGCAGGCGAACCTCCTGGCCGACGGAGCGGTGACCATCGCCTACTCCTATATCGGCTCGGAGCTTACCCGGGCCATCTACCGGGAAGGCACCATCGGCAAAGCCAAGGAGGATCTGGAGGCAACCGCGCAGCGGCTGACCCGTGAGCTGTCCGCTTTAGGCGGAAAAGCTTTCGTCGTCGTCAGCAAAGCCCTGGTCACCCAGTCCGCTACTGCCGTTCCGGTCTTCCCTCTGTACATTGCCGCACTTTACAAAGTAATGAAGGAAAAGGGCATTCACGAAAATACGATCCAGCAGTCGTACCGCCTGTTTGCCGACAAGCTGTACCACGAGGGCGGAACGCCTGTAGACGAGGCAGGCCGAATCCGCATCGACGATTGGGAACTGCGTCCGGATGTCCAGCAGGAAGTGGCCCGGATCTGGGATCAGGTCACAACGAATAATGTATATGAGCTGACGGATCTGAAAGAGTACCGCGGCGAGTTTTTCCAGCTGTTCGGATTTGAGACGGACGGCATCGACTACAGCAAGGACACGAATCCGGACGTATCCCTTTTAAACGTAAGGTAAGAAAAACGTCTATCGACGTACCTTCAAAGAAGACAGACCGCGTTTAAAGGTAATTTTTCTTGCAATATCAGGAAGCTATGGCTCTGGAGTTTATACTTTCTGATATTATAAGAAAAACGTCTATCGACGTACCTTCACCGCGTTAAGGGGAAGTTTTTCTTGCGAGATCAGGATGTTTTGCCTCGGAAACTTATACTTTCTGATCTCTAAAAAAAGGCAGCCGGTGAATCCGGGCTGCCTTTGGTTTTTTATACGCTATCCTTTTTTGTTACTCTCCAGGTATGTTCCGCAAAGCTAGACACTACTTTAAATTGATGCCTCTCGTACAGCCTTTTGGCACCCTGATTGGATTTCGCAATACGCAAATAGATTTTAGGGATCTGTTTACCCATCATATGCCGGATGCAGTGAGTAAGGATGGCACTGCCATATCCGCGGTTTTGCTGATCCGGTGCTACAACGATGTCCTGGATATACTCACCAGAAATAATATAAGCTCAAATCAGAGTTCCCTCTTTCCAAAACGAACGAAACTCATCATTTCGGACCTTATCCTCCAGCCTCTCATGAAACAAACTTATATTCATGCGGTGTTCGTCCAGTGGCCAGCCGTTTTCTACATTCAATGCGGCGTATGCCCTGTCAAATAAGTCGGCCAAAGCAGTCAGCATACTCGCTTCATATGTATTTACGATGAGATCCGTATTAGATAGATCGGGTTCATGGGGCCCGTCATAATACAAATGATAGCCCTCCATATCCGTTCGAAAGCCCAATTGGCGGACGAAATGAATCGCCCGGACGTTCTCTCCGTATAAATTGAAGCACAGCTCCTTGGTGCCAGTCTGCTGAAGGTAAGGAGTCATGGTTTTCGCAATGAGATCAAGGAGGGCATTAGAATCCGTTTCCTGTATGAATGAAAAATATGCAATAACACATTGATCATCCTCGACGATACAAAAAACACCATGTTCCTGCTCTGTTGCTTTATGATAGATAACATCAAGTTTTTCATTCCGAACAGCCAGCTCCACATAATCCCTTGCTTGTGGCGAGATATAGGCAATCAACCCGAGAATGTCATCTATTGTTTCGGTATCCACATGTTCTGCCACCTTTTTCACCGAATAATCTAAATATCAGGATATCTGCCCATCCCTAATTGGGATCTCCGATCCTCCCGAAGGTATGTCCTATAATTTCTTCATTCATCACTCATCGTCTTACGAATCAGCTCGTCGATCCAGCGGATCTCCCCTACAACCCGCGATATCGTTTGCTGAAGAACCTCATTCAGGAACATGTCATGAGCCATGCTTCCTTCCTGACGCTGCTGAATGCCGGCCAAGAGGGACTCGAGGTCCTTTTTGCGCATATCCAGAATCCTCAGCCGATTCTCACGGGAAATACGGTCAAACAGGGATACCCGGATCATGAACTCAATTTCATGCTTGGCGTCCTTTTCGGTAAAAGCGTTGATCAGCTCGGCGATTTTTGCCCTGCCCACATCGGTGATTTCGTACACGTACTGGCTGGGCCGACCCTCCTGCTCATGACGCTTTCGGATAATGGCCCCTTCCGACGTAAATCGGCGCAGCGCCGGGTACAGCAGGTTATGATTCACATCCATCAAATAGCCGAGGTCTTTTTGGATCTCTTTTTTGATTTCGTACCCGTGTTTGGGGGATTTTTCAATCTGGATTAAAATGAGTAAGTCGATATACATAGATCCTGCCCTCTCGTCTGATTTGACCGCTGTCCGGGTTTATGTATTTAATAGCATACCAATTCGGTTATGGTACTTCAACGAATTCCGACAAACTCCGCATTTCCTACTGCACCCAAAGTCATGGGGCGTTGGGCAGTGGCTCCCCTTCGGCCAATATGTTAAATTAACATATGATATTTTAAGCATGAAGTCACCTACTATTCTTCAACACGGGAGGGAATGGAATGCAAGAAATCATTGCTTTGGCCGATATCACCCAGTTCCGATCACGATCCGAAGAATTCAACCCGTACGATTGGTACCGGGACAAGCTGCAGAACGAGCCGATCAGTTACAACGAAGCCACGAATACCTGGAACGTATTCCGCTACGACGATGTTAAACGGGTGCTCAGCGATTATGAGTATTTCTCCAGTGTGAGAACGCGGACGACGATCAGCGTCGGCGCCGACAATGACGAAGGCCGGGGAAACGACAAAATCAACACGATCAATGCCGATCCGCCGGAGCACCGGAAACGCCGTTCCCTGCTGTCCGCCGCTTTTACGCCGCGAAGCCTGAAGCTGTGGGAGCCGCGGATTCACGAAGTCGTCCGCCAGCTGCTAGATGAGATGGGAGATGCACCGGTCATCGACGTGGTCAAGGATTTTACCGGCGCATTGCCCGTCATTGTGATGGCAGATCTGCTCGGGGTGCCCTCCAAAGACCACCTGCTGTTCAAAGAGTGGGTAGACACCTTGTTTCTTCCGTATAACAAAGACAAGGCAGCCGAAATCGGCGAATTGAAGCGCCAGGCTGCCACTGAGTACTATACTTACCTTTTTCCTTATATTGTTCAGAAAAGATCCCAGCTCGGCGATGACATTATTTCCGATCTGATCCAGGCCGATGTGGAAGGAGAACGGTTCACGGATGACGAGATCGTCCGCACCACGATGTTCCTGCTGGGCGCTGGCGTAGAAACGACAAGTCATCTGCTCGCCAACTCGTTCTATTCGTTCCTGTACGATAACGATCAGATCTACGGGGAAGTCCGGGCGAACCGGGAGCTGGTTCCAAACACCGTAGAGGAAATGCTGCGTTACCGCTTCAATATTTCCAAAATGGACCGTACCGTCAAGCAGGATAACAACGTGCTCGGCGTCGATTTGAAAGAGGGTGATGTCGTCGTCGCCTGGATGAGCGCCGCCAACATGGATGAACAGGTGTTTGAAGACCCCTTCACCGTGAACATCCACCGTCCGAACGCCAAAAGGCATCTGACCTTCGGGAATGGTCCGCATTTCTGCATGGGCGCGCCGCTGGCACGCCTCGAGGCGAATATCGGGCTGGAGCTGTTTATGGATTACTTTGAGATGATCGAGCCGGTTCCCGGCTTCCAGCTGGAAGAGAATTTGACGCCTTCCGCCGCCGGCCAAGGGCTGGTAAGCCTGCCTGTGCGGGTTAAGCGGGCCTAAGATTGGGTTTGTCATATGAAAAGCCGCTTCCGGTAATCGGGGGCGGCTGCTTCTGTTGTCTTCTATTCCGGATCTTCCTCCAGCAAAATGTCCAGCATCTGCCCCGGGCTCTCCATCATTTTTCGGGTGATCACGTAATGGTCCGTGTCCTCCAGCTTCACCAGGCGCATGCCTTGATCGTCCAGCAGCCAAATTTCAGCATGGGGATACGACATCAGGATGGGGGAATGCGTGGCAATAATGAATTGCGACCGCTTTTTCACCAACTGGTGGATCCGCGACAGCATGGACAGCTGCTTCAACGGGGAGAGTGCGGCCTCCGGCTCGTCCATCAGGTACAAGCCCCTTCCCCCAAACCGATGCATAAACGTCGCAAAAAAGCTCTCCCCATGGGACTGCTCATGCAGCGACTTGCCTCCATAGGAATCCCGGATCGGAGGACCATAGCTCATCTCCGCATCCAACTGGTCGATATTCGTCGCCACGTTATAATAGCTTTCTGCCCGGAAGAAAAAGCCGTCCTTCGGCCGGACAACGCCGCGCACGAGCCGCATGTACCGGTGCAAATCCGAGTGGGAGGACATCGTCTCAAAGGAAAAATTAATCGTGCCTCCTTCGGGATTAAATCCCCAGGCGACCGCCATCCCTTCCAGCAGGGTGGACTTGCCCGATCCGTTTTCGCCGACGATAAACGTCACCGGCTGCTGAAACGACAAGCTGTGAAAGTCATGGACAGCCGGAAGGCTAAAGGGATACGCACGAAAGGACGGCACCTCCTCTCTCCTCAGCATCACGCTCCGCAAATATAAAGAACGTGCATCCAGCATGAATCGATCTGCTCCTTTCCATCAGAACATCATATGTTTAAATACTTCCTTGACGTAGAGGCCCGCCCCCTCCTCCTTATTGCAGGCGGTACCACGCTGGCGGTCCCCCGTTTTGAAAGTCATGCGTGTCGATCGTCCGCTCGATCTTTTTCAGCGTTTCCTGAACTCTATCATGTTGGATGCCCCCGATCAAGGTCGCGTGCTGGTTCAGCGCCACGAACAGGTTGTATTTCGGCCAAAAGTCATCCGGAATGCCATCTTGGAAATATCCGTGGACCTGGCCCTTGGCAAAATACGGGCTGACCTGGCAGGTATACTTCGGCAGTTTGAAAAATTCCTCCCACGGGTCTCCCCAGTCAAACCGGCCAAAGTCGATCACACCGGCAAGGCATCCATGTTGAAAGATCAGGTTGGACGGGTGAAAATCGTCATGCTGGAAGGTTACCGGACTCTTTTCAAGCAGCTCCAGGTGATCGTCGATGTAGCTCTCCAAATCGTTCTGCCGATGAAAGCGAAGGCCCATTTCCCGCAGAATCCCCTTTTTCTTCCTGTATTTTTCTGCACGCCGCGCCGCCCAGTCTATGGGGACATCTGGGATGACCTGATGGATCTTTCTTAATTCTCTTCCGGCTGCCGCCCCCTGCTGAAGTTGAGCTTCCGGCGCTAATCCGGGCAAAACTACATCCCCGCTAACGCCAGGGATGTAGGACAGCAGCAAATAGCAGAGGTCAAGATGCCCAGCCAGGCCCGCCACCAGTGGCTTGGAGCAGCGGACCTGATTCGCTTCGTGCTTTCGGAGCAGCTTGAACTCCATCCGCTGTCTGGCATACGTGCTTCCTTCATGTATCCGCAGCAGGTACACCGGGGTATCCGCCTGATACAACACAAATTTCCGCGCGTCCGAAAATCCCTTCTCAAGCGGCTCAGCCCGGTCATACCCAACTTGCTCCCTGATTTCGGCGAGTAACTTCCGAATCCGCTCCTCGATCGGTTCCATCCCTCTCCCCCTCCGTCCATCCGTTATCACGTTGTTCTCCTCTTCTCCGCACCATCCACCATATAGAGATCCCAACGCTATAGCCGTATAATGGTATCACAAATATACAGGAAATGGGTGCAAAGGAAATGGCATTGCCTGACGTTCACCACAATTTTAGGCAGTTCTTTGACGGATTGCAGATGCATGGTTCATCAGGGCGCCGGTACGAACGCATGAACCTTCATTCATGGATGGGAGAAGGAACGGTGCAGCGCCTGGCTCCCCGGCAGGATTTAGGGATGGCGGCAGTCGATTTTCGTTTGAACGATGACTATACTGTAGCCCTGCATACCCAGGTGCCGATGGTCGAGCTAAGCTGCTGTGTTCAAGGCTACCGGAGAGTTGAGGTGTCCGGCAGGGAGTTCGAGATGAAGCCGGGCAGCTGGAGCCTCCAGTTTGCCAACCCGGCGGAAGCCCGCATGCCTTTTTCCAAAAATCAGCCGTTTCAAATGGTGAGCATCGCCATTCCCGTCACTGCCTTCCATCATTTCATGGAAAATGGCGAGGGCACCCGGGCCTTGGATTTTCATCAGATTATCGGAACGCTGCCATATCGGGTATTCCAGGAAGCCTATGATCCTGCTTCGGCTTACCTCCTGCAGCAGATGATGGAAGCCTCTGTCCGGCCGGACTCGCTGGGCATAGAAATGGAGTGCCGAATTTTGGAGCTGCTGTCCCATGCGTTCCGTTCGATGCTTTTGGGCAAGGAACAGAGGCCCTCCGGCCTGTCCAGAACGGATCTGTCCAAGCTGGAACGGGCGAGAGAAATCATACTGGATAGAATGAGCCACCCGCCATCCTTATCGGAGCTCTCCCGCCTCATCGGCCTGAACGAATTCAAGCTGAAGACCGGCTTTAAGGTCCGGTACGGCAGCACCGTGTTCGGCTATTTGAGGGAGGCTCGGCTGGAAACAGCATACCGCCTGCTTCAGGAGCCTGATGCCAGCGTCATCGACGTATCCGTGTCGGTCGGTTATTCCAATCCCAGTTATTTTGCCGAGGCGTTCCGCGGGAAGTACGGCATGAACCCGGGTACGCTGATCAGGAAACCGTAACGCCTCACAAAAAAATCCCGCCAACCAGCATCCGGCTCCTTCTACTGGTAGTGCTTCATTCCCCGGTCACGATATGATGAGCGCATATCCGACAAGGGAGAGTGAAGATATGTCTGATTCACCCCAATTGAAGCTGAATGACGAACTGGCGACCACAACCCGGCACGGCCTGGAAGTGCTGCCCGCAGCCGTTACCGAAGCGTTCGAGCGCTCCGTGGAGGACTTACGCACATCCGGTGCCGCACGCGGCCTGATGGTTGGAGATGACGCACCCGATTTTACGTTAAGCAATCAGACAGGTGACCCCGTTACGTTATCTGAAGAATTCGCGCACGGTCCGGTCATTCTGACCTTTTACCGCGGAGCATGGTGCCCGTTTTGCAATTTGGAATTAAGGGCCTACCAGCGGCTTCTGGACCGTATTCATGAGGCTGGAGCCCGGCTGCTGGCCATTAGTCCCCAAACACCGGATCACTCCTTGTCCATGCAGGAAAAAAACGGACTCGGTTATCATGTTCTAAGCGACCTGCACAACAAGGTGGCGGAGAAATACCGGCTGACCTTCCGGCTGGCGGAAGACGTGCAGCAGGTGTACCGTTCCCTCGGTTTTCCCCTGGACCAATTCAACGGTGACGATTCGTGGGAGCTTCCCGTGCCCGCCACTTACGTCATCGATTCGCAGGGCGTGATCCGTTATGCCAGCGTAGACCCGGATTACCGGACGCGGGCTGAGCCGGAGGAAGTGGTGCAGTTCGCGGAAAGCATCTAACGGAAGCCTTTCCGGCGAGATTAGAGACGCTCACGCTGTACAAAAAACAGCCCGGAATGACCTATAGGGTCATTCTCGGGCTTTTTCATTGTTCTCCCAGTTCCCTCAGCACCTCTGCTATCCGCCGGACTCCCTCTGGAATCTGCGGCTCGGCTACGTCGCCGAATCCCATAATCAGCTTGTCCTCGAACCTCCCCTTCACGATGGCATACTTTTCGGCCGGATAAATCCGGACGCCCTTTTCCGCCAATGTTTGGACCCGTTCCTCGTCAAAAATACGCCCCGGAAAACCGGCAATCAAATGCAGTCCCGCGGCGTCGCCGCTCACCTGAATCCGGTTCCCGAACGTTTCGCTCAGACTGCGGATCAGCAGCTTTCTTCTCCGGCTGTATACCCGCTTCATTCGAGTGACATGGCGCTGCAAATGGTGATCCGCGATAAACCGCGCCAGGATGGCCTGATCCAGCGTAGGCGTATGCATATCCATAAGCCGCTTGATCCCTTCCATGGGCGCAACCAAGTCCTGAGGCAGAACCATATAGCCGATGCGAAGCGCCGGGAACAGATTTTTGCTAAAGGTGCCGATGTAGATCACCCGCTCTGCATCCAGCTCCCTTAACGCATGGACCGGCATGCCTGCATAACGAAACTCGCTGTCATAATCATCCTCAATAATGTAGCAACCGGTATTACGCGCATACTCCAGCAGTTCCATCCGCCGCCCGATGGATAAGATACTGCCGAATGGAAACTGATGCGACGGCGTGACAAAAACAAGATGGGGGCGGGCCTGGCCGGGAATATCCTGAACCCGCAGCCCATGGGCATCCACCGGAACCGGTACGATGTCCGCGCCGGCCGTCTGAAAAATCCCATGGATAAACGTGGACGTCGGGTCCTCCGAGATGACCGTCTCTCCCGGCGGAAGCAGCAGCTTGCACACCAGCGTGATCGCCTGCGTCGCACCGGCCGTAACGACGACCTGCTCGGGATCGCATAGAATGCCCTTCATATTCAGCAGCATTTCGCATATTTGCAGGCGCAGCCCCCAGTGCCCCGCAGGACCGGCATATCCGTATTCCCGGTCGTCCAGCTGGTCGTATACCTTATAGGCGACCTCGCGCCACTTTTTGCGCGGAACATGCTCCATCGACGGAAAGCTCGGCCGGAAATCGACCCCGTCGAAACCATAACCGTCATCAGGCTGTTTCCGGGAGAAATGAAAGCTCTGATCCGACTTCTCGAATCTTGCAGGCTTCCTGTTTTCCAAATCGACCACATACGTCCCCGATCCGAGCCGCCCTTCCAAATACCCCTCCGCTACCAGCTGCTCATATACGCTGACGACCAGCGTGCGTGACACACCGAGTTCCTGCGCCAGCTCCCGGCTCGACGGCAGGCGCATACCCGCGAAATATTGTCCCTGGAAGATCCGCTCCCTGAGCAAGGAGTAGATTTGTCTCGTTTTGGTGTCTGCTGCCTGCACGCCTGTAGGGTCCTGTGCCAATACGGCTCACTCCCTTCCTTCGCAAATTGGTATGTTCAAAATCGCTCCAGAGTGGTGCTTATTACAGCCAATCTAGCATGGTAGGATGGATTTTGCAATGAAATGAAGGAAGGTGACGCCTATGTATCGGTCTCCAAAACCAACCCATGGCGGCCTCATGACCGCCGCTCTCTTTCTGGCAGCCCTAAATTTGCGTCCAGCCATCAGCTCGGTATCCCCGCTGCTCGCCTTCATCCGGGACGACCTGGGCATGTCGTCCGCAGCGGCAAGCCTGCTGACATCCATCCCTGTGCTGTGCATGGGATTGTTATCCCCCGTCTCGGCCAAGCTGGCCGGACGGGTGGGGACTGAACGCGTGATTCGCTGGTCACTCGTGCTTATCGGATTCGGAACGATCCTGCGGCTGTTCGTACACTCGGCCGGCGTATTGCTGCTGACCGCCCTGATTGCCGGGCTTGGCATTGCAGCCATGGGTCCCCTGCTGTCCGGGTTTATTAAGCAGCATTTTCCGAGCAGCGTCCCTGCGATGATCGCCGTCTACTCAGCCGGCTTGTCTCTCGGGGCTGCGCTCGCTTCGAGCTTGTCCCTCCCCTTGCAGGCGGACTCGCAATCGTGGCAAGCCGCCTTAGCCGTATGGTCGGCACTCGGGGCGGCCGGAGCTGCCGTCTGGTGGACCCTGCACCGGGGGAGCCGTTCCGGTCCGCGAAAGGTTAGCGAAGTCCCATCCGCCAGCCTGCCTTGGCGGAATCCCAAAGCATGGCTGCTCACCCTGCACTTCGGCCTTATGGCAGCCTGCTTCTATTCCCTCCTCGCCTGGCTGCCGCCCGTGATGCAAAGCCTGGGGTACACTTCGTCGGAAGCAGCCGTCATGCTCACCATCTTTGCTATCGCGCAGATTCCGGCCGGTACGATCCTGCAGCGGCTGCTGAGGCGCTACCCTTCCCGCCTGCTGTGGCTATGGGTATCATCGATTACGCAGCTGGCCGGTCTGATCCTGCTGTTCTCGCCCCTGCCCTGGCTGGCCGCGGCCGTGATCGGCCTGGCCAGCGGAACTTTATTTGCGCTGGGCCTGCTCCTCCCGATGGACGCAGCCGCAACCAGCCATGAAGCCGCATCATGGGCCGCCATGACGCAATCCGCCGGTTATTTGATCGGGGCCGCCGGACCTTTTCTCATCGGCCTCATCCATGATGCCGCAGGTCCATTTTCGTTTGCCATTTACGGCTTGATGGGAGTAACGGTGGCGCTCATCGTCGTTCAATGGTTCGTGGCTCCTTTTCAAGCACAGAAAAGGGCCGCTTCCAAGGCAGCGCCTCCCGCAAAGAGGGTGGATCTATCGGAATAGGAAACAGCCTGAATGGAAACCAAAAGACCCGCAGCGGGGATCGCCTCCCTCTATGCGGGTCTTCGTTTTATTTTTTCCGACCTAGCCCAGTTCCACCAGTGCCTCGATGACAGGATACGAAATGAGATGCCGGTCACGGTAAATGTCCTGCACCGCCCCCTGCTTCGTGCTCACAATCCCCCTTTGCAGGATGGCTGCCTTGAACCCTCGTTCCAGCGCACCGTTATAGGTGAACAGGACGCAGTATTCCGCGGCAAAACCGGACACCACCAGCAGATCGACGCCCTTTTCCGCAAGGATAGATTCCAGTTCCGTTTTCCAGAACGCATTGGAGAAGGTTTTATGAACCACCGTATCGCCAGGCTCAATCTGAATCCCCGGGATAAATCCGATTCCGTCGTCATTCACGTCCTCCGCGCCCTCCACATCTTTTATATGGATGACCGGGTGGCCCTTCGAGCGCAGCAGACCGGCGGTATAATTGATATACTCGCAGGCCCCGTCAATCGTTTGTTGATCCACGTGCCCGTTCAGCAGATGCTTCTGCATATCGATGACCAGCAGACCCAGTTTCAAATGGATTCCTCCTCAACTTGTTTACCTCATATAAAATACAATTCGAGTTTCTATGCAAAATTTCCTTGTTCGAACATGTTTTTTCCAAATTTTGACCCCCAAATAGGGCTAATATCGTATACAATAGTAGTCAATTAGTACCTTTTTCCATGGAATGTTATGGGATGAAGGCGAACCGTGTCAGTAAAGGAGTGCAGCAAATGGCTATCATTGAAGTAGTGGAATACGAAGGACCACCAGGGGTGTTCGCCTGGCGCTACCCGAACCAGGAGCTCGGGACCTGGACCCAGTTGATCGTTCATGAAACGCAGGAAGCCATATTATTTAAAGGCGGCAGGGCTCTCGATTCCTTTGTGGCAGGACGCCACACCTTGAGCACGGCGAATATTCCGATCCTCTCCAACCTCATTAATCTGCCGTTCGGCGGCAAATCGCCGTTTACCGCAGAGGTATGGTTTGTGAATAAGCTCCGGTCCCTGGATGTGAAGTGGGGAACCGCATCTCCCATCCAACTGCAGGATCCGAAGTTTAACATTATTGTATCGCTCAGAGCCTTCGGCCAATTTGGGGTGGAGATTGAAGATGCACGCAAGTTTCTGCTGAAATTGGTCGGCACGCTTCCATCGTTCGATCAAGATACACTCGTTAAATACTACCGCGGGGTTCTGACCTCGAACATTAACGAAATGATTTCCTCTTACATTATCCATAAAAAAATCAGCGTGGTTGAAATTAACGCTTACGCCGCCGAAATTTCCAAGCATGTCCGGGACACGATCGCACCGTCTTTTGAGGAAATGGGCATATCCCTTGTGAATTTCTTTATCGATTCGATTAATTTACCGGAAAATGATCCGTCTACGCAGCGCATTAAGGAAGCACTGGCCAAAAAAGCGGAAATGGACATTATCGGCTTCACCTATCAACAAGAACGTTCCTACGATACGCTCGAAAGCGCCGCCAAAAATCCGGGCAGCACCGCCGGTATCGTCGGCAGCGGACTCGGCATGGGGTTGGGCATGGCAGGATCGATGTACGACGCCGTCCAGCAAATGGCCGGAAATGTGAAGGTTCAAACCACTAGCGATATGGACGTTAAGCAAAAAGCCTGTGTGACATGCGGGCAGCTGAACGCCGCCGATTCGAAATTTTGCTCTGCCTGCGGCCAGAGTTTGACGTTAGGAGCAGCCGGCATCCCCGCGAAAAAAATCGTGTGCAGCGATTGCGGACAACCGCTTCCGCCGAACGCCAAGTTTTGTCTGAACTGCGGCGATCCGTACAACGCCTGCCCTGCGTGCGGCTATGACTTCAAGATCGGATCGGTGAACTGCAGCAGCTGCGGAACCCTGCTGCCGAAGCTGTGCCGCGAGTGCGGGGAATGGATGGACCCGAAGGCCCGCTTTTGCCCGGGCTGCGGAACCAGCAGCATCCTGAAATGCTCGAACTGTCAGGCGGAGGTACAGCAAGGACAGAAATTCTGCATGGAATGCGGCCATGCCCAAACCTGAAACGGTGCGAAAGGAAGGGGAACCACACTGATGTATAAAAGCTGGTTTTTTACCGCTGTCATCCTTATTCCCTTGATTGTTTTCTTTGGGTTTGGGTGGAGCGGCGGCTGGGCCGAGAGCAGGTCCTGGATATCCGGTGCCGGCGCGGGATGCGCGGCAGCGGCTGTTCTTCGGTTTGTATATCGCATGCTTAACCGCCGTCAGGGTCCAGGCATGCCTGCTCCCTTTTACATTGGCTCCGGTATCGCAGCTGGACTGTACGCCGGGGCGGTGCTGCTGGAGATGTTGTTGTTCAGTCTTTGGACCACGCTCTCCGTCACCTCTTATGTATGGAGCCTGATTCTCACCCTGCTCGGATTCATCATCCTCACGGGGACGGTGGAGCTATCCGGAGCCTATGCTAACAAGCAGGAGCGGCGGGATCACCGCAACTGGAGCAAGGGGAGGGATACTGCGAATCGGCTGGAAACCATCCGTCAGAAGCTTCAATCGCTGCCGGAGCAGACCCGGCTCGATCGTGTTCAAGAGCAAATCCGCGGCCTGGAGGATACGCTCCGGTACAGCGACCCCAATTCGGTTCCGGCCTTATACGAAGTGGAGCAGCTGCTTCTGCAGAAAATATCGCTGCTGGAGGATCAGGTGAGCCTGATCGCTACCGCTGTGCCGGACCAGCGTGAACAATTAGCCAATGAAGCTTTACTCCTGATCCATGACATCGAGCGTACAGCATTAGAAAGAAATTCACAGTTACTTCAAGCAAAAGCCGGTTCCACATAGAATGAACTAAAGTTTAACCATTTCTTTAGTTCATTCTATATACATAAATAACATCATGCATAAAGGAGACCATCATATGGAGATCCCGGTTCCATATAAAGTTAGATTTTCGACATTTGACACGTGGATTATAATCCTCACCCTGCTCGTATTTCCCGTCGGCGGGCTGCTCGCCTTCATCCGCTTGGCATCGACCCACCATCATAACAAAGCCAAAGGCAGAAACTTACGGCTATTGGGATGGGCTATGGTCTTTTCCTATATCTCCATCATGATCATTCTCTATTTGACCTACGATACGTTTGGAGAAGAGGAACAGATTGATTATTTGACTTCAGGGATTGTTCTGGCGATATATTGGTTTCTTCCTACCCTGATCTTTTTCCTGGTCGGCCATAGGCTCGATAAAAAATTCGGCTCCCTGCTTCAGGTCTATCAGGAAGCCGTTGTAAGCATGCGCCTGACCTCTGTTGAGCAGATTCGCAACCTTTCACAGACATCCCCCGCCGATGTCACCCGGGATTTGACGTTTATGTTTGAGGAAGGGCTCCTCCCGGAAGGCAGAATCATCAACGGAACCGTCTACATTCAACAACAGGCCCTTGAGGATTACCTTAGCGGAGAGTATGAAGAAGAATACGATGATGAGTATGATGAAGAAAATGATGAAGAGTACGACGATGAGTACGATGACGAGTATGATGAAGAGGACTCTGCCTCTGATGAAAAAGGACATGGACGGCCTTCGGGGTTTCAGTCCCCCGTTTCCGGTCAGTCCTCCTCTCCGAAATCCGTCGAATGCCCAGGCTGCGGAGCAAGGGTATTTCTGGGCGCGGAGCGGGAAAAAGAATGCGAGTACTGCGGCAATGTCGTTTGTGCCTGACCGCTTGGACTTTAGTAGGACCTCACCCTTCCTTTTCCCCGCTTCGCCGGGTCCAGGCCCAGAATAAAAGCGCAAACGCACTGACGCCTGCCCCGAGCATGCACACCCCGTCCCAGCCGAATCGGGCATAAATGCTCGTCGAGGCGATGGAACCCGTGGCGCTGCCGATCGAGTAAAACGTCATGTAAGCCGCAGTCAATCGGCTGCGGGCTTCCGGGCGTACGCTCAGAATCATGCTCTGGTTCGTCACATGGACGGCCTGTACCGCCATATCGAGCAAAAGGATGCCCAGGATCAAGGACAGCAGCGAGTGCTCCGTATATCGGATCGGAAGCCATGAGAAGAGCAGCAGCACCAAGGCGACACCTGTGGTACACTGTCCCAGACCCCGGTCGGCCAGCCGTCCGGCTCTTGCCGCCGCGAGGGCCCCGGCGGCCCCGGCAAGTCCGAACGCCCCAATCGCGGTGTGCGACAGGGAGAGCGGCGGACTGCTGAGCGGCAGCACCAGCGAGGTCCACAATATGCTGAACGCCATAAAAATAAGCAGCGCCAACACGGCGCGAACACGCAGGATCCGCTCCTGCACGTACAGACCCAGCACCGACCGAAGCAGCTGAGGATAGTTCAGCGAAGCCTTTTCCGGGTCCCTTCCCGGCAGCACCTTAAGCAGAATGCAGGCCACGATCAGCATCAGACCCGCAGACGCCAGGTAGACGGAGCGCCAGCCGGCGGCATCCGTTAGCAGGCCGGCGAATGTTCGGGCCAATAGAATCCCGATCACCACCCCACTCGTGACCACGCCGACGATCCGCCCTCGTGCTTCGGGGGCCGCCAGCGTCGCGGCATAAGCAACCAGCACCTGCGTGACCACGGCCAAAAGCCCGACGATCGCCATCCCTCCAAGCAGAATGCCCCGGTTAGTCGCCGTACCTACGACGACCAGTGCAGCCACGGATATCAGCATCATGCCCGGAATTAACCTGCGGCGGTTCAACAAATCTCCCAGCGGAACGAGCAGCATCAAACCTATGGCATAGCAAATCTGCGTAACGGTAATGACCATCCCGACCGACGAATGCGAAATCCCGAACTGTGCCGCCAATGAATCCAGCAGCGGCTGGGCGTAATAGACGTTGGCGACCGCCAAACCGCACGCCGCGGCAAACAGCAGCGCAGTCCAGCGGGTTATCGGCTGCACGGTTGCAGCCAGTGCAACTGGAGCTGAGACCGTCTCTTCTTCCTTTTCAGAACCCGCCCTTTCTCCAGTTACCATCGATTCGGTTTCCTGCAGGTTGTTCACAACGAACCCCTCCCGATCCTTCAATTATCATAACATACCAATTGGTACATAATGATTTGTGCTTACCTTACCTTCCCGAGCAAAGTGCTGTCAAGAGGTTTATGGATCGAATTTGTTATTGGGCCTGAATTTAACGGATTACGCAAAATATTTATAGGCTAGTCCGATCACGGATCTTGGCTGACCGAATTGACAGGAGGGGAGGATTATCCTACAATCTAAACATACCGATCGATATGAAATGAGGTGCCGAAAATGGTTAGGCAGCGTGAATTCGATGTGGATCAGGCGCTAGAAGACGCCATGCATATATTTTGGAGTAAAGGCTATGAGGCAACGTCCTTAAGCGATCTGACGGCGGGAATGGGCATTCAGCGTCCAAGCATTTACTCCGCGTTCGGGGATAAGAAGGAGCTGTTTGAAGCGGCTCTGCGGAAATATACCGCCGCGCATGCGGCGCAGGCCAGATCCGTTCTTCTGCACGGCGAATCCGTTAAGGAAGCGTTCAAACGTTATTTTGAGGGGATTGTCGAGGAGTCGTATGCCGATCCGCAGAACCGCGGATGCTTCTGCATTAATACGATGGTGGAGATGGCTCCGCATGATGAAAAATTTGAGATTTTGACACGGGAGCATGAGATGTATTTGGCGGCGATTTTTCAGGAGGCGATCGAACGGGGGCTCCGTTCAGGCGAACTGCACACCGGTGTGGACGCCAAGTCCCTGGCACAGACCTTGGTCGTCTCCTTGATCGGTCTGACGGTGATGATGAAAGCCCGCCCGGAGCGTTCCTTTGTCGATCATTCGGTTGAGGTCATTCTCACGTTGATTCAATAAGATGCATGAACGGAACCGGCAGTTGTGTTGTGCTCAGGAGGAAAGCCTTGGAGCAGCAGATTAAGCCGAGTCCCGCTCGAGCGACAGGCTCGTCAGGCATCCTTTTAAGCCGGCGATCGCTTCTTCCTTTTGTGCCAGCAGCCGTTCCTGCGGCCAGACGCTGTCTCCCCGTTTCAAGTCACCTGAAATCAGGAGCAGCATCCAAATGGAAAACACGGTCGCGAAGCGGCAGTAATCGCGGATAAAATCGCCAAGGTCCCACTCCGCGCCATACAGCGCCGACTGAGCTACGTAATAGGTCAGGAGTTTTTCCCGATCTTCAGCGGTCACCTGTTTCGGAAACAAGGGATGCGACATGTCGATGAGATGATACAGGTCCCAGAACGGGGTATTCAGGTGGGCATGCTCCCAATCCATGATATACAAGCGGCCGTCAGCCGCAACGGCATAATTGCCCAAATGCAAGTCCCCGTGGGATACCACCTTTATTTTCGGGAGTGCCCGGCCCTCCGCAAAGCTGAGTATCATGCCGTCCAGCTCCCAGGGCTCGCCGATTTCGTTCATAACCGCCACAGCCTCATCCCGTCTGTTCATGAGATCGGCGGCGATCTGCTCGATCTGCGGCTTAGGCCCCGACCCGCTCAAACCTTCCCGGCACTCCTCCGGCAGCGCATGCCACCAGGCGATCTGCTGTACCACTTTCATGGCGGTTTCTACATCGTACTCATGGCGAAGGGGGCCAAGGTCTTCAAAAATCGACCATCCCTCCTCCCCGGCTCCTTCCTCCGAAGAGGCGAGCAGCGCCGGGTAAATGTCCGGAAAGCCGGACAGCATATGCCGGTAAATCCAGGCTTCCCGGTCCACGCTCTCCCCGTTGGTCAGCGGCTTGAAAATGTAGCTGTGCTGCCGATCCGGGTAGAACCGTTCCACGAATTTGCCGTTCATGCCTTGGTACAAGGTCTCTCGCTTCCACAGCCCCTCTCCGCTCAGCGTTCCGTTCGGCAGAACGAATTGGCTCAGGTTGTACATTAAAAACTCCCCCTACGGCTTTTACAAACCGATGTATTCGAAGTCCCATGCGTCAAAGCTCGCTTGGTCCGTCCATATATTTTTTCGGTTCAGATTCCGACGAGCCCTGATTTGTAAACGATCGATGTCTTATTCATACCTCGCCTGGTATACGCCCGCTTCTCCCAGAAAGTCCTCCCGGGTCAGCCCCTGTTCGCCAAGGAGCATGCGATAATTCGTAATCGTCCCGTCATGGGAAACGATGATAACACGTTCCGCCTGTGCCTTGCACCAATCCAGCAGCTGCCTCCCATAGGTCTCGAATGCTTCCTGTCCGATGCGGTTGATCCCTTCTTCCCAAAGGTCCAAGCCAAAATCCACGATCACGGCATCTGGAACCGTCTCGCGAATCTCCTCCTTCGAATAGATTTGATCGCAGACGAAGGGCGAATACGAAGGATCTTGCGGGAACATGCGCGGCCCTGCCAGCGGAGAGATCACAAAAGGACCGTCTGACAGTAAGATCCTCGCCGTTTCGATGGTACGTTTAGTCGGGCTGACGACAACCTGCTCATTACCGTTCAGCAATAAACGCCCCCGCAGCTCTTTCACCTGTGACTCTCCATACAGCGTTAACCCGGGATGCAGCATGTTCAGTTGGTTAGGATAATCCAGCAAATGCTCCCCGTGCCCATGACGGACAAATACGACTTCCACTCTGATTCCCCCGATTCTAAAAAAAGGATATGAGCTTACACTTATATTTCGTTCTCCGCTGTCCGTTGTGATGTGGATCTATTTTAGCATGGATTTTAGGCCGCAGACTCACCATTTTTAAACAAAAACTGCTTGTATAAGTTGAATAATTGAAATGGATGATGGGGGCAAGTACGTAAAATGTCCCTACCTCACTATCGTCACTACAAAAAAAGAAAGCTTCCTCCCGATGGATCAGGAAGAAGCTTTCCTTATCGTCCGCTTATTTTTACACTTACACTGCATCTATAACGAACCCGTGACCGCATAATGCAGCTGCACCACACCGGATCCCAGCGGTTTGCAATCCAGCAGCTCCACATCTTTAAATTGATACTCATGTTGGTCCGTGACCAGGTTCAGCCCTTTTCCTTCCAGCACAGGAGCTACATTGAACACCAGCTCGTCGACAAGCCCGCTTCCCAGAAAAGCATTATGCAAATCGGCCCCTCCCGCCAAAAGCGCGGTGGAATGCCCCCGGCTCGCGAGATACTGCAGTGCTTCTTCAGGAGAGCTCACGACCTTCACGCCTGCGATCTCCTTGACACGCTTGGTCACAACCACGATATCAAGCCCTTCAAACGCTGCTCCACCGCCGCCGGCCTGCATCCCCTCGAAGGTTCTGCGCCCCACGATAAAGTTCCCCGATCGTCCGGCATGGGCCGCAAAATCGGCCAGAGCTTCCGGCTTCGGCGGGTTGTCAGGCCCCGACTGCGCATAGTTTCCGTTGGCGGACAGCGCCGCCCAAAGAATCGTTTTCATATGGATATCCTCCTCGATTTCGTTTCTGTATATTTAATCGTATTCGGCCGCTTCCCTGCGCCATTTGTTCTTTCCAGCACTCTGCGGATGGACGCCGCCACCCGGTCCGGGCGGTCCTCCTGCACATAATGGGATGCATCGCTCAAAGCTTCCGTTTCGTGCATTCGCAAAATGCCCTGCCAGCGCTGCATTTCCTCTACCGGAAAACCGGCACTGTCCTTCAGTCCCCACAAAATTTGCGCAGGAATCTCCGCCAGCAGAGGCAGTCTGGATTCAATTTCAGCCAGCCAAGGCCCGGCTTTGCGAATGCTTCTGGGAAACACCCAGGTCGGTTTGCGAAGCGCCGGGGTAGGAAAAGGATCGGTATACGCCTTCCTCAAGGCTGCCGTGACCTTCTCCTTATGGTGAATGCCGCCGGGCACAATCGTATGGGCAAAAAAGTTCCGCCGGGTCTGAAGCCAGTATCCGAGCGGCCAGCCTCCCATGGCCATCGAAAACAGCTTCATCGGCAAGATCTTGGCCGGCCACGCCCATGTATTCATGAGGACGATGCCGCATACGTTGTCAGGGTGATGCACCGCATAATGGAGCCCAACCGGTCCGCCCCAATCCTGAACGACGAGGACTACATTTTGCAGATCCAGCTGTTTGATCAGTGCCGTCACTGCTTCCGCATGCTCCTGGGGTGTATAGCCATAGCCCATAGGAGCCTTCGACATCCCGAAGCCGGGATAATCCGGCGCGATCAGCCGGCACTGGCCGCTCAGCTCTTTGATCACATTCCGGTACAAATAAGACCATGTGGGGTTGCCATGCAGGAGCACGACAACCGGCCCCTCGCCTTCATCGATATAATGAATCGCACCGTCCCGGTAAGGCAGCCAATGATCCTGAAACGGATATTCCGAAGCGTCTACCTCAAAGGGTCTTTGCATGATATTTCTCCTATCTTCTCAATTGGTATATTCCAAGACTTGGATCCAGCAAGCCCGATAATCGATTATGGGTCGGGACCGGAATTTTCTGGAATCCGTTCCCTTTCCTAAGATTAGTCGACTGTGGTACATTTGAAAAGTAGTTACATTTAAGTGCACTAGTTTCAAAAAATGAACTAGGAGGGTTTCATCATGATCGATCCCAAATGTCCGGATACGATTACCCCGGTCATCGAATTGCTGGAGGGAAAATGGACGCTCCTGATTCTGCGCGACCTGTTCAACGGGTTAAATCGTTTCGGGGAGCTGCGACGGTCCCTGCATCCCATCAGCCCGAAAACGCTGACCGACCGGCTGCGCCTCCTGGAGGAGAATCACATCGTCACGCGGACCATTTTTTCAGAAGTGCCGCTGCATGTGGAATATGAGCTTACGGATAAAGGCCGGCGCCTTCAGCCGATCTTTGCCGCCATGCGGGAGTGGGCCGAGCAGCCCTGTCCAACGGCGCATACAGTGGAATTGCAGGAAGCCCAAGCCTAAATACAACAACCCCCTTCCAAATGGAAGGGGGTTGTTAAAAAAAGCATGCTAATCTACGAAACAAGGTTATCTAACCGTCTGGTAAACGAGACCAATCGCCCCAGAATCAAAAGTTTTGTTCTCGATAAGTTTAAGGTTGGTCTTCTCTTTGATGCCTTGGAATAACGGCAGCCCGCTGCCGACCAGGACAGGAGAAACCGTGATCTTATACTCATCAATTAAATCAAGCCCCATAAGGTAGTGCGCGAACCTAGGACTACCAAGGATGACCATATCTCTGCCTGGCTGCTGTTTGAGGTTCTTGATCTCTTCCTCGACATCTTCTTTCACCAGTCTGGAATTGTTCCATTCGACATTCTCCAGCGTCGTGGAAAAGACGACTTTGGCTGTCTTTTCGATCCACTCGGCATGATCCAGTTCATGCTGTGTACTTGTTGGATTCGAAGGCACAGTTGGCCAGTAGTTGTACATCATCTGATAAGTCCCACGTCCCCAAATGACCGTGTCGGCAGTACTCAGAATTTCTTTCGCGTGTTTCTCCAAATCTGCATCGTAGGAAACCCAGCCAATGTCCATTTCGCCGTTTGGCCCTTCTACAAAACCGTCAAGCGATGAATGCAAAAATAAAACAAGTTTTCTCATCTTCAATTCTCCTTTGTTCAAGTGGCATGCTTACCATTAACTTCACTCTACAACATTTCAGTCCAGGCTGTTTATTATGGATTGCTGATTTATGCTGCCCGTTAGCTTAATGACGATACCGTGTTTAAGTGACGATCTGTTCTCTAGCCTATGAATACACTTCGGATCCCAGCTTTTTAGTCACTGGAAAGGGTTTCTTATCTCTTTATTTCCTCCAGTTTCCCGCCATAAACTCATAATCTGCTATTATCCTCATAAAAAGACTTGAATCCTGCCACACGCGGTGTCATTATAAACAGGGGACTGTCTGCAAAACTATTCATCACTAGATCACGCTTACTAGAGGAAACTTCAGCAGGAAGCCGGAACTTTCGTGTTGGAGTCGAAACATCCAAACCCATATGAATACGGAGGACAGGATTCATGAAAACGATTAAGCTTGGCAGCAGCAGCTTGGAAGTACCTGTAGTTGCAGTAGGCTGCATGCGCATCAACTCCCTGGACAAAAACGAAGCGGAGCGTTTCGTACAAACGGCACTGGAGCAAGGAGCCAATTTCTTTGACCATGCCGATATCTATGGCGGCGGTACATGCGAGGAAATTTTCGCAGACGCCATCCATATGAACAGCGACGTCCGTGAGCAAATCATTCTTCAATCCAAATGCGGTATCCGTCAGGGCATGTTCGACTTTTCCAAGGAGCATATCCTGAATTCGGTAGACGGGATTCTGAAAAGACTGAAAACCGACTACCTGGATGTTCTGCTGCTGCACCGTCCGGATGCATTGGTTGAACCTGAAGAGGTTGCTGAAGCGTTCGAGCAGCTGGAATCCTCCGGCAAAGTGCGCCATTTCGGCGTATCCAACCAGAACCCGATGCAAATCCAACTGCTGAAAAAATTCGTGAAGCAGCCGATTGTAGCCAACCAGCTGCAGCTCAGCATCACGAACGCCACCATGATTTCCGCCGGCATTAACGTGAACATGGAAAATGAATCGGCCGTGAATCGTGACGGCAGCGTGCTGGATTTCTGCAGACTGAACGACATTACGGTTCAGCCTTGGTCGCCTTTCCAATACGGCTTCTTCGAAGGCGTGTTCCTTGGAAACGACAAATTCCCGGAATTGAACCAAAAGATCGACGAAATTGCCGGTAAATACGGCGTAACCAATACGACCATCGCTATTGCGTGGCTCCTCCGCCATCCGGCCAACATGCAGCCGGTCATCGGCACGATGAACCTTGAGCGTCTTCAGGACTGCATCAAAGCAAGCGATGTGACCTTGACCCGCGAAGAATGGTACGAAATTTACCGCGCAGCCGGTAACATTTTGCCATAAATCATGTGCATAACGGCCGCTCGTATGTACGGACGGCAAAACAGAAGCAGCCTCAAGTCGACGACTTGGGGCTGTTTTCGTTTTCAATGAGTGCCTTGAGCGTCCGTTGACGGTAGCGGATAAAGGCCCTCATGTATTTTTCCAACACGAGCGCATCAAACATCCGCCCAACCCATCCGAACGGAGCGCTGAAATCGAGAATGTCCCTGACCAGCGTTCCTACGGCAACCTCCTCAAATTCATGGCGGTGAGTCAGATGGCGAAAGGCCCCCTTTTGCATCTCGTCGGTAAAAGAATAGGGCTTATCCATCTCGGACACCTTCGAGGTCAGCCGCTGCCGAATCCCAAAGTGCCTTGCTTCGAACACCACTATATCCCCGGCTTCAAGTAAACCACTCATCCTTCCGGCAACAACCCGCTCGTTGGTGTGCGGCCAGACCGTTCGGGAGTGGTCATCCACATTTCGGGAGACGTCAAAGCAGACGTCGATCGGGGCATATATCATCATTTCTTCTCGTATCGTCGACATACCGTTCATCCTGTCATGATGGTTTAAAGTAGTGTACTGAACTGAATTCCTAAAAGCTAGTACACTATCAATCCTTCGATCCCTCTAAATTGCAAAATTTCCTCCCGGTCATCCGTCTTGATCCACGCTTCATGCTCATGGGCGATATTAACAAGCCAAGGCTGACCGCCTTTAAAAAAACATAAATCCTCCAACAAATTCGGCCACACCCATTCATACAGGCCATCAGCGGACTCCAAGATCAGCTTCTCCAATGGCGGCTGGCAATCAAAATAATATACATCAGCATAATGACCAAACAGTTGGGTTCCCGGCCAAGCGTCCTGCTTCTTGACTGTTTTGATGTAAGGCTTTAATCGTTCGGCCAGCGCCTCCGTTGCAGGCGTTAGCGTTAGTTGATCCTTTTTGACTAGAATAAATTCATCGCACACACGGAATGCCATCGAGATCAAACCCTCATAAGTTCTGCTGCGGGGTTCCTCTAAAATGTATATCAAAAGCTCCCTCCCCTGCTTACCATTGCGGCATCGTATTGAAAAAGTTCTTCCCCTGGATCATCCAATACCGTTCCGCTTCCGGCACCAGTTCCAAAAAATCACGATATTCCCCAACCCATCCCTCGGGGACATAATGCTCGAAGGACATCGGTTCCGGGAACAGCGAATACAGCAAGCGATCATCGAAATGGACGTAAAGGGCCGGAACAAACTCGAGAACCTCGTCTTGATGCTGAAAAGAGTCCTGCAAATCCACGAGCATTTGAGAGAGCTCCGTTGAAGACACTCGAAAGTCCGCGATAAGACGAAAAAATTCAGCTGCCGTGGTTTCATCCAGAACTTCAATACCGAAGCGGTCTTCCATTTCCACATTCAAAAACCAGTATTCCCTCTCCGTTATGTACCAGCTCCACTGGTTTCGAAAAACTACCCCAACGATAATATTGTGGGCGTATTCAGGCATTAGCTTCATGCTGCTCTCCTAACGGTTACAAGATGGTTCTGCCAAAAGACAGCCTCTTTCGTTCTTTACTACTATGCTACTCTATTTCCATAATACTCACCGAATCATTTCATGAAATACGTCAAGCGGGTAGAATTTTTTCCGTAACAACCGCCTGGTGATCTGCTTGATGACTTTCGCTTCCCGCAGCTGTTCATCCGGCTGATGGAGCAGCGTATCGATGGCAACCCACCGGCCATCCATAATTTCATCATTCCGTACTCTTAAAGCGTCACCCGCTGCTTCGCCGACAAAATGAAACAGGATCACCTGCTGACCACTGGCGCTTCGAAACGGGTACACACCAGTAACAGCCTTCAGCCGTACGTCCAGTCCAGTCTCCTCCTTAACTTCCCGAACAGCGGTCTCGGCCAAATCTTCCCCCGTCTCCCGCCGCCCTGAAGGAAAGTTCCACAGACCATACGCGGAGGCCTTCTTCTCCTGGATCATGAACACCTCTCCGATCCGCAGAACGGAAACGCTGGCGACAATGATGTTTTCTTCTGAGTTCATTCCATCTCTCCGTTTATGTTCATTTTCCCCTCCAAATTCCCGTTACCGCATGCTATGATAGCGATGGTCCTATGAACCATAATAGACGAACAGGGGTGATTTGGAGAATGAAAAAAAGCATTTTACTTTCTCTAAGTGTGATTCTATGTACCGGGATCAGTCTGGGCACCATCAGTCATGCTCAAGCGGCAGGTCAAGTGAAGAAGTACCAGAACTGCGCTGAATTAAACAAAGATTACAAGGGGGGTGTCGCCCGCTCGGCTTCAGTCAAAAACAAAGGCGGCAAGACCAAATATAAGCCTTATGTTTCTAAGGAGCTCTATGACGCCAACAAAAGCAAAGACCGGGACAAAGATTTCATCGCGTGTGAAAAATAACGAACAGATTATGGACAGTGTTCTAGCAGCATGATTCCTTAACTATGGGGTCGTGCTTGTTTTCGTTATGACCCGTTCTAAGATGGCCGCATGACCGGCTCTAGTAAACCAGCTCGCAATCCCGATGCTCCCATACGTCAAACAGGTTGCCGTCCAAATCCTCGAGTACGAAAAACTTCCCGTACTTCCCTTCGTCGCTTAGGCTGCCGACCTTGACGTCCCCGGCCTGTAACCGGCTGTGCAGCGACACGATATCGTCCGAAAAAAAGGTGATGACCCAGCGCTTTCTACCGTTCACTTCGAACACCGCTCTCGAATCGTGCTCACTTTGGATCAGATCAAGAATCGGCCGGTTCTCTCTGAACAAACTCAGATAACCGTCGCGCTTATTGCGAATGTTAAATCCGAAATGCTTCACAAACCATTCCGCCGATTTCTCCACGTCTTTCACCGGCATAACATTATAAGCAATCCCTAGAATTCGCCCAGATTCCATATCAGAAACCCCATTTGGAATTTATACCCAAATACATTTTACAAGAATGTATGTTCGCATGTAAAGCGAAAATATTAGATATCAATCTGTGGTCCCGACCCATACTCGGATCGCTGTCATCTGCCGAAGCCTCGACTACATTTCCCCCTTCGCTATCCACTGCAAAAAGTCAAAGCTCCTCTCCAGACATGCCTGATAGGCTTGGGGAAGGTAGCTTTTGGAGTAAGGGTTCATGAACCCATGCTCCCCTTCGATGACGTGGACGTGCGTGTTCTGACGATGCTCCAATTTTACAACGAGCTCTGATACGTTAAAGGATTTTTCGTTCCTTGCAAAAAACAATAAAGCCGGGCACTTCGGCTCCGTTTCGGCGTAATTGCGAATTCTTGATCCGTAAAATCCGACGATCCCGTCGATTTCGGATGCACTGCACAGCCAGGCAATGGTTGCTCCAATGCTGAAGCCGACGATCATGATGCAGTCGTATTGATCCCGGTGATCTCGTACAATTTGCCTCACTTCATCAACGGCCCGGTCAAAGCCGATCTGGCTCACGAAATAGGAGTAGGCTTCTTCCTCTTGTTCATACGGAAAAGGCTCCCGTTTCAGCAGGTTCGGGGTCAGCACCTTGTAACCCGCCTGGGAGACCTTATCGCCAAAAGCAAGAATATGCTCGTTAAGCCCATAGATTTCATGGAGTATGATGACCAGTGCCTTTCTGGATGTTTGAAAATTCATGTTTGCCATCTCTTTCTATAGTAAATCGTTAGAGCTCTGCTTTTATGATTAGCTGTAGTCCTCGATAAGAGACAGCTTTCCATCCTTGACCGTAAAGACCGACCTTCCTTGTAACCGAATGGTATCTCCAGCCTTTACACCGTCAGGAAGATCCGACGCCAGCACACCTGTGTAATCAATGTCCGCCTCAATCCGGCCGTTTATCTCCCGAAGCTCCAAGATAGTTTGATGCCGGGTCGAAAACAGGGCTGTCGCCTTTTCCGCCAAAGCCCGAAATGACTGCAGTCCATTCGTTTCCACCGAAACCTCGTTACCGACGATATTTCTGAAAATGACATCCGGATGAAGCACACTTAACATCCCCTCGATGTCAAATGTGTTATAAGCTTCGATATAATGGCGAATGAGCAGTTCGGCATCCTGTTCTAACAGTTTCCGGTAAATCTCTTCATTTTCCTTGTCAAAGCAAACGAACTGCACCTTCTTGATAGAGGTCTGCGGATGAGCCGATAGAAACTCTTTCACCGCACGGATAGCGGTCGGCGCCGCCAACGTCTTGGGAAAACCATAGATTCCCGTGCTAATGTTTGGAAAAGCTACGCTTTCCAGCTCGTACTGATCAGCCAGCGCAAGCGATTGGATATAGCAGCTGTGCAGCTTGGCCTCTTCCTCATGCTGTCCGCCGTTCCACACGGGCCCCACAGTATGAATCACATATTTGGCCGGCAGCCGGCCAGCCGTCGTGATCACGGCTTCGCCTACGGGGCAGCCTCCCTGTCTAGCCCGGATTTTCTTGCATTCCTCAAGAATTTCGCTCCCGCCGGCACGATGAATGGCCCCGTCGACGCCGCCTCCGCCCAGCAGGCTCGAATTCGCGGCATTCACGATGCCATCCACTTCAGCGCGAGTAATGTCTCCTTGGGTTAATTCGATCACGGTAGATTGATAGTTTCGTTCCACGCTTCGTTCTCCTTTCCGCCTGAATCTTCTAGCGATGGTTCTCTATTCTATCTAACTAGGGCATACATCTTCAAATCCTGATGGACGCCTTTCGTATAAATGCTTTTTCTTAACAGGCCTTCGAACTGCATGCCCGACTTTTCCATGACGCGCGAGGAGCCCACATTGTCCGGGTGGCAGCGAGCTTCGATCCGCACCAGATCCATCTGGTTCAACCCCAGATCAATGATGCGTTTCACGACTTCGGTCATGTATCCTTGACCCCAAAAGTCCCTCGATATGGCATACCCCAGCTCGGCCTTCGCATGATGCACATCCCAGCCTACAAACCCGCAAGTTCCAACGAGCCTTCCCGATGCTTTGTCCTGAATTCCCCATGGGGCCACCTGCTGCTGGCTGTACCTCTGGAGAATCCTTACAATATACCCCAGGGAATCTTCGAGCGATGCATGCGTGTACCACGTCGTGTATTTGGCCACCTCTTCATCCGAACAATACGCAAATATATCACGATCGTCCCGGATTGATATTTTACGAAGCACGGTTCTAGCGGTTTCCAGCACGGGGAGGTCTTGATAGACGTTTTCCCCCATTCCCCTCACCCTCTCTGATCGATACGGACCGTTTTATACGGAGCCGCCCTTATCCATATTTCTGATGTAATCCGCCATACGCCGCATCATTTCCATTCTTGTAAAATGGTATTGTTCGTATAAACCGTGCGCATCTTTGGTGCCAAGCAGCCCGTTCAAATCTTTGAACTCATCGGCATTGGTAATCGTGCCGACCAGCTTTTTCCCGATGCCGTGCCCCCTGTATTCCTCATCCACAAACACGTCGCACAACCAATACATCGTGGCCCCGTCGGTCACGACCCGCGCAAAACCGACCAGCCTGTCTCCGATGTAAGCCCCGTAGCAAATCGAGTTTTCGATCGACTTCAGGATTCTTTCCCTGGGCCGTTTATTCGCCCAATAGCTCCGCGACAGAAAATCGCAAACCTTTTCCACGTCCAGTTTCGACTTGTCGGTGCTGATCACCAAATCTCCGTCAATATTTTCCATATATATCCACCCTTTATGTATTTAAGGGCAATAGTATCAAGTCTGATTCCAAAGTTCAATCGTTTTTTTGCAAAACAAAAAGAATAAGGCCCGAGATTTCTCGGGCTTTATTCTTAGGCTTGGGTTCTACGGATCGCCGGGTCCAGTTTTCTTTCGAAAAGCCGACTTTAAGCGCCGCGTACCCTAATGTCATATTCCAATTTAGGGGGTCATCGTATTAATCGTTGTCACGCTGACGCGCACGGGCTTCGCCGCCTTTTTCACCGATTTTACGGTAAAAGTCCTTGTCATGCGACTCGGCTGTAGCCTCTCCGCCTTTGCGGCCGATTTCCTGATAAAATTCTTTGTCATGATTTTTCGCCGTGGCTTCTCCACCCATACGGCCTCGTTCTTCCGGACTCATTTTGCCATTTTGGTTATTTGCCATGATCAATCACTCCTCTGAATTTTTGGGAATTTCTTTCACGACATGTATTTAACCGCATGAAAAAATTTTAAACAGGTTCTCTTCCCGTTTGCCGTCATGAAATTTTTACCTTTTCCCGTGCGACTTAATCCGTCTTACATTACCTAAACGTTTAAGTTATTTAGCGAAATATCAGGCACCTTTTTCTGTATCACCTTATATTCAAAAAAAGAGAGCATCCCCACTCTATCTGCTGCGGTTTCTTGTATAACTTCGTTATTCCTCTTTTCTCATTGACAATATCGTTACCGGATTATTAATATTAATTTGTAAAGTTAACGATAACTTAATAAAAGGAAGTGTGTTGGGCGTTGAAATCCATTGAACAGGAAATCCGCAGGGAATGGACCGAGCATATCCTCCCCTTTTGGGCGGGATTGCGGGATGACCGGCATGGGGGATATTACGGCGAAGTGAGCGTAAACCTGCAAACGGACACTCTGGCTCCCAAGGGAGGGATCGCCACCGCTCGCCAGCTATGGTCTTTTTCCGCAGCCTACCGGGTAACGGGCGAAGAAGTGTGGGCATCCCATGCAAAGCATGCCTATTCGTTTTTGAGGGACCGGCTCATTGACCGGGAGTACGGCGGCATGTACTGGATGGTCGATCATGAGGGACAGCCGCTGGACACGCGCAAGCATGTGTATGCCCAGTCTTTCGCCGTCTACTCGCTTAGCGAATACAGCCGGGCCACCAGCGATGCGGAGGCGCTTGAGCTGGCACGCGAGCTTTTCGGGCTGATTGAAGAGAAGGGCTACGATACCGGCATTCAGGCTTATAAGGAAGAGTTTGACCGCGAGTGGCATGAGCAGCCGAACGAAATGCTCAGCGAAAATGGGCTGAACGCGGACATCACAATGAACACCACCATTCATGTGCTTGAGGCGTATACGACGCTGTATCGCGTATGGCCGGATCCCCGGGTCCGCTCCGCACTGGAGAATTTGCTGTCCATGCTCTACAACCGGATTTACGATCCAGAGAAAAAGCGCCTGAATGTGTTTTTTGACCGGAGCTGGAACTCCCTGCTGGACCTGACCTCGTTTGGCCATGACATTGAGGCCAGCTGGCTCATTGACGATGCGATGAAAGCCATCGGTTCCGACCATGCCGATTACGCGAAGATGGTGGTAGACATCGCTTATCAGATCGCCGATACCGCAGTCTCGGAAGACGGCTCCCTGATGAACGAGCAGCACGGCGACCGCATCGACGATACCCGCATTTGGTGGGTGCAGGCCGAGTCCATGGTCGGCTTCTACAACGCCTATCAGCGGACGGGCGATACCCGTTTTCTGGATCTGATCGACCGGATGTGGACGTATACGAAGACCCATATCATTGACCCTAGAGGCGGCGGCGAATGGTATTGGTCGGTTCAGGCGGACGGGCAGCCGGACCGCCGCGAAATAGCCGGACCTTGGAAGTGCCCTTATCATAACAGCCGATTTTGTATCGAAATGATTGAAAGGATGAATGAAGCATGATCCATGAAAAATATGCCGAGCTGGCTTCCCGCCAGGAGGAACTGTTGTCCCGGCCCAATGAGCGGAATACGGAGTTTTACAACGGAGTCTATGACCGATACAAGTACCCTGTGATCACTCGCCACCACGTGCCGATCCATTGGAGATTTGACCTGGATGCCGAGCGCAATCCGTTCTTTATGGAACGGCTGGGCATTAACGCCACGCTGAACCCGGGAGCTATTTATCACGATGGTAAATATATTCTGGTCGTACGGACCGAGGGCCTGGACCGCAAATCGATATTCACCCTGGCTGAGAGCGAGACTGGAATCGATAACTTCCGCTTCGTGGATCAACCGCTGGTCTGGGACGATATCGACCCGAACGAAACGAATATGTACGACATGCGCCTCGTCAAGCATGAGGACGGCTGGATTTACGGGATCTACTGCTCCGAGCAGAAGGACCCGGATGCACCGGCTTACGATACGTCGAGCGCTGTAGCGCAGGCGGGACTTGTCCGCACCCGGGACCTCAAAACCTGGGAGCGTCTGCCGAACATTCAGACCGGTTCACCGCAGCAGCGGAATGTGGTCCTTCATCCGGAATTCGTGGACGGCAAGTATGCGTTCTACACACGTCCACAGGACGGCTTCATCTCCACCGGTTCGGGCGGCGGCATTGCTTTCGGGTTATGCGATAACATCCTGAATCCGGTCATTGACCAGGAGACGGTGATCGACGAGCGCCGGTATCATACGGTGTACGAAGTGAAGAACGGCCAAGGGCCCGCTCCCATCAAAACCGACCGCGGCTGGATCCATATCGCCCACGGCGTCCGCAACACGGCGGCGGGTCTCCGCTATGTGCTGTATACCTTTGCGACCAGCTTAGACGATCCTGCCAAGGTTATTGCTAAGCCAGGCGGCCACTTCATCGCACCGTACGATGACGAACGCGTCGGGGACGTCTCGAACGTGATTTTCTGCAACGGAGCCGTCGTCAACGAGAAGAATGAGGTCTTTATTTATTATGCTTCAAGCGATACCCGCATCCACGTGGCCACGACGACGGTAGACCGGCTGGTCGACTACACGTTCAACACGCCGGGGGATGAGTTCCGTTCGCTGGATAATGCGGCCCAGCGCGCCAAGCTGATCGCACAGAACGAACAGCTGCTGGGCGAGCGCGCTTAAGTTTTAACCAACACGGTATAACCCCGGCCTCATTTAGATACATCTTTCTTTATTCGCTTGCCAAAGCAAGCTATACTTGTACTATATGATGTATGGAGCGTGGGGGGGGCGCCCCCCCCCCCCCCGGGCAGAAAAAAACGCAGGGTTTAATAAAAAAAAA
>NZ_JACVTM010000018.1:0-118345 GCF_016624415.1 Paenibacillus sp. S28 | reverse complement strand
TGCGAGATCCGGAAGCGGAGGCTCCGAATCCTATACTTTCTGATCTCTTAAACAAAGAAGGAATGCGCTCATCAGCGCATTCCTTCTTTTGCATTATACGGGTGAACCAGTCCCTGGCCCTTCCCATTCCTAAATTTTATACGGATTGATGCTTTTTCTCTTGTACATCTTCCGCCGCTGCCTGGACATGCTCCTGGTCTCTCTGAATCCGTTCCTCGACCAGCTGTACCGCCTGCTCAACCGACCCGATGGCAAGTACCGGTTCCTGATGGAAAGCTTCGCCGTAAGCCTCGGTGGTATGCGCATATCTCGGATCGTAATAGTATTCCAGCAGCAGTCTCACGGCTGCCCCATAATTTCCCTGCTGCATGCTGAATTCGATTTCCTGGGCGATCGGCGTATGGATCCGCGACTTGATCTTTGAGAAAGCAAGCAGGCTTTCCGCAGGATACTCCCACGGGAGGTAATCGTCCAAAATGTGCTTCACCCGCAGCTCAACCGGAGCTTCGAGCACGATATGCCGCCCCAGCTCTTTCTTCTGGACCAGAAATTCAGGCAGGACCACCTTTCCGATCCGTTTGCTCTCCGCCTCAAGCAGAATGTACGGAGAATCCTGATATCGGATCAGGGACTCCACAAGCAGGGCATCGAAGGTCTTTTGATTGCTGCTCTTCAGGCCAATCTCGCCGAAAATGGAACCGCGGTGCCCCGCCATCCCTTCAAGATCAACGACCGGGTAGCCCTTCTCCTGCAGTTCCCGGAGAATCAAGGTTTTCCCCGTTCCGGTGTTGCCATGGATCACGTACACGTCCGGAGCAAAGTCCATGCTCTGAAGCGTGTCGACCACCCATTTGCGGTAAGTCCGGTAGCCGCCCTCAAGCCGGTGCACATGAATGCCCATCAGGGACAGCACCGTCGCCGTCGTACGGCTCCGCATGCCGCCGCGCCAGCAGAATACCGCCTTATTCCCTTGAATTTCAGCAAATTGCTTTACGAAGGAAGGCAGCTTCGCGGACACAATCTCGAGGCCCCGCTCCTTCGCAGCCTGGGTGCTCACCTGCTTGTACAGCGTGCCGATCTCCGCCCGCTCTTCATCATTGAAGAAAGGGATGTTGATGCTTCCCGGAATCGTTGATTCCGCATACTCGGACGGGGACCGGACATCGATGACGGTGATTTCATTTTTCGCTCTCAGTTCATTAAGCTTCTCGATCTGTATATCCTGAAACATGATACAGCTCCTTACTCAATCACAATTTGCCCGCTATGTTGTGCGGTAACCTCACCTATAAGTTTCGCTTCCACGCCGGCATCCACCAGCTCCTGAAGCAGACGCTCCGCTTCATCCGGCCCTACGGAAATGAGCAAGCCGCCGGAGGTAACCGCGTCGCACAAAATGTACCGGTCTGTCTCGTCCATCTCTTCCGGGAAAATCACATGGTCCTGCACATGCGCATAGTTATTTTTGGATCCACCTGGAACCAGTCCCTGCTCCGCAAGCTCACGAACCCGCGGCAGGACGGGAACATCCCGCTTGCGAATCCTGATTTCCACCCCACTGCCTTTGGCCATCTCAAGCGAGTGGCCCATTAAGCCGAACCCGGTGACATCGGTGCAGGCATGGACTTCATAGCCTTCCATAATTTCTGCCGCTTTCTTGTTCAGCGTCGACATGACTTCCGTCACCCGCCGGATTTCTTCCGGGGTGAGCTGATCTTTCTTGATCGAAGTAGTCATGATGCCCACGCCGATCGGCTTGGTCAGGATGAGCTTGTCTCCGGGCCGAGCTCCCGCGTTGCTTCTTACTTTATCAGGATGCACCAGTCCGGTGACCGATAAACCGAATTTCGGCTCTTTGTCGTCAATCGAATGTCCGCCAACGAGCGTGGCGCCCGCTTCCTTGACTTTATCCCCCGCTCCACGGAGAATTTCGGTCAGCACGCGTTTATCCAGCGTGGATATCGGGAAGGCGACGATATTGAGCACCGTCAGCGGTTTTCCGCCCATCGCATAAATATCGCTTAACGCATTCGCCGCGGCGATTTGACCAAAAGAATACGGATCGTCCACGATCGGCGTGAAGAAATCAAGCGTCTGTACAAGCGCCAAATCGTCATTCAGCTTGTATACGCCAGCGTCATCGCTCGTATCGAGCCCGACCAGCAGATTCGGATCATGCGCTGCCGGCGGCAGGCCGCGAAGTACTTGGCTAAGATCGGCAGGGCCGATTTTGCAGCCGCATCCGCCCTTACTGGAATAAGATGTTAATTTAATATTCAAATCGGAATCCATAATCATGACACAACCCTTCTATATTCATCATTGGCATCAGCCTGATATTTTGTTAAACCCGCAAATTCCATCGTACACATCGCTGAAAAAAAACGCAAATGAGCCTTGCCCTGGTGCGATACAGCTTCCATTTGGACAAACCCAACAAAGAACAGCAGAATGTCATGATCAGAAGCATAAACTGGGCTTCCTTCATAACTTTCTGCTGTTTATTGCAGCCTGCTTTATTTGGATACCGGAACCGCGCTTCCAAAATACTGCTCGAGCGTGATATCCTTCTTCGTCACGTCTTCGGCAATGTCTTTGCCGACGTAGCGAATATGCCATGGCTCGTATTTGTAGCCGGTAATCGATTCTTTTCCTTCCGGATAACGGATTATAAAGCCATATTCGTAAGCATGGTCAGCAAGCCATTTCGCTTCCTTCGTGCCGGCAAAGCAGCTCTCCGCGGCGCATTTGCCGTCGGTTCCCGACACGTCAATGGTCAGACCGGTTTGATGCTCGCTGTGGCCCGGACGAGCGCTGTAGGTATCCGCCGCTTTGACGCCGTCCCGATCCACATAGTTATTATACAGCGTCGTCTGACGGGATTCGGAACGGTAGCCCGATACACCGGCTAAGTACACGCCGTCCTGCTTGGCAGCGTCAAACAGCTCTTTCAGAGCGTCTGCAGCCACTTTGCGCATTTTGCGCTTATCTATTTTTTCCGAAAACGTGAATGCTACGTCAGGATAGACGAGGTCCGGCGGAACGTAACCTTCCGGCAAACGATACGTTTTATTGACGAGTACCGTATCGCTTGTCGGATTGGATACGACATGCTCAACGTCGTACGTATTGACAAATTCACTGTTGTCCGATGTTCGGCCAGCGGGTTCGTCCGATCCATTCCCTGCATCCTGGCCTGAATTGCCGCCGGTTGCAGCGGAATCCTTGCCATCATCCGTTTGTCCGGCATTCTGACCGGTCGTGCCGTCACCGGCGCCTCCCGTGGCATCGCTACCGGTACCGCTCGTTCCTTCCGTATCCGATGTGCTGCCGTTATCCGATGCAGTATCTCCGTCTCCGCTGGTGCCTTCCGGATCTACTGTACCGCCATTATCGCTTTGGTCTCCGCCGCCCGATTGGGCGAGAGCCGGAGGATTCTGTACGGTCGCCTCATCCTTGGCCGTTCCTCTGCTGTTCGCAAAATAGATCAGCGCGCCGCCAACAATGATAACCGCGACGATCAATGTTGCCCATTTTCGCATGTGTTCACCTCAAATAATACCGCGTGATTCAAGACCACGGCTTTCTATCAATCTATAAATCTATCATACCCGGATCTATTATACGACATATTGGAGGAAGATACGACAAAAAAAGCCCCGATCTTTTCGATCAGGACTCATCCAACGCTAAAATATGTACGCTTCTTTGGGGACAGGTCTTATTCCGAACCTTTCAGCCGTTTTTGCATAAAGACAAGCTCGTGGGCCAGCCGCTCAATCCGCTCCAACACGTTCGGATCCGTAATCTCTTTATATTCGTTAAAATGATCATCATGGACGTAGACATAGCCTGGCGCCACATAAGAACGGAAAAATCCCGCGATCGGCTTCAGCTGGTTCTCAATCACCAGATAATGCTGGTACGTTCCGCCTGTGGCGACGAATCCTACGACCTTTTGCTGCAGCGCCGTGACCGGAATCAGGTCGAACAGGTTTTTCAGCACGCCGGACATCGACGCCTGGTAGATCGGTGTTCCGATCAAGCAAAAATCGCTGGAAATGACCGCATCGATCACTTTTTTCGTGTCGCCAGTATATGCCGATGGATCGCGTCCGTCACAGAACTGTACATCATAATCTTTCATATCGAGCAGCTCCGTCTCCACATCGGGATACTGCTTCTTGACCTCTTCCAGCACTTTGTTCACCACAAGAGCCGTCTTGCTGCCGATGATCGCGCCAGATATTCCAACCAGCTTCATGATGTTAACTCCTTTTCTGTTTGTAGTTTCCTTAATATTCGACTTCGCCTTCATCCGTATTGACGAAAAAGAATGCGGTCATCGCAAGCCGCTCCATCATTTGCTGGCGCAGCATTTCATCCTCAATAACCTCTTCCATAGCCTGCTGCATGCATCCGATCCAGGCTTCCGCGCGCTTTGGCGTGATGGCAAACGGAAGATGCCTAGCCCGCATGCGGGGATGGCCCATCTGCATCGTGTATAACTGAGGACCTCCGAAATACTGGGTCAAAAACATTTCCTGCTTCTTCATGACAGGCAATATATTCTCCGGAAACAGCGGAGCAAGCAGCGGGTGCTCCACCACTTTGGGATAAAAGGCTTCCACCAGCGCCTTCATCGTGTCTGCGCCGCCCATTTGCTCATAAAAAGACGTCGGGCGCGCTTCCCGATTCCCCTGATCCGCCGGTTGTCCGGGATCCTGATTCATATTCGAGTCCAATGGGGAATTGAACCTCCCTTCACGGGTGTGAGCCCCTAATTAGTAAACATAAACGTATACTAATTATTATAATTGAGCGTTCCCTTTGTCAATACTTGTTCCGTAAATATTCTTTACTTTATATACATATATGTTGACTATATTACCCGTGTGAACTACAATTACTCTGATAATAGTACATACCTGTTCTGTAATGGGAAAACACGACGGGAACAGATCCGTAAAAGGGCTCGAAATCGCCGGTTTTATCTACAGAAGGTCTGTACTGCTGTTTTGAGCCATACTGTAATAGGGATAGAATGGACTGAAGAAACGACGTTTCATGCACCAGTTCAATCTATCATAGATAGAGAATGAAGGTGATCAACCATGACCAAAGAAGACCTGGTCGCTGCCCTGACCCATTTGAAAGACCATGAGCATGAGCGCCCCCTTGCTGAGCTCGGCTTGATCCGGGATATTACAATCAATAAGGATCATGCCGCTCTATCGGTGCTTCTGGATCCCGTCATGTCCGCAAGCAAAGAAAGCATCGGGGAACAGATTGTCAGCGCCTTGAAGGGAATCGGCATCGCGGACGTGCATATCCGGTTTAAAGCCATTTCAAATGAAGAAAAAAATGATATTATAGCAATTAAGCTGAATAAATCGGTACGCCGTGCACCAACGCTGATGAATTCCCCGCTCGTCGCCGCCGATTCTGGCGTGACGTTCATCGCGATCGCCAGCGGCAAAGGCGGTGTCGGCAAATCTACGGTAACCGTCAACCTGGCTACGGCACTGGCCAAGCAGGGGAAACGCGTAGGAATCATCGACGCGGATGTCTATGGTTACAGTATTCCGGAAATGATGGGAATTCATGATCTTCCGAAGAAGCATAATAACCGAATCGTACCGGTAGAACGGCACGGAATCAAGGTTATTTCGACCGGATTTTTCGTACAAGGCAACAAGCCCGTCGTCTGGCGCGGCCCGATGCTGGGCAAGATGCTCGGCACGTTCCTGAATGAAGTGGAATGGGGTCCGCTCGATTTCATCGTGTTGGACCTTCCTCCGGGTACAGGTGATATTGCCTTGGATGTTCACAATAAAATTCCGCAGTGCTCGGAAATTTTGGTGACCACGCCTCACCCTACTGCCAATCATGTTGCTGCCAGGGCCGGTGAGATGGCGATTCAGACCAACCATCCAATCCTCGGAGTCATCGAGAACATGTCTTATTTTACCGACCCCTCCGGTCAGCGGCATGATCTGTTCGGCACAGGCGGCGGAGCTGCTCTCGCGGAGCAGCTCAACACCAAGCTGCTGGCCGAGATCCCGCTTTCTGCGCCCGGCCAGTCGGCGGACCCGGATAAGTCCCCGGCCGTATTTGGGGATGACAGCGAGCAATGGCGTATTTTTATGAATTTGGCTCAGAGAATTATTAACCATGATATTTAATTAATTTGAAAGGGTGAAACAAATGTCTTATGTAATTACTTCAGCCTGCATAGACGAAAAAGCGGCTGATTGCGTGGATGTATGTCCTGTCGATTGTATCGAGGAAGGTCCGGATCAATATTTTATTGACTCGGATATTTGCATCGAATGCGGTGCTTGCGAAGTTGCCTGCCCGGTAGGTGCGGTATACTATGATACCGATCTTCCGGAAGAAGAAAAACATATGATCCAAAAAGCGGAAAACTTCTACAAATCCAAATAATTGACGATTTGCGATTGGTTCAGCCTGTTGATTTCCAAATCGACAGGCTGTTTATACTTTGAATTCATTTTTACCAAGAAATGTATGGCCCGGATCAGTGAATAGGCGGTGTTAACATGAATCAACAGCTGGATATTTCAACCAGGGACAAAATACTGCAGATGCTGAAAACCAAAGGCGAACTCAGTGCAAAGGAAATTACGGAGTTTATTGGTATCACCAGCATGGCGGTCAGACGCCATATCAACACGCTAGAAAAAGAAGGCTTGATCGAATCCAAGACGATTCGGCAGCCGATGGGAAGGCCTTCCGCGATCTATCGTCTGACAGAGCAGGCCGAAGATTTTTTTCCCAACAAGTATCATTCGCTTACGCTGGATCTTCTCGGGGAACTCGAGCAGGATGCAGGGACGGAAATGGTGAACCACCTCTTTGACCGTCGGGGAGAATCGCTGCTGAAAAACCATGCCGGTAAAATGGAAGGCAAGGACTTTGCCGAAAAGGTCGAACAGCTGGCCGAAATTCAAAACGAAAACGGCTATATGGTTGAGCTTCAAAAAAACAATGAAGATGAATATACCTTATTCGAGCATAATTGTCCGATATCGCAAATTGCGAAAAAATACAATCATGCATGCGCCTGCGAGCTGAAGCTGTTCGAATCGCTGCTCGGGGCCGAGGTATCCCGCGACGAGTGTCTCGCCATGGGCGACCGAAAATGTGTCTATAAAATCCGCAAAGCCCACCGATGATCCGCAAGGTCTGCCACAAACCTCTCATTTTGGATGAGATCGCTGTGTGTGGATAAGCTTGCGGATCTTTTTTGTGCGATCGGAATGATAAGTTTTTTATTTCAGCCCCGCAATTTCACATACCCCCGGTTCATTCTTCATACCTTGAATTGTGCCATTCTGTTGTTCAGGTCCTTTCTTTCGTCTCTTCCGGATTTGACACAAAGGGGGTGATCATATTCCTCTAATCGTTAGAGCAACTTTCAATGCTACGGGAGCGGTCACGTTTACCGGGAATACCCTCGGACTCAGCCGATCGGACACGACGGGCGTTCCGGGAACGCTCGACAGTATTGGCGCGTTTGCGACGACCAACACCAGCTCGGTTTTTGGAAGCTATCCGGCAGGAACGACGAACGCTTTTCAGAGCAACAGCTCTTCGGCTGTATTATCCCTTCCCACCGGAAGTACGGTTTTATATGCCGAACTGATCTGGGGCGGATCTTACATTATTTCAGGCAGCGTTAATCTCAGCAGCTCAATTAACAATCCCGTTACGTTTATTACGCCGGCAGGCACGAACAGCGTTACTCCCGATCCGGCAACCGCCAATTCCATAGATTTCGGAAACGGAATGACGGCGTACGTCCGGTCCGCGAATGTTACATCGCTGGTTCAGCAAGGAGGTGCAGGTACTTATACGACCGGCGGCGTTGTGGGAACCATCGTCATCGCTAACGATCCTACAGGAAATCATTCCGGATGGACGCTGGGTGTCATTTACCAGAATCCCTCCCTTCCCTTCCGGAACATGTCGATCCGTGCGGGCGCCGTCCTGGTTCAAGCCAACTCCGACCCGGTTACGACGACCCTGACGGGGTTTGCTACCCCGGTTTCGGGCGCGCTGGGGGGCAGAGCGCTGTTCAGCGCCCAGGAAGGCGATGCCAACCGGACCGGTGACCAGGCATTGTTCGGCCCGACATCTAACACGGCTTCCGCCTTGTCGGGCCCTAACAACTTTGCCAACAACTTTTTCGCATCCCAGATTAACAACGATGCCGGCCAATTGAATACGACCGGGACGTTCGGTACCCGCAATCAGACCAACGGAGCGCCCGGAAGCAACATCATTGGGGGCCGTCAGGGCTGGGATATCACGAATGTCGACGTCTCCTCCCGGCTTGTCAACAACCAGTCTTCAGCAGTACTGATTCTCACGACTTCAGGAGATGCTTATGCGGTAAACGCGAATGCGATTCAAGTGGACATCAACGCGCCGGTCATCACCGTAGCCAAGAGCTCCAGCACGACGACTGCCGTTGTCGGCGATGTCATCACGTATACGGTGACGGTAAGCAATACAGGTACCGCCAATGCCAACAGCGTTGTCCTTTCTGATGCACTGCCGGCGGGATTGAGCTTCGTCAGCGGCAGTGTAACGGTTGGGGGTATACCCCGCCCGACCTACGATATTGTTGCAGGAGCACCGCTAGGGACGTTAAACTTTGGCACTACAGCAACGGTCACTTATCGGGCAACGGTAACGGCACAACCATCCTCCAACCAGTTAGTCAACACAGCGAACGCCTCCTTCTCCTTCCAAAGCGTTGCCGGCGGGCCGACGATTACCGGCGTAATCCCATCGAATGCGGTCACTGTTACCGTCGTGTCGCCGGCCCTTACGCTGACTAAAAGTTCCAACCGGACCAATGCGACGGTAGGCTCCACCGTTACATACACCATTTTGGTGGCCAATTCCGGAAATATCGCCGCAAATGTCACGCTCACCGACAACATCCCGACAGGCAGTTCTTTCGTTACCGGCACGTTCACGGTTAACGGAACCGTCATTGCAGGGGCGAATCCGGCGGCTGGGGTCGCGATTGGCAGTATTGGAGCGGGATCATCTGCGACGGTAACGTTTCGGGTACAGGTGAACTCTCTGCCCTCTCCACCGCAGTTTGTCGACCAGGCCGTTGCTGCATATACGTTCACGCCTTCAGCGGGAAGAACGATATCGGGTTCTGCATCGTCGAACACGCTCACGCTTCCGGTAACCCTGCCGAATATTACGGTTACGAAGAGCGCTAACTTCTCGGATATTGCTGTAGGAGAGACGCTGACCTATACGTCTGCAGTAGCCAATAACGGTACAGAAGCCGTGACGAATGCCGTATTCACCGATGCCATCCCTTCCGGTGCCGCCTTCGTACCCGGTAGTGTAACCGTCGGCGGCACAGCGGTGACATCAGCTAATCCCGCCAGCGGCGTATCCCTGGGAATTCTGGCAGCAGGAAGCTCCGTTACGGTAACTTTTCAGATTGCCGTTCAATCCGTCCCCGCATCCGGGGCCTTGTCAAACCAGTCGACCGTAGCGTACAGCTCAGGTGCCTTTCAAGGGACGTCGGTGTCGAACATGATTACGACCCCCGTCTATCAGCCGGTCATCACCATTGCCAAAAGCGCCTCAACCTCAAGCGCCACGGTTGGCGACACGATTAAGTACACGCTTTTGGTCCGGAACAGCGGGAACCGGGCAGCCCAGGTTACACTGACCGATAACATTCCTGCAGGAACCAGCTTCGTAGCGAACTCGGTTACGGTTGGAGGAGCAACAGTGCCCGGGGCCACTCCAACCGGAGGCATAAGCGCAGGGACTGTGGGAGCAGGGGGCTCCGTTACCGTCACTTTCCAGGTCGTGCTGAACTCGCTCCCTTCTCCGCCGTCGCTGGCCAATACGGCAGCAGCCAGTTATAACTACCAGCTGCCAAGCGGGCGCAGCCTGTTGGGATCGGCAACCTCCAACACGCTGACGATTCCGGCCTCGGCGCCAAACGTGACAGTGGTCAAGAGCGCCAACACGTCGGCGGCGACCGTATCGGACGTTATAACCTACACCATTACAGCGACCAATAACGGGATCGGGCCTGTGAGCAATGTCATCGTATCGGACCCGATACCCGAGGGGACATCGTTGATCAGCGGGAGCGTGACGGTAGGCGGAACCCCGGTTCCCGGCGGAAATCCCGCAAACGGCGTATCCGTCGGATCTTTGGGTGCAGGGGCCTCTGCCGTCGTAACGTTCCAAGTCCGCGTCAATTCCCTGACAGGTACAGGGCAGCTGAGTAACCGGGCCAGCGTCGCTTTTACGTCCGGCACCTTTGGCGGTACCTCCCTGTCCAACACGCTGGTTATCCCCGTCTTCTTGGCGGTCATCAACATCGTGAAATCGGCCAGTACGCTAAACGCCACGGTCGGTGACACGTTTTCCTACCAGTTTCAAGTAAGTAATACCGGCAACACGGCTGCTGCCGTCACGCTGACCGATAACATTCCGCCTGGCTCCGTATTTATTGAAAACAGCGTGCTCATTAACGGCAATCCCGTTCCAGGCGTTAGTCCCGTGACCGGAATTCCTCTGGGTTCTCTCGCGGCAAGCACTGCGGTAACGGTCAGCTTTGTTGTTACGATTACTTCCCTGCCCGCGTCGAGACAGCTTACGAATCAGGCGGCGGCATCCTATACCTATACATTACCGGGCGGCAGGCAAGTTACGGGATCTGCAGCGTCCAATACGGTAACGATTCCAGTAGCGCTTCCGAACGTTAGCGTTGTCAAAACAGCCTCGAGGCCGAATGTTGTCGTTGGAGATGTCCTGACTTTTTCAAGCACGGTCACGAATAACGGAACGTCCAATGTCAACAACGTCAACCTGATCGACAACGTTCCTTCAAACGCTTCGTTTATTCCTCAAAGCGTAATTGTTAACGGTACCTCGCGCCCGTCAGCAGTTCCGTCCGAGGGCATTTCAATCGGTACCCTGACCCCTGGTTCTGCGGCTACCGTAACTTTTGAGGTGAGGATAACCATGCCGATTCCATCGCAAATCAACAACCAGTCAACCGTAAGCTTTACATCTGGCACGTTCTCAGGAACCGCGTCTTCGAACATTACGACGACGCCTGTCATACAACCGCAAATCGCTGTGACCAAAAGTGCCAATACGAACAATGCCACCGTCGGTGATTCCGTTACTTACACGGTAACGGTCAGTAATAGCGGCAATCTCGGAGCAGCCGTTACGCTGACAGATACGATCCCGGCATCGACTACGTTTACTCCCAACAGCGTCATCGTAAACGGCTTTCCAATACCGGGTGCATCCCCGGGAGCCGGCATCGATCTAGGGACTCTCGCGCCCGGAGCAAGCACAGTTGTGACTTTTGTGGTGGTGATCAACTCGCTGCCGAGCCCGCAATTCATCACGAACCAGGCGACAGCCAATTTTACGTATACGCCGCCTGACGGCCGGACGCTGACTGGCTCCGCATTATCCAACACCGTTACGATTCCCGTATCCGCGCCGAACGTGAGCGTGGTCAAAACGTCGGCCACGACTTCGACGACCGTTGGGGATACCCTCGTCTACTCTGTGGCGGCCACCAATCAAGGGATCGAAACGGTCAACAACGTCCAGTTTACCGACAGTATTCCGGCGGGCGCATCATTTGTGACCGGCAGCGTAACGATTAACGGCACGCCTGCCCCGACCGCGAATCCATCCGCAGGCATCTCGCTCGGACCGCTAGATCCCGGTGCCACTGTCACGGTAAATTTCAGCGTCACCGTAAATTCCGTTCCCGTCAGCGGGATCATCAGCAATCAAGCAACTGTAACGTTTACGTCAGGGAGTTTCTCGGGACTTGCCAACTCCAACAGCGTGACCACTCCGGTATTCAACGCCGTGCCAACTGTGTCCAAGACGGCAAGTACCGCAAATGCCACTGTAGGCGATACCGTCACGTATACGTTCTCGATCGGAAACACGGGAAATTATCCTGCTCAGATCACGTTAACGGACAACATTCCGTCAGGGACCATTTTCGTCGCAAACAGCGTTCTGGTTAACGGGGCACCCATTCCGGGGGCAAGTCCCAGCACGGGCATACCTGTCGGCGTCGTCAATCCGGGACAGGCGGTGACAGCCGTATTTTCGGTTAATATCACTTCGCTGCCATCCCCGCAGCAGCTTGTAAACCAAGGCACCGTCTCAGGCACTTTTATTCTTCCGGACGGCCGTTCCTTTACCCGGACCGCCGTATCCAATATACTGACCATCCCGGTATCCGCTCCCAACGTTACGGTCGTCAAAAGCACGCCGTCAACCGCGCTGACGGTCGGCGATACAGCGACTTACACGACGACGATCACGAACAACGGGATTGAAACGGTCAGCAGCGTCCTGTTTACCGACCCGATTCCGCCTGGTGCCGCCTTAGTGCCCGGTTCCGTCACAGTCGACGGTGCACCCCGGCCTGCGGCCAATCCAGCCACAGGCATCATCATCGGCACGATTGCTACGGGGACCACGATTACCGTGTCTTTTAATATCACGGTGACCTCGCTGCCAACGCCTGCGCAGCTCGCAAATACGTCTTCGGTCAGCTTTACGTCGGGTACCTTCTCCGGGGTCACCTTCTCCAATACCGTGACTACCCCGGTATTTGAGCCGATCTTCACCGCGCAAAAGACCGCCAACACGACCAATGCAACCGTCGGTGATACGGTCGTATTTACCGTTAGCATGAACAATGCAGGCAATTTCGGCGCAGCTGTCACCTTAACGGACACACTTCCTGCCGGAACGACTTTTGTGCCAAACAGCGTAATTCTCAACGGCCAGCCGGTGCCGGGAGCCGATCCGGCCTCAGGAATCCCCCTTGGGGTTGTCGTGACAGGTGCGGTCGTCACATTCTCGGCAGTTATTGATGCGGTACCGCCAACCCAGCAGCTGACCAACCAAGCAACCGCAGCCTTTACCTTCACGCTCCCGGACTCTCGGGTCATCAATGGTTCTTTTGCCTCCAATACGCTGTCGATTCCGGTATCCGCGCCAAACGTCGCCGTCGTCAAAGCTTCCGGTGCTGTTGAAGCTTCGGTGGGCACAGTGGTTCCTTATACCATCACTGTAACCAACAATGGAATTGAAAATGTCACCAATGCAGTCTTCTCGGATATGATCGCCGCAGGGAGCCAGTTTGTAACTGGCAGCGTAACGGTTAACGGAACTGCCCAGCCCTCGGCCAATCCGGCGGCCGGCATTCAGCTGGGTACGATCGCCCCTGGTGCTGTAGTAACCGTGACGTTTAACGTAACCGTCCTGTCCATCCCTGACGACGGCAACCTGACCAACCAATCGTCCGTAACGTTCAACTCTGGCGCATTCACCGGCACCGCGTTCTCCAACGTTACGTCCGTCCCTGTCTATCAGGCAATTATCAGTGCCAACAAAACGGCCAATACGACGAACGCCACGGTTGGAGATACGATCGTTTACACGGTAACGCTGACGAATACAGGCAACATTGCGGCGACAGGAATATTAACCGACCCTGTTCCTAACGGAGCTGTCTTTGTCCCTAACAGTATTCAGGTAAACGGCGTGCCGCTGCCAGGTGCGGACCCGTCAACCGGATTCTCCGTCGGTACGATCAATCCTGGCCAGACCGTCCATGTGACCGTTACCATGGAAGTGACGGTGGATATTCTGCCAAACCCGCAGCAGCTGGTGAACCAGGCAACCGTGAACTTCTCCTTTACGCGTCCGGACGGGGTGGTCGTTACCGGAACTTCCCTATCCAACGTGCTGACGATTCCGGTTTCGTCGCCTGACGTTTCCGTCGTCAAAAGCACACCGTCCGTTGACGCGGTCGTCGGAGACATCATTACGTACTCTATTGCCGTCACAAATAACGGAATCGAAGCCGTCAACAGCGTTGTGCTTGTTGACCCGGTACCGACAGGTTCGGCGTTTGTACCAGGCAGTGTTACGGTCGCCGGAACGCCTAGACCGACCGCCAATCCGAATACAGGCATTACAGTCGGCATCATCGGGGCTGGAGACACCGTAATCGTGACGTTCCAGGTACAGGTGACGACTCTATGAAGTCCGGGCTGACATCTGATTTTATTTTAAAAAATCAAACCATGGTCCGCTTTAGCGTTGGTGGAGCCGAGTCGGTAGCCTACTCCAATACCGTCGATACGCCATGGATCGGCCCATTGCTGAAGTTCAGCAAGTTTGTCCAAAATAGCGTCGTTTCGCTGAATCAAATGGTGACCTACAGCTTTTCAATACGCAATGATGGCAATCGCGAAGCCGGCTTGATCTTGTACGATCCGCTGCCAGCCGGTTTGTCGTTTATTCCGAATAGTGTCTTGAAGAACGGCGCCCCCGTCCCGGGGGCTCAACCCGGTTCAGGTATCGATCTCGGCATGCTGGGGCCTGATGCTTCGGTGTATGTTGTGTTTCAGGCGATCGTGGTGGCGATCCCCCCATCGCTGCAAATCACCAATGAAGGACGTGCTGAGTACTCGTTCCAATCTCTCGGGGGAAGAACGGTACGCGGCTCCATCGCCTCCAACCCGGTGACGCTGTCCGTGCTACCTTCTTCCGTATCGCTAATCGCCGACGTCAGCACCTTCCAAACGTTTATCGGAGATATACTGTTCTACGAACTTCTGGTGACGAATCAAGGGAGTGTACCGCTATCCAAAGCGGTGATCTTTATTACGCTCCCACCGGGATTAACATTTGTACAGGGCAGTGTCGTCATCAATGAAGTCCTGTACCCGGACGTGCAGCCCGAAAATGGAATTCCGATCGGGACGATCGCTCCCGGCGCTTCCATCCGTATCAGGGCCAGCTTAAGAGTCGGGATGGTGGACACCGATTCCTTGGTCATCCAAAGCTGCTTGAAGTATTACATTGATGGGATGGAGTATAAGGCCATGGCCAATGAGCTTCAAGTGAACGTGATCGACCCTGACGTCAGTCTCAGCAAGAAGTCAAACAGAAACCGGGCAACCATCGGCTGTATGATCGGTTACGAATGTACGGTGCAAAATACGAGCAGCCAAGCGGTAGATGCAACGCTGCAGGATGCGTTTCCCCAGGAATTATCCCTCGTTCCGGGCAGCGTCCGGCTAAATGGTCAAAACTTGGAAGGATCACCATTGATGGATGGGCTCTTCCTGGGGACCCTTTCTCCGGGGCAGCAAGTAAGCATCACTTATGAAGCAAGCGTTGACCCGTTTATACCGTCTGCAGCCCCGCTGCGCGTACCAAACGAAGCAACCGTATCTTACGCCTTCCACCTGCCCGACGGCCGGATCGTCCGCCAGCGCACCTCGCCCGAAACGGTCATGGTGGAGCTGCTTGCCCCCAGCCTGACCGCAACGGCACATGCCGCCCATTACGTACTTGAGCCAGGGGATGAACTGCTGATTACCGTCAAACTGTATAACCGTGGAAGCTTAGGAGCGTCCGTGGTTCTCATCGGCTGGATGCAGGATCCCATTCTTTTACAGGCAGGCACCGTGATCGTAAACGGCAAAGCGGTTAATCCTCCCCATGATGTCCTGTTGGGCTCCGTGGACCCTGGCGGTTCACTGACGTTCAGGTATACAGCCAAGGTTCCCGATCCGGTGGACGGACAGCTTGAGGAAATAAACGGCTATTTTCTGTTCCGGACCCTGGCGGAAGTCGACGGATTCGTCTATGAACGGGAATGGGTATCCGAAACGATCAGCATTACCGTCAACACAGAAGATGAATAAAAGCAAAAAACAGCGAATGCCGATCCTATCGATCGCATTCGCTGTTTTGTCATTCGTTCATTTTTCGAGGAATGGTTCATACATGCCAAGTGGCTGATTATCCCCGGAACTGCTTCAAAAATTGCACCGCTTTGGAAATGTCCGCCTCCGGATCCTCCCCGACCTCGCGCTCAATGGTCAAGTATCCTTGATAGCCGATATCTTTCAGCGCCTGCAAATAGCTCTGCCAGTTCACACTGCCTTCGCCAAGCGGCACTTCGCGGAAATACTGCCCTTCCCCGGGAACAAAAGTATTGTTCTCGTTGGCAGGCGGCTCGAAGCCAAGTGTTTCATAGATGTAATAGGCAGGTACTTCTTTTAAACGGATACCGTCTTTGGCATGGGTATGTACGATGTAATCCTTCAGGTTGTGTACCCCTTCAGCCGGATCGTCGCCGGTAACCATGACCATGTTTGCCGGGTCGAAGTTGACGGATACTCCCTTCGAGCCAAGCCCGTCGAGGAAATCCTTCAGTCGTGCGGAAGGCTCAGGGCCCGTTTCGATCGCAAAGAAAGCGTTCATGCTGGTGGCATAAGAAGCCAGTTCCTCGCATGCATCGTGCATCGTTTGGTAGATTTCGCTGTTCTTGTCCTCCGGTACAAGTCCGATATGCGTCGTTACTACGCTGGTTCCGAGTTCTACCGCCAGATCGAGAATCCGCTTGGACTTCTCGATTTTCTCCGCGTTGACCGTCTTATCCTGGAAACCGTAACCGCCGAGGTCGCCCACCAGCGCCGAAATTTCCAGTCCCAGGGACTCGATATAGCTCTTCAGTTCCTTGCGCTGCGCCGCAGACAGGTTAGCCGGGTCCATTTCTCCGCTCACGGCATAGATCTGAACGCCGTCCGCTCCTACCTTCTTCGCCTTGGCCAGTCCTTCCCGGACCCCGACCCGGAAGCTGTCGACAATAACGCCGATTTTATTGTTCATTCCAGTCACCTCTCCCTTGTTTATGCTGAATCATTTAAAAGATTGGCTGCTTTGATTCCCGGCCTATACCTCGTTCCAGAAGCGTTTGACGTTTTCCAGGCCGATTTTTGTCCCCTGAAAGCTGTCTTCCATTCCTTCAAACTCGATCGAGAAATACCCGTCAAATCCGGATTCCTTGATGATCCGAATCGATTCGCGCAGGTTGATGTCTCCGTGCCCCGCAATGGCGCCTCTCAGGAAATTCCCGCTGGCCGTGCGGAACCATCCGTCACCCGGATTAAGGGCGGCTGGCCGCAGATAAAAGTCCTTGATGTGCACCATGGAAGCATAAGGAATGTTGTTCTTGACGGCGGCCACCGGATCTTCGTCCACGCACATAAAATTGCCCACGTCCAGCGTCGTCCGGAAGTTCGGCCGGTCCACGGCTTGAACCAGCGTCTGTACCCGGTCGCTTGCCTGGATATAATAGCCGTGGTTTTCCACGCTTGTCGTAATGCCATACTGCGCCGCATAATCGGCGATTTCGCGGCATGCCTCCGCCAGACGTCCAACCTCCTGGTTGAACTGTTTGATGGATGTGTCTTGGCGGCTGGCTACGTCATGGCGCATCAGCTTCACGCTAAGGCGTGCGGCGATGTCCACTTCACCTTTGACGCGCTCGATTTCCTTACGGTAAGCCTCCTCGGTGTCCACAGCGAAGTTAGCGCCGATCGCATAGTTGGATACGTCGATTCCGACTTCCTTCGCCTTGGCCACGATCTGATCCACCAGCTCTGGATTCCCGGTCAAGGTGTATCCGATCGGAACGATTTCCACGTGTTCTCCACCCATCTCGGCGATTTTCTCGATCGCGCCCAGAACCGTGATTTCACCCGATTGAATCGGACGGTACAGACTGTATGTGCTTACTCCGATTTTCATAGCTGAATTTCGACTCCCTTCTCAGAGGATTCGTAAATACCGTTCAGAATTTTCATCATTTCCACGCCGTCGTCGACCGTGGCGATCGGCACCGTGCCGTTTTTAATATTTTCGATAAAATGATTGATTTCGTTCTGGAACGCGGCGGCAAAGTTAAAGCCTTTATGGTCCACCTGCGGCTCAATGTTCAGGATCGTATCGTTTTTCTCTGTGACGATGACCAGAGCCGGATCGATTTCGAAGCCGCCATTCGTACCAAACAGCTTGATCGCCGCTTCATCCTGCTTCGCATGCAGGGAAAAGCTTACGTCCACGAGCAGCGACGCTCCGTTCTCAAAACGGATCAAGGCGTTCGCCATATCTTCTACGGTGTTTTTGCTGGCGTCATAGTCGGCCGCTTTGTAAAAAGAATAGTTCTTCACATGGCTGCGGTTGCCCAGCTTGTGGTATACGTTGCCGGACACCGATTTCACTTTCGGCTTGCCCATCATATACCAGCACAGGTCAATCGCGTGCACGCCGATATCGATCAGCGGCCCGCCGCCGGAGCGCTCCTTGTCGGCGAACCAGCCGCCCGGATTGCCCACACGGCGCAGGAGCGAGGCTTTGGCGTAGTACAGCTCACCGATTTCGCCGCTCTCCATAAAGCTCTGCAGCACTGCGACGTTCGGGTCAAAGCGGCGCACATAGCCTACTTGGAACACCTTTCCGCCGGCATGTGCGGCTTCCTGGATCTGAAGCGCTTCCTCAACCGTTCTGCACAGCGGCTTTTCCACCAGGACATGCTTGCCCGCTTTGGCAGCCGCAATGCTGATTTCAGCATGCTGGTTGTTCCATGTGCAGATGCTCACGGCATCGACATCAGGGTCAGCCAGCAGTTCATGATAGTCGGTATATGTTTTCTGAGCTCCGTATTTCTGGGCAGCGGCCTTGGCTCTTTCCCCGTTCAAATCGCAGATCGCGACGATCTCCGCCTCCGGGTTGTTTTGATACGAGTTTAAATGGGACTCCGAAATGGACCCTGCTCCGATTACAGCTACTCTTACTTTATCCATGCGTTTTCAACTCTCCTTTTGGTTCTCGCATTTGGCTTCCAAATGTAGATTGAACCCGTGCAGTCCTTCCTGCGCGTGAATGTCACCCATAAAAAGGCAAGCACGATCAGGCCATTAAGGTGTAAAAAAATTAGTTCAACCTATATATATTGAATTATAATAAGAACAGGCGGAACTGCCATGAAGAGCTATGCTAATAATTTATCTTATTGTGCGATTTTGAGGTGACTTGGATGGATAGACCCCTTGCTCTGCTGGAGCCGATGGATATGCCCGACCGTTTTTTTCCGATGAAGATCCATTATTGTACCGCCAAGGAATACGGGAAAACGCTGTTTACCCACCATTGGCACAATCATATGGAGTTTCTGTATTTTACCAAAGGCTCCGCGCTCATCGAGCTGAACTCGGTTCCTTATGAAGTTCAAGCGGGTGAGATGGTGGTCGTGAACAGCAACGACCTGCATTACGGGGTATGCCTGTCCGATGATTTGGTCTATTATGCGATGATCGTCGATATCAAGCTGCTGCAGAGCCAGACACCGGACGCTGTCGAAACGAAGTTTATTACGCCGATTACGCAGAACCAGATTATGTTCGCAAGCAAAATTTCCGGCGATCCGGAAATTACCGAGTGCGCCACGTCTCTAATCCGGGAAATGGACGAACGGGAACTCGGCTATGAGCTGTCGATCAAATCCTATCTGTACCGTCTGCTAGCCATACTGCTGCGCCGTTACGGCAAAGATACGCTTTCTCCAGAAGAGAGCCTGTACAGGCTGAAAAATTTGGAGCGGTTTACCCCTATTTTTCAATATATTGAGGAGCATTACCAAGAAGAACTGTCCGTCGATCTGCTGGCCGGGCTGGCAGGCCTCAGCCGTTTTCATTTCAGCCGCCTGTTCAAGGAGCTTACGGCTCGGACGGTAACCGAGTACGTCAACACGCTTAGAATCAACAAATCCGAATACCTGCTGCGCAACTCCAGAATGAACATTTCGGAGATTGCCCTGTCTTCCGGCTTCAAGGACATCTATTATTTCAGCCGGGCCTTCAAAAAATACAAGCATGTATCCCCCTCGGAGCTCCGAAAGAGCTTCAGCGTATAGAAAGCAATGGCTTCAAGAATGCTTCCTGTGTTCGGACAAAACAGGCAAAAGTGCGTCAAATCTGGGAATTTCGTCCGAAAAAATATCGACAAATAGGTCCGGCTAAGTGATAATAGACATGTTAAGCAGAATATATAAACATAAAGTGTTCTGCCAAATGCAGGAGGAGGAAATCACAGTTGGATCCACATTCACCAGACCCGTATCAACATTTTCAGCCGCAGCCGCCAATGACGCCGCCCAAGACGAATGGCAAAGCCATTGCCTCAATGGTGCTCGGCATCCTAAGCGTAATGATTTTGTACATAGGATTTATCCTGGGGATTCTGGCGATCATCTTTGCCGCCCTTTCTTTTAAGGAACTCAAACGGGGGTATGAACAAGGAAAAGGCATGGCGATTGCCGGGCTCGTGTGCGGTATTATCGGCGTGCTCCTATGGGGCCTGATTCTGCTCTTCGTCGTGCTCGCGGTCGCGTTCTTCGGATCGGATATCGACTCGTCCACTTTATATGACGTCATGTCTACCGTACCAAGAGTGAAAACGGCATAACTCCCGTCCAAACGGGTACACAAAAAGGAATGAGGCATCCCGTAGCCCATTCCTTTTTCTGTTTTAAAAATTTAGTGCGTTTTCTGCGCTGTTTGGCGTTCCACGGACAGAGCGCTGCGTTCCTCGGCCGGCTGATTTATGTCAATCCCTTCGTCTCCGCGACCGCATTGGCGGACATGATCTTTAATTTGCGGATCATGTCATCGGTCTCCTCAGAGGTCAGGCCGCTCGAAATGATATCCGTCCACGCCTTCAGCTTCGACCTGATAAACTTCCGCTTCTCCAAACCTTTCTCGGTCAGGGTCACCAAATACGCCCGGCTGTCCTGAGGATCCCGAATCCGCTTAACATAACCGAGCGCCTCCAGCCTGCTGATAGCCCGTGCTGTCGCCGCTTTGTTGATAAACAGGTTGGCCGACAGCTTCTCCTGCGATACCCCGTCCTCGATATACAAGTTGACCAGGAAAATGTACTCCGACGAATTAATGTCATGCTCCTTCAATTCCCGGTTCAAATAGATTTGAAACTGGCGGTGCAGCACCGATATCCACCTGGAAACACTGCCTGTCTGCTCCAATACTCTTCACCTCGAAATAATTGTTTACTAATCAACTACATATGCTGAAGTATACCTTGATTTAACGGCTTGGTCAATGAAACCCGAAGCAATAAAAAAAGCCTGGAACTTCTGCAAGTTCCAGGCTCCAGCCTGTAGGGCCTATTCTGTGATGATGCCGTACACCAGTGTTGGCGCTTCGGCATGATCGGAGATTCGGATATTTTCGTAAATCTTACCGATGACGTCGTCCACGTTTTCGCGGTTCGCATGGATCGTGACGAGCGACTCACCCTTCTTCACGGAATCCCCGATCTTCTTGTTCAGCATCAGGCCGACGGCCAGATCGATCTCCGATTCCTTGGTCGCGCGGCCGGCGCCCAGCCACATGGCCGCCGTACCGATCTCGTCGGCGACGATTTCGGCGACTACGCCGTCTTCCTTCGCCGGTACTTCGATCTGGTATTTGGCCTGCGGGAGATTCTCCGGATGGTCGACGACATCCGGGTTGCCACCCTGGTTCTTGATGAACTCCTTGAATTTCTCCAGCGCTTTGCCGTTCTTGATGACTTCCTTCAGCTTCTCTTCGGCTTCATCCAGGGAGCTGGCTTTGTTCGCCAGGAACACCATTTGGCGGCCCAGGGCAAGGCAGAGCTCTTCAAGATCCTTCGGTCCTTTGCCCTGCAGCGTATCAATGGCTTCCTTAACTTCCAGCGCATTGCCGATCGCGAGGCCGAGCGGCTGGCTCATGTCGGAGATCACGGCCATCGTTTTGCGGCCGACGTTGTTGCCGATGCTGACCATGGCGTGAGCCAGTTCCTTGGCATCGTCCACCGTTTTCATGAAAGCGCCGGCTCCCGTCTTAACGTCGAGCACGATGGCATCTGAGCCAGCGGCTATTTTTTTGCTCATGATCGAGGAAGCGATCAGCGGGATCGAGTTGACCGTGCCGGTCACGTCGCGCAGCGCGTACAGCTTCTTGTCGGCCGGCGTCAGGTTACCGGTCTGCCCGATGACGGCGATTTTGTCCTGGTTCACCAGACGAACGAATTCTTCGCGGTCGATCTCCACGTGGAAGCCTTCAATCGCCTCCAGCTTGTCGATCGTACCGCCGGTATGGCCCAGACCGCGGCCAGACATTTTGGCTACCGGAATGTCCAGCGCCGCCACGAGCGGTGCCAGCACCAGCGTCGTCGTATCGCCCACACCGCCAGTGGAGTGCTTGTCGACCTTGACGCCTTCGATGGCGGACAGGTCAATCGTATCGCCGGAATTCACCATAGCCATGGTGAGATCGGCGCGCTCGCGCTGCGTCATGTTCTGGAAAAATACAGCCATGGCCCACGCACTCATTTGGTAATCAGGGATATCCCCTTTGGTATATCCATCAATAATGAAATTAATCTCTTCCGTGGACAGCTCGCCTCCGTCCCGTTTCTTCTCAATCAAGTCAACCATTCTCATCGGATGTCTGCCTCGCTTTCTATGTGATTGTTAGTCTGTGAATGGGATGAAAGAATGCTGCGATTACAATCCGATCGCCGTTTCCAGAGCCACTTCCATCATGTCGTTAAACGTGGTTTGGCGCTCTTCGGCACTCGTTTCTTCACCTGTCAGGAGGTGGTCGCTAACGGTCAGCAGGGTCAATGCATTGACGCCAAACTTGGCTGCCAGCGTGTACAGGGCTGTCGTTTCCATCTCAACGGCCAGAACGCCGTGCTCCATCAGCTTCTCAACGATTGATTTATCGTCACGGTAGAAGATGTCGGAGCTGAATACGTTGCCCACATGCAGCTTCAAGCCTTTTTCAATCCCTTTATCGTACGCGGATTTCAGCAGGTTAAAGCTTGCGATCGGCGAAAAATCGTATCCTCCGAATTGGTGGCGGTTGGCGCCGGAATCGGTGCAGGAAGCCTGCGCAAGGATCACGTCACGCACATGTACATGCTCCTGCATGCTGCCGCAAGTGCCGACGCGCATCAAATTTTTGACGCCGTATTCGCGGATCAGTTCATTGACGTATATGCTGATCGACGGAATTCCCATGCCGGTTCCCTGCACGGAAATACGCTGCCCTTTGTACGTGCCTGTAAAACCGAGCATGCCTCTCACTTCGTTGTAGCATTGCACATCCTGCAAATACGTTTCCGCGATGAATTTGGCCCGCAGCGGATCCCCCGGTAAAAGGATCGTTTCTGCGATTTCTCCTGCCTTGGCTCCAATATGAGTGCTCATTTCTTTTCCTCCCCATAGGTCATGGATTCATGTATATTGTAAAATCGTGCTACTTCAAGTCTCCCAGGAAGCTGGTGCCGTATTTCGGCATCGGGACGCCAAAGTTCTCGGCCACGGTCGCACCAAGATCGGCAAACGTCTTCCGCAGCGGAAGCTCGCTGCCTCCATTGGCGAAGCGCGGTGAATACACCAGCAGCGGTACGTATTCACGCGTATGATCAGTGCCGCGGTATGTCGGATCGTTGCCGTGGTCCGCCGTGATGATCAGAAGGTCGTCATCCGTCATCTTGGCAAACATTTCCGGCAGGCGCGCATCGTACTCTTCCAAGGCTTGTCCATAACCCTGCGGGTCGCGGCGGTGGCCGTACAGCGCGTCAAAATCGACCAGGTTCACGAAGCTGAGTCCTGTAAAGTCCTCATCCATAATACCGATGATCTTGTCGATGCCGTCCATGTTGGACGTGGTGCGGATCGCCTTGGTCACGCCTTCCCCGTCATAGATATCGGAAATTTTACCGATCGCGATCACGTCGAAATTCGCATCCTTCAGCTCGTTCATCACGGTGCGGTCAAACGGCTTCAGCGCATAATCATGACGGTTGGCGGTACGCTTGAAGGATCCGGGCTGGCCCACGAACGGACGGGCAATAATCCGGCCCAGCATGTACGGATCGTCCAGCGTAATTTCCCGGCAAAATTCGCAAATTTCATAAAGTTCTTTCAACGGCACGATCTCTTCGTGAGCCGCGATTTGAAGCACGGAATCGGCTGAGGTGTAGATGATGAGCGCTCCCGTCTTCATATGCTCTTCCCCGAGCTCGTCGATAATTTCAGTGCCGCTCGCCGGCTTGTTGCCAATGACTTTGCGGCCTGTCTTCTCTTCGATACGCTGAATCAACTCGTCGGGAAAGCCATCAGGGAACACCCGGAACGGCGTATCGATGTACAGCCCCATGATCTCCCAGTGGCCGGTCATCGTGTCTTTCCCTGCGGATTTTTCCTGCATTTTTGTATAATACGCCAGCGGCTTGTCCGCTTTGGCAATCCCTTCGATTTCGCGGATATTGGACAGGCCGAGCTTGCCCATATTCGGCATGTTCAAGCCGCCGCGCTCACGGGCGATATGCCCGAAGGTATCGACGTCAAAATCGTCGAACTGGGCGGCATCCGGCGCTTCGCCGATCCCCACGGAGTCCATAACAATCAGGTGGATACGTTTAAAGTTTGGCATAAGTTTCTATCACTCCTTCATCCTTGAGTATACATGACGCAAGTCTTTTATAGAAACAGTCCTGCGATGATCGCGGACAAGACGCTGACCAGCGTCGCCCCGTACAGCAGCTTCAAGCCGAAACGCGCGACGACGTTACCCTGCTTCTCATGCAGGCCTTTGACCGCACCAGCGATAATGCCGATGGATGAGAAGTTCGCAAAGGAAACGAGGAACACGGATACGATGCCGGTCGTGCGTGCGGACAATGCGGTATGCTTGCCGAGTTCCAGCATGGCAACAAACTCGTTGGACACCATTTTGGTGGCCATAATGCTTCCCGCTTCCACCGCTTCCTTCCATGGAACGCCCATAACAAAGGCAAACGGTGCAAAGATGTAGCCCAGCAGTTCCTGGAACGAAATGCCGAAGATGCCGTCAAATATGCCATTGATCAGGGCGATCAGGGCGACGAAGCCGATCAGCATCGCAGCAACCGTAATGGCGACTTTGAAGCCGTCCATAATGTATTCGCCCAGCATTTCGAAGAAGGACTGCTTCTCTTCTTCCTGAACGACAAGTTCATCTTCTTCCTTGGTCACCTTGTATGGGTTCAAAATCGAAGCGATAATAAACCCGCCGAACAGGTTCAACACCAGCGCGGTGACCACGTATTTCGGATCGATCATCGTCATATAGGCGCCTACGATCGACATCGAAACGGTGGACATGGCCGAGGCACAGAGCGTGTACAGCCGGTGCTTCGGCAGCAGGCCGATCTGCTTTTTCACGGAAATGAACACTTCGGATTGGCCCAGGATCGCGGAAGCGACCGCGTTATACGATTCCAGCTTGCCCATCCCGTTCACCTTGCTCAGCACGAGGCCGATGTACCGGATAATAAACGGCAGGATGCGAAAATACTGCAGAATGCCGATCAGTGCCGATATGAAAATGATCGGCAGCAGTACGCCGAGGAAGAACGGTGCCTGTCCTTCGTTGGCGATACCGCCGAACACGAAGTTGACCCCTTCTCCGGCATAGACCAGCAGCTTTTCAAAAATACCGGAAAAGCCTTTGATCAGCACGGTGCCAAGGACGGTGTTGAGCAGAACGTACCCCAGAATAATCTGGAGAATGATCATGATCACCAGCGGGCGATAGCGGATCTTCCGCTTGTCGTTGCTGGCCACGAAGGACAGGGCAAAAACAACAAGTAACCCTAGTACCGCAATCAAATATTTCATAGCTGTCTCCCCAGTTGAAATTTTTTATGAAACCAAATCTATTAAGCGCTTACAGACTTGATATTAATAGAAACGGAAGCTTCCCGCCCGGTTTGCCATATTCCGATGTGAACCGCTTCCGTTCATTTCATGCATACTTTACTTCAGCGCGAGACTCTTCTCTTCCTTATTACTTATTAATAGGAAGCCGAGGATTGGCCGCCCTCCATAATCTTAACGCCGGAGCTAGCACCGATACGGCTTGCGCCCGCTTCGATCATTTTGTTCATGTCCTCGAGACTGCGTACACCGCCGGATGCTTTGACGCCGATATTCGGACCTACCGTTTGGCGCATCAAGCGAATGTCTTCCGGAGTAGCACCGCCTGTGGAGAAGCCCGTCGAAGTTTTTACGAAATCGGCTCCCGCCTTAACCGCCAAGCGGCTTGCGCGTTCCTTCTCTTCGTCCGTCAGCAGGCAGGTTTCAATAATGACTTTGACCAGAGCCTTGCCGGCAGCCGCATCTACCACCGCCTTGATGTCGGCTTCCACGAGATCGTCCTCGCCGTCCTTGAGCGCGCCGATATTGATGACCATGTCGACTTCCGTTGCGCCACCAGCGATCGCGTCCTTCGCTTCAAATGCTTTGACGGCCGAAGTTGTGGCTCCCAGAGGAAAACCGATAACCGTACAAACCTTCACTTTAGAATCCTTCAGCTGTTCAGCAGCGAATTTGACCCAGGTCGGATTTACGCACACCGATGCGAATTCATACTTCTTCGCCTCGTCAATCAGCTTGCTGATCTCGGCCTGGGTGGCATCTGCCTTAAGCAGGGTATGATCGATCATTCCCGCTAAATTTGTCATTCTGATCCACTCCTTGATTCAAGATGGGTTATTCTTTTATTTATCCAATTCCCTGGAATTGAAAAGCTTTTCTTTCAAGCTGCACGACTATCATAACACCGGCCTGAACATATGTAAATAGATCGTGAAATTATGTTCACAAATCATTCTGCCCACTCCCGTAATGTGCGCAAAAAAAATCCGCCCTATGTAATCCGGACGGAAATCAAAAAAAGCAATCGATATGAAATGAATGATTTTTCTAAGAGATCAGAGCCTGCGCTGTAAACTGATCCGTGATCAAAATGTTCGCATAATTGCCCGCGAGGGCCGCTTGAATGGCCTCCACCTTGCGTTCTCCACCGGCAACCAGAATGGACTTTTCCTTCTTTTGAAGCTCGTGAAGGTCGATTCCAACCGTCCGGTTATTGATCTCTTCGCTGCAAATCTGGCCCGTTTCATCAAAAAAACGTGAACAGATGTCTCCGGCACCGGACTTCTTCAGCAGCTCCTGCTCCTGCTCGTTAAAATATCCCAGCCGGAAAAGCAGCGCGTCTTCCTTCACCGTACCGACCGTGAACACGGCAATGTTCGCCTGTTTGCCAAGCTCGATGATCCGGCTGATATGCCGGTCTTCCTCCACGATCCGCTTCAGCTCGATGTTGTCGAAGATGACCGGCAGCGGGAGGTATCTCGCTACCGTCTGGAACGCCTCCGCAAACAGGTTCACCGTCTCCGCCGCATAGGTGTTGACGTGGGAATGGCTGACACCGCCCTTCAGCTGCACGACTTCGACACCTTTTACCTGCTTGGGCGCAAGCTGAAGCGCGACAGCATGCATTGTGGTCCCCCAAGTGACCCCGATAATATCCTTGTCCTGGACGATCTCGTGGAGGAATTCGGCTGCCTTTTTACTGATATGCTTCTTGATTTCCTCGTACTGATTTAACGGGGAGTAACAGACCTGTACTGTATCCAAGCCGTATTTGCGCTTCAGCTTCCGGCCCAGTACGTTTAAATCTTCGCCAGGGTCGACAATTTCGATCCGCACGTATCCTTGTTCCTTGGCATGCTGAAGCAGTCTCGATACCGTCGGCCTGGAAACGCCCAGCCGCTCGGCGATATCCTGCTGGCTGTAATCGGACTGGTAATACAGTCTGGCTGCCTCAATTGCTAATCTTTGTCTTTCAATGTCCATCGTCTTCAGCTCACTTGTCCCGCTCTCGCATGATTTGGCTTGCACTGATCCTATTATACCTCTTGTTCCCGAAAGCCCAAACCCTTTTGTCGATTGAACGGTTTTTCTGGTATCCATTTTTAACCCTAAGGTTTATTTAAGCCGCTTAACATGCTATAATTCAGTTCGCATTAGTAACGCGCAATGTCACAGTTTATTTTGGGTTTCACTTCCCGTTTACATACTCTTGAAACGACAGGAGCTGGTTTGGCATGGCCCTACTTTGTTTAGAAAGCGAGTGTACCATGAACACATACTCCCCTTATTATACATTTGACCGGAAGGACTGGAAGGCGGCACAAGAGGACTCGAAACTTCCGCTGACGGAAGAGGAATTTGAACGCCTCAAAGGCTTGAACGAGAAAATTTCGCTGCGGGAAGTGCGCGACATTTATCTTCCGCTGACCCGCCTCATCCATTTGTATGTAAGTGCTTTCCAGCAGCTTCAAGAAAAGATGAACACATTCACCGGCATCCGAGCGCCCAAATCGCCTTATATTATCGGGATCGCCGGCAGCGTAGCCGTAGGCAAAAGCACGACCGCACGCCTGCTGCAAACGCTGCTGTCCAGATGGCAGGAGCATCCGCGCGTGGATCTGGTCACGACGGACGGCTTCCTGTATCCGAACCGCGTTCTTGAGGAAAAAGGCATCATGAACAAAAAGGGATTTCCGGAGAGCTACGACATCAAAAAGCTGATGCAGTTTATCAGCAGCGTCAAATCCGGACAGCCTGCGCTGAAGGCCCCGGTCTATTCGCACCTGGCCTATGATATTCTGGCGGACGAGGAGCAGCTGATCGACCAGCCGGATATCCTCATACTGGAAGGGATTAACGTCCTTCAGGTCAATACGGAAGCGCCGGTCTTTATCAGCGACTTCTTTGATTTCTCGATCTACATCGACGCCGAAGAGCAGGATATCCGCAGCTGGTATATCGAGCGTTACCAACTGCTCCGCGATACCGCCTTCCAAGATCCAAGGTCCTACTTTCACAAATTTGCCAGTCTCTCCGAAGAGGAAGCCGTGCAGAACGCGTCGGAAATCTGGAGAACGATCAATCTGAAAAATTTAATGGAGAACATTCTGCCTACGAAGGCGCGTGCCAAGCTGATCTTAAAAAAAGGGCCGGATCATCAGATCCAGCAGGTATTACTCCGTAAATAACCAGCGGCGAAGCTGATGCGGCAGCCACCAATTGACATGCCCCATCAGCTTCATTAACGCTGGAACGAGCATAAAGCGGATCAGGGTCGCATCGATCAGGATCGCCGCAGCGATACCGAACCCAAGCTGTCTGACTCCTTCCACGTCCCCTGCGATAAACGGCAAAGTGACAGCGATCATGATGGCTGCCGCTGAGGTGATCACTTTCCCCGTGGAAGAGAGTCCCGCAGCTATTGCCTTATCCGCATTTCCTGTGCGATGATACACCTCGGTCATTCGGGACAGCAGGAAAACGCCGTAATCCATACTAACCCCGAACACCAATCCAAAGATAAATACCGGAATCATGACAGCGATGCTGCCTGATCCGCCCCCCAGCATCCCATCTTGAAAAATGTACACCAGCACCCCGAACGAAGCAGTAAGGCTGAGCAGGTTCATCAGCAGTGCTTTGACCGGTATGATGATCGAACGAAAACCTGCGAACAGCACCACAAAATTGGTTATAGCCATCCAGAGAAGCACCGAAGGAAGCCTGGCTTTGATCTCTTCACTTACTTCCAGCCGGTATTTTGCTTCTCCCCCAAGCAGTATCCGAATGTTCTTCTCACTCTGTCCTTGAATTTCCCACTTCTGCAGCCACGCCTCGGTTTGCTTATCATCCATGCCTGGCCGAAGCGTTACTGACATCAACAGGTTGTCCTCACGAACGAGCGGTTGACTCGTATTCTGTGGCAGCTGCTGCAGCATTCTGGGGCTTGACAAGACCCCCGGCTGATCATTGTACTTGGGGACATTGGAAAAGATGGAGTCAACCCGGAGCACATCCCGGTCCGCCTTCAACCTTTGCCACAGCTCGTAAGCTGCGCTCCATTCCGCTGCCGACAAGGCATCCCCGCTTCCCAGCACCACCATCGGGATCACTGAGGTAAAGGGGGCGTTGAAACGGAAATCCACCAGTTCCGCACCAAGCCGTGAAGGATAGCTTGACGGCAAAGAGGCGGCATCAGGAACGGAGGTCTGCAAGTAGCGTATCGGCAGGATGCTTGTCAGCAGAAGCGCTGCGGACACCAGCGTCATCCGGACAGGTCTCTGCATGACGTAGCGGGTCCATCGCTGCATCAGTCCGGGCTTGAAGGTGGCTGCTGCTGCTGCGGAACTCCGCCGAATCGGGATTACCGGTGACCATAAGGTCAAAAAGGCCGGGACAAGCGTTAAATTCACCAGGGCCGATACAAAAACGACGACCATCGCCCCGATGGCGACCGAACGGAACATCGGCATCCGGATGAATGTAATGGCGATGAGCCCCAGGATCACGCAGGCGGCCGAATAGAGCACAGCCCTGCCAGCCTGCCTGATGGTGACCGACAGCGCCAGCTCTACGCGGCCGCTGGATGCCCCCCATTCCTCACGGAAGCGGCTGACAAGAATCAGTCCAAAATCGATGCCGAGCGCCAGGCCGACCATCGGTATGACGTTCAGCACGAAGTTGGACAGCTCCAGCTGCAGGCCGCTCCCAAGCCAATAAAGAATCCCCATCGAAACACCCACGGCCGTGCACCCTGCTGCGATCGGGATGAGGGCATAGATCCAGCCGCCGAACGCGTAGAACAAGATCAGAAAGGCCAGCGGCAGACCGATCAGCTCCGCCCTCTTCAAGTCATGCATACTCGCCCGGTTGACATCGTCCTGCACGACAGGCTTGCCGGTCAGCGTGATCTTCACACCGGGCGGCTCGGGCAAAGCTGAGCGAATGGCGTCAAGCCCCGTCCCGGCGGTCTGATCCTGGGTGTCCAACCCCAACAGGGCATAGGCGGCTTGGTTGTCCATCATCCCCTCATGCTCCAGCGGTGAAATGACGGTCAGGCTGCCGTCCACCCGCCGGAGATGTTCCAATACCGTCCGGATTCCCGATTCAAACGAAGCGCGGGAGGCTCCGGGCTCCCGTTCGAAGACGACAACGACCGGTTCATGGGGGAGTTGGTAATCTTCCGAAAGGATCCGCTCGACCTGTGCGGAAGTTCCCTCCGTACGCAGCCCGTGATCCTTCAGGATGGAAGGCAGTGATATCGCTGCCGAACCGCACAGGACGAGCAGCGCAGTCCAGCAAGCCAGCACCCACGCAGGATAGCGGAGAGCAAGTCCGGTTATGAAACGGTAAATCACCCGATTCCCTCCTCCTGTTGGCATGCGGTCTGCAGTCTAACTAAGACATCGTGTTCTTCAGCCGCGTCGCTTTGACCAATGAATCAGCGACCGGCGGGAACAACCGGGCAAAGCCTGACAGAATCCTTCCGGCAGAGGGCCGGCCGCTAATCGCCTGCAAGTAGCGCCCTTTTCGCAAAATACCGCTGAATTCACGGTGTACCGCCTCGGTATACAGCCGCTCCCAGTCCTCCATGCTAAGCTTGCCCCGCAAATAGCGGTCGGCAAACGAGGCGCACAGAATGCCGGAACGCAGGGCGGCGCTCATCCCGTCTCCGAAGAGCGGCGGAATCATGGCGCAGGCATCTCCGGCATGCGGAATCATCCGCCAGGGCTGAGGCCGGCGGGACAAATATACCGGCGCGGTCGAGATCATCGTCCCGTCGGTCGGCGTTCCTTCCGACAATCGGCGGGCAAGCAGGGGATTACCGCTTGCCGCAAAATCCAGCAGCTCCTTCATCTTCGCTCCCGCGCCTTTCAACCGGTCCCGCCGCAGGAGCGCGGCCACATTATATGTGCCTGCTTCCACAGGGGCGATCCCGATGTAGCCTCCGGGAACCAGATAAAGTTCCACGGCTTCCGTCCCTGCTAGCCCGGTCATATGCGTTTTAATCCCGATGTAGGCATGCCCGTCCTGCCCCATTTCTTCATAATCGATCAAATCCGGCCGGCGGTGACAGCCCCAGGCGGCGATCACCGTTCTCGCCTCCAGCGTATCGCTGAGTCCGCCAGTCCGCGTCCCGACGATATATCCGCCTCCATCCTCACGGGCATGAATGCTTGTGACCGTCGTCGCGTCCCGTATTTCCACGCCCGCCTCCCTTGCAGCCCGGTGCAGGCCGGCATCCAGCGTATACCGGCTGATGCCCCAGCCTGTACCGGGGAGCGCTGCTTCCAGCACCTGTCCATGCCTCAGCACCAGGCGGGCCCGGTGAATCGGATTCGGCTCCATTCGCTCGACATCCTCCGCTACACCAAGGCTGGCCAGCGTCTCCCTCGCCTCCGGAGACAGAAATTCCCCGCATGGCTTATGACGGGGAAAATACTGTCGGTCTATGAGCACGGTCTTCCACCCTTGGGCGGACAGCCGGATAGCTAAACTGCAGCCGGCAAGGCCAGCTCCGATTATGACCGCGTCCTGCATGGGAATCATCTCCTTTCGCTGTTTTATAGAGATTGTTCAAAAAGTCCGCTTTTGATAAGAAAACCAATCGAGGCCAATCAAGGATGAGTGACCGCGATTAAAATGTAGGTTTCATTTATATTTTTCCCGTTTTATGAACAACAGCCACATAACGGAATAACGGCTTCCAGCTGTACAGCAAGTCCGCTTGCCCCTCCTGCTCCTGCAGCCGCTGTCTCAACCTGATCCAATCGGAAGACTTGAAACCCTTCGCTACCGACAGGGGCCCATCATGCCGTATATAACGGTTGCCTGAAACCAGGTGCGCCACGACCCAAACGGCGGACCACGAAATCCAGTGCCGGTGAATATCGCTGATCACGACGCCCAGACGGGATGCCTTCAGCATCTGCCCCACCACTTCGGGAAGCCGGACGTCGTCAAAGTGGTGAAGGAACTGCGAGGACATGACGATATCGGCGCTGCCTTCCGGAAGGTCAAACAAATCGCAGCGTCTGACCGTAATATTCGATACTCCCTGGTACAGGTTTCTGGCCTCCTCGCAGGCTTCTTCCGTAATGTCCACTAATGTAATCCGGACATCGACCCCGTTTCGGGCAGCCCAGCGCAGAATGCGGCGGTTCACATCTCCCGAGCCGGCGCCAATATCCAGCACCGATACCCTGTCCGGTCGGCCGAATTGACGCCACAACCGCTTGAACCCGTATAAGGATGGAGACGAAGCACCAAAGATCCGGTTCAGTCGTCGCAAATGGCGCAGCGCTTCCAGCAGCTCGTCGCCGCCCGTGCTGAAGTCGTCCATGTATTCCTCTTCCACGGCCCGCCGGTTTAACCGCTTAAAGGCCGGCATACTCATAACTTGACTCCCGTTTCGTAACGAATGAAGGAACATACGTAAATCGAAGGAGTTCTGCAGTCAAGCCCGGGCCAAACGCGAGGGCCACTCCGGACCGTTCACCCTCGCCTTGTTCCCTCAAACGCTCTCTCATCCCTTTTAATACGAACAGCAGCGTCGCAGAGGATAAATTCCCGAAGTCCCGCAGCACGTTCCTACTGAATTCGGTCTGGCTGTCCTCCAGCCCAAATAAATCCTGGACGGCATCTACGATGCCCCGTCCGCCCGGATGAATCGCCCATAGCGGCGGAAGTGCTCCTCCGTCCAGCAGCCGGTCCACTTCATCCCGCAGGAACGTTCTGAGCAGCTTGGGGATATTGGGGGAGAGGTATAAATCAAAACCGGTGTTCCCGACCTCCCAAATCATTTCGTCTGCAGAATCCGGAAGGAGCACAGAGTGTCCTCCGCCGAGTTGGAACCCTCCCTGTTGGTCGGCTTCACCGGAGCTGACGATACATGCCGAAGCCCCGTCCCCAAAAAATGAAGCGCCGAACAAGGCTTCACGGGATCCCGAAGGCTGCAAATGGATCGTGCACAGTTCGACGCAAACGATGAGCACCGTTGCTGCCGGGCTCGCCGACACGATTTTTTGTGCTAACTGAATCGCCCTCAAACCGGCGGCGCAACCTTGAAAGGTCAGCGGGATCCGCTGAATCCGCGCAGACAATCCAAGCCGGTGAATCAAGACGGTGTCTAATCCGGGAAGAAATTGACCGGTACAGCTTACCGTCAGAATGTGAGTGATTCCGGAAGCCTCCACGCCTGCATCACGCATAGCTTCTTCCGCCGCCTTCTCCGCCAAAGGAACCGATTCTCTCCGGTACACCTCCATCCGCTTGGAGGTCGAAGGGGCAGCCCGCTGCTTGTCCGTGGACAGATACGTGCACTGATCGGCAGGTTTGAGGAAATCCTCCTCACAGGTGTACCTGACCTGGACTCCGCATTGCTTAAATATTCTTTTCGCCCACCTTAGCGCGTGGGGCTCTTCCCTTAACGAAGCTTCGATTTTGGCAAATACGTCATCCTGGCAAAGGCGGTGAGGCGGAAGCGCCGTACCGATGCCCTGAATCAATGCCCTGCCTGCACCATGTTCACTGACGATCGTCAAAAGATCACCTCCATTCATTCATTTACGTCCCATTTACGCACATAAGCCTTAGAACAAGTATATTCACCGTAATAACGCATATGCTCCGTAAGGACAAATACCTGTTTGCCTGCTTTAGGTGGTATAAACCGGAAGGATCGCTTTGTTCAGAAATCTCCAGCTTAAAAGGGAAAACACCCTCCTGCTACTGATGCTTACCCGATTCTGGTCAGCGGAAAACGTGTGCACCAAAATAACGGCATACACAAAAAGCAGGCATGGGGCTCATCCCCAATGCCTGCTTCTACATTTTTATTGGCAATCATTCATTTTTACAGCGCTTTGTCGTCCACGCTGTTCAACCAGTTCTCAATGACGCCGATCACCGAAGCGACGGTGCCGTCTTTAAACGGCGACTGCAGTCCGGCAAGCTCCACAAGTCCGGTAAAGGAACGGGATCCTCCCGCCTGGCACAGTCTCAGGTAATCCGCCCAAGCCGCTTCGCGGTCCTCGTTCATCTTCTTCCAGAACTGGAACGCGCAAATTTGCGCCAGCGTATAATCGATGTAATAGAACGGCGCCTGGAAGATATGCCCCTGTTTGTGCCAGAAGCCGCCCCGTTCCAGGTATTCGTTGTCCGGGTACTGCCGGTGCGGCAAATACTTCTTCTCGATTTCGCGCCAAGCGCGTTTGCGCTCCTCCGGCGTCGCGTCCGGATTCTCATACACGAAGTGCTGGAATTCATCGACGGATACGCCGTACGGAATGAAGAGAAGCGCACTGGACAGGTGGTCAAAATGGTATTTCTCCGTGTCTTCCTTAAAGAAGTTATCCATCCACGGCCACGTGAAGAACTCCATGCTCATGGAATGGATTTCGGCCGATTCATACGTAGGCCACAGGTATTCCGGCACCTGATAATGACGGCTGGAATAGACCTGGAAGGCGTGGCCGGCTTCGTGCGTGAGAACGTCAATATCTCCGGAAGTGCCGTTGAAATTGGAGAAAATAAACGGCGATTCGTATTTGCTGATAAACGTGCAGTATCCGCCGCTTTGCTTGCCCTTTTTGCTGACGAGATCCATCAGCTCCCGGTCTACCATGAATTTGAAAAATTCGTCGGTTTCCGGAGACAGCTCCGAGTACATCTTCTTCCCTTGCTCCAGAATCCAGTCCGCATCCCCTTTTGGTGTCGCGTTCCCGGTCTTGAAACTGAAATTGTCGTCATAGATCCGCAGGGAATCGACGCCGATCCGCTCGCGCTGGCGTTCCTTCAGCTTTTGGGCTACGGGTACGATGTGTTCCAGCACTTGCTTCCGGAAGTTGGCCACCATGTCGGCGTCATAGTCCGTACGGTTCATGCGAATATAGGCAAGCTCAACGTAATTTTTATAACCGAGCTTTTGAGCCATGCGCGTCCGGGTTTTCACGAGTTCATCGTAGATCCGGTCAAAATCTTGCTCATGCTCCGCCATGAAGGAATATCTCGCTTCCGACGCTCTCCGGCGCAGATCGCGGTCCGGCGACAGCTCAAACGGCAGCAGCTGGGACAGTGTCCGCTCCTCACCTTCGAACGGAATCTTCGCAGAGGCGATGAGCTGACTGTACTCGGTGGCCAGCTTGTTATTGAGCTGCATATCCTCGATGATATCCGGATGGAAGGACTTAAGCGCCAGCTCGGCAAGCTTGAACAGTTGCGTTCCACACTTGGCTTCGAGTTCACTTCTGAATTTGGACTCTACAAGCGCTTTATAATAATCGGTTATGTATTCTTGATAGACCGGACTTGCTTCATCGATGTATTCTTGTTCGGCCTTGTAAAATTCATCGTTCGTATCGATGGAATGGCGAATGACGGCAATCTCTGCCATGCTTTCGAATTCGCTGCGCAGCTTGTTGATATCGGACATGGCCTTGTCCTGCTCTTCAAAGGAAGCCGCCTGCTCGAACTGCTGGATCAGTTGTTTAAACCGTTGTTCAATTTCTTTCACGTCTGGCCGCTTGTATTCGTACTCGCTGAACTTCATGCATCACGCATCCCTTCTTGATTGGCTTTCGTTACCATTATACTAGAGAATCAGGCTTAGACAACAGATACGTCAAAAAAAATTTAATGTTCGTGAAAGCACTTCCCGTTAGTCAAAATTCTACAAGCTTCCCTACATGGAATGGCTATATTTTACAGATGGATCCATAGTAAGGTTCCGAGAATTGCCCAATATTAACCGCGCTTATGCTTATATCCTCGTTCTTCCCTTTTACAATTGGTTGTGATATATTAGTTCGTACCTAAAAATATTAGGCAGCACCTAAATGATTGAATATACATATACTGAACATACAAAGGTGGTTTGAAAGCGATGCTGATATGGATGCTGCGCCAAGTGATGGCAGAACGCGGAATTTGGACGGGAGCCGCACTGGCCCGTTTACTGAAAGACAAAGCCGGCTACGAGCTGTCTCCCCCCTCGATCAGCGCCCTGCTGAACGGCAATCCGAAGCAGATAAAGGCCGATACGATGGATGCGCTGTGCACAGCTCTCGACTGCACTCCTAGCGACTTATGGCATCATACCCCATCGAACGTTAGAGGGGCCTAGACGTTTATTGAAACTGGAGGTAACAAGCATGTCGGAAAAAGAAATCCTTCCCTTCGGAGACCCGATTCTCCGCAAAAAAGCCAAACCCGTTACGGAAATAACGCCGAGAATTCACAAGCTGCTGGATGATATGGCGGATACCCTGTACGCGGAAGAAGGCAGAGCCGGCCTGGCCGCACCGCAGATCGGCATTCTCCGCAGGGTGATCGTCATGGACTGCGGGGACGGGCTAATAGAGCTGATCAATCCAGTGCTGCTCGAGCACGCGGGGGAGCAGACCGGACCGGAAGCCTGCTTATCCTACCCCGGGTATACCGGTATCGTGAAGCGGGCGAAATACGTGAAGATCAGTACGTTAACCCGTGAGGGCAAAACGATTGTAATGGAGGCAGAGGATTATTTGGCACGCTGCATTCAGCATGAGATGGACCATCTCGACGGCATTTTGTACATCGACCATATCCAAAACGGAGAGCTGTTTGTCAATCGGACGGAACGCAGAGCGGATTTGATGGCTGCCTTAAAGCTGACTCAGAACGTTTAGCTGCACTTCTATGCTCTTATTGACATCTCATAAAGTCTCTTTATAAGTCCCCACATATGAAAAAACAAGGAGCTGTCCAAAGGTCATTCACGACCCGGGACGGCTCCTTTTTATAAAGAAATATAATGTTATTGACGGTGCGCTGTATACTGATTAGCTCTACTAAAGCTGCGGATCCGTTCGATCTCCTCGTCAGTGAGCGCCGGAGCGTCTCCAGCCGCAGTATTGTGGATCAGCTGCTCCAGGGAGCTTGCTCCCGCGATGGCCGTCGCCACGACAGGATTTGCCAAGGCGTACCGGATCGCGGTCTGCCCCATACTCCGGTCATTCTTGACCAGGCGCTGCAATTGCTCGCGGATCTGGATCAGTTCGTCGGGACTGTAATCCAGGTACCCCTTCGCCACTTTCGCTCCGCCCTGCTCGGTCAGGACACCGGAAGCCACCGGTCCGCGGGCGATGACACTGATATGGTTATCGGCCAGTAAACGCAGCACCTCTTCCTCTGGACGGCGGTCCAGAATGCTGTACTGGCTCATGACGCTGACGATTCCGGAACGCTTTACGTATTCCCGGATCACGTTTGGACGGATCGACGAAATGCCGTAATAACGGATCACGCCTTCCTGCTTCAGCTCCTCAAACGCCTCGATCGTCTCGTCAATCGGATCGTCCAGAGTACCGCCATGGAGCTGGTACAAATCGATATAATCCGTTTGGAGGCGGCGAAGGCTTTCCTTTACCGCAGAGCGGATATACGCTTTGGAAGGGTCCCATACCCAACCTTCTTGACCAGGAATTCTCCGGTTTCCTACCTTCGTCGCCAGAACAACGTCCTGCCGGCGTCCGCGGATCGCCTTACCGACAATTTCTTCGTTTCTGCCGCTGTCGTAGAGATCCGCGGTGTCCAAAAAATTCACGCCCCGCTCCAGCGCCGCGTGAACGATTCGCTCAGCCTGCGCCTCGTCGGTTCCCAAGGACATACAGCCCAGTCCGATCTCGCTGATGTTCAGTTCCGATGTTCCCAATTGGTTCCTTTTCATTAATTTCACCTGTCCCTTCCCCTGGAATTACCCGTTTAAAATCAACAAATGAATGGCGCTCAGCACGATGCCGATCACGAATCCGCAAATCGCGCCGTTGACCCGGATCCACTGCAGGTCGCTGCCGACCTTCTCCTCCAGCATGTTGACGAGCGACTGATCGTCCAGCTTGTCCAGATTTTCCCGAACCAGCACGCCGATGCGATAATAATTGGATTCCACCAGCTGAACGATCATTGCCAGAACCCCTTGTTCCCACCGGTGGGTTAACTCTTCCTTGGATTGCAACAAATCATGGCACCAGCGGAACAGACGAATCCATATACGCCCGCCGCGCTCCCGTTCGGCTTCCATCCATTGCAGCAGACGTTCACGCAAATGGTTCAGCTGGCCGGCAATCCATGCTTCCGCGTTCTCAGAGCTCAGCTTGTCATCCAGCCATCCCTTTACGCGGCTTTCCGTTTCCGGACTGTCGGCTACTTGGGCCAAACGCTCCCGGATGCCTGTGACAACCCGTTCCCGGTATGGACTTTCCGGATTCGCCACTTCAAGCAATGCCGAGAGGATCAGCTTCTTCAGAATCGCTCCCAGTTTCTCCTCATTCATAAAACCCAGCATGGCCTGCACGGCAAAGCCCTTCATTCCTCCAAGCTGAAGCTCATCCAGTTTGGCATGCGCCAGCTTGCCGAGCATCATTTCGTTATCCGGGTTGTTCACCCATTCTGCGGCGTACAGCAGTCCGTAGTCCAATACCTTCTCGTCCAACTGGTGCGCTTCCGTCTCTTTGACCGCACGGTTTAACAATTCGGTGATGTTCCGGCTATGAATATACCGAAGCACCATGTCCCGGATGTGCGGGGCCGCTTTCTCCAGCGGCAGTTCGCGAACGGCCTGCTCCAGCGAAGACAGGAGCTTCATGCGGACCTCTTTCCGCCGGATCAGCTTGAACAGCCCGGTCGATACGGACTGGAACAGTTTCATCTGCCGAAGCCTGGACGTGATGCTCTCCTTATTCAAAAGTTCGGTTTCCAATGCGGAAATGAGCGAATTGACGATTTTGTTGCGGTTTTTAAGCAGCAGCGACGTGTGTGGGATCGGAATGCCCATCGGATGGCGGAACAAAGCGGTGACCGCAAACCAGTCGGCAAATCCGCCGACGAGTCCGGCTTCAAAGCCTCCCAGCAGCAGCTTAACCCACGAATTTTGCGGCAGGAAAAGCATTACGAGAAAGCCCGCACCCATAACAGCCAGGGAATACCCGGCCAAATATCTGGATTTCAATCTGCATACCCCCATATGTACGTATACCATGATGGCGTCGATTCGACTTACTTCAATGACCGATCACGCTATCAAACTATTAACCATATTGTAGCCCATTTGTTTCGTTTACAGCCGAAAAACCCGGGCTCGCGAAAAACTCCCGGCTTCCCGGGAGTCTGCTGTCTGCACATCATGATTCCAAATGTCCGGTTAACAGGACATCAGGAATAAGACTGCTTGGGCTCGCGGCGGAAGATCACGGACAGAATAATGGCCACGATGCCGATATTAATCGCGATATCCGCGATATTCATAATGCCTGTCATGCGGCCGAGGACGATAAAATCGGTAACCTTGCCGAAGAGCACCCGGTCGATCGCATTGCCGATCGCCCCGCCGACGAGAAAGCCCGTGGCCAGCTCCATCCACGTCCCTTTAAGCACGCCTTTGGTCCGGTAATAGATAATGACGGCCGTAACAAACACCGCAAATACGACGAATAACTTGCCGTAGCCTTGGAACGAGCTGAACGCGGCTCCGGTATTTTGGTAGTACTCAAAATGAACGTACGGGTCAAGAAAAGGCCTCGAACCTCCGACGACCATGGATGAGCGGACCCAGAGCTTGCTCAGTTGGTCGATCGCAATGACGATCAGCGATATGATGTAAAACAAAATAATGATGCACCTCTTTCCCTCTGCGTCCGTTGTCTCGTTTCCCTTGTTCAGCAAAGGAACAAAATGGGTAGAGACGCCGATGCTGACCCTTTCTAATGGAGTCATGCAGCATGCCTGTATGTCCATTATGCGTCAGATCGCTCTGCGTACACAAGTTTGACTCCGATCCTGCAGTTGCTGGCTGCCACGAACTTGCATCAATCCCCTCCAGGGACGGCTACTTCCGGGCTGAACACCGGCCGTGAATCCATTTCCCCCGGGCGCACCGGGTAGAGCGTTCCGTTCAGCGCAAAAGAAACCCTCCCCGTCTCCTCTGAAACGACAAGGATCAGCGCATCGCATATTTCTGACAGCCCCAACGCGGCCCGGTGACGGGTTCCAAGCTTCCCCTCGCGCAGCGCTTTGGAAACGGGCAGTACATTGCCGGCGGAGACGATTTGGTTCTTATCGACCAGCACCGCCCCGTCGTGCAGCGGTCCCCCCGGATAAAAAATCGATTCCAGCAGGGTATGCGACACGTCTGCCCCGACCGGTATGCCGGAATGCACCAGCGGCGGGAGCGCATCGTTTCTTTTGACGACGATGAGTGCTCCGTGATTCCGCTCCGACAGATGCTGCAGCGCCGTGGACAATGCTACGTAGCGATCTGTATAAGGCGACAGATACGCATTCAAATAATAGGATGCGGCCGTCATCTGCATGTCGGTAAAGACGCTGTGGATCTGCTCAAACTCATTCAGAATGCAGCATTCCTTCTGGTCGATCGTCGCCAGCATGCTCTCGATTTCCGCCTTAATAGTGGACAGGCTCTTTTTCAGATGGACCTGTATCGTTTCAGACAGACCCAGCTCATCTTCATTGTTCACGTCGGCTCACCTTTCCTTATGACTTAAAATATAGACTGCTCCGTCCAGCCTTCCGACTATTCGGCGTCTTCCATCGTATCCATCGCGGCATCAAGCAGCGCATCAAACAGGTCGTCGTCCTCTTCCAGCCGTGCATCGGCCTGAAGCATCTCCTCTTCGATGCCCGATTCGTCCGCATAGTTCAGGCTGTAATCCCAATCATCGCCCTTCTTGCTGAAAAAGGTAACCTCATACTTGGACTTATGCCCCTCCAAAGTAAAAATGGTATGCCCCACGTAGTGTCGTTCCTCGTCCAGCTTCATCCCGGCTTCGATAATTGTAAAGTCCATGAATCCATTGCTCCTTCTAAGTGGTGTATTTGATACTATAGTATACCATGGAGGCGGCTGTTTCCATCAAACGGCAGAGCTTAGGTTTTCATTATGCGGAACAATTTAGTACAATACTACTTGTGTCAGTTGATAACCAGTATCTGGAGGGATGAATCCATGACCGATTTCATCAGTCAATTAAACAAATATGCCGATCTTGCCGTCCGTGTAGGCGTCAACGTCCAGAAGGGCCAAACGCTGGTCGTCAACGCATCGATCCAGTCGGCGGAATTTGTCCGCTTAATCGTGGAAAAAGCATATGATGCGGGCGCCAAGCTCGTCAAAGTCAATTGGAGCGACGAAATCGTTACCCGTCTGCAGTATGAACGGGCCGACGATGAAGTTTTCGCGATTCCACCGAAATGGTTTGCAGGGGAAATGATCGAACTCGTGGAAAACGGGGCAGCCGTGCTGCACGTGATTGCCGAGAACCCGGATTTGCTGAAGGGGATCAAGCAGGAACGGATCGCCATGAATCAAAAAACACGCGGCCAGGCGATGGCACCTTACCGTGCTTACCAGCAGGCGGACAAGTTCAGCTGGTCAATCGTGGCTGTCCCTTCGCCGGAATGGGCTGCAAAGGTGTTCCCTGACGTTCCCGAATCTGAACGGGTTCAGAAGCTGTGGGAAGCGATTTTCCATACGGTGCGCATTGATCAGGAAGACCCGGTCGGTGCTTGGAAACAGCATCTGGCCACATTGGATGAAAAATCGAACATCCTGAACGCCAAAAAATATAAGAAGCTCCACTATATCGCACCGGGAACCGATCTGACCATCGAGCTTCCGGAAGGACATATCTGGGCAGCCGGCGAGAGCATCAACGAGAAAGGACACAGCTTCGTCGCCAATATGCCGACCGAGGAAGTGTTCACCGCTCCGCTGAAGACGGGCGTAAACGGCACGGTGCGCAGCACCAAGCCGCTGAGCTATGGAGGCAACATCATCGACAACTTCTCCATTACATTTGAGAATGGCCGGATCGTAGGTGTCAGCGCCGAACAGGGACAGGAAACGCTGGAGCATCTCGTCGAAATGGACGAAGGCGCGCACTACCTCGGCGAGGTCGCGCTGGTTCCGCATCAATCACCGATTTCCGAGTCGAACATTTTGTACTTCAATACACTTTTTGACGAAAACGCCTCCAACCATTTGGCGATCGGCAGCGCCTACGCCTTCTGTGTTGAAGGCGGCAAGAACATGAATCAGGAGCAGCTTGCTGAGCGCGGTCTGAACACAAGCGTGACCCATGTCGACTTTATGATCGGCTCGGGGGAAATGGACATTTTCGGCGTTAATCCTGACGGTTCGGAAGAGCCTGTATTTAAAAACGGAAACTGGGCATTTTAAGGACTGACTCCAATCGGTCCATTAATGCTGTGAATCCTTGTTCTGCATACGATGAAATATTGGAGCCGCAAGAGCCTTCCTGGAGCGATGACAGGAGGGCTCTTTTGTAGTCAGGTGTTTTATTTATCCAGTGGTTAATTTATAATGGGGAAGAATTGAATACATATGTGGAGGTAGAGCCTATGCTCTCGTTCGAAGAGAAATTAAACAATTATGCCGAGCTTGCCGTCAAAATCGGCGCAAACGTGCAGCCCGGACAAACGCTGGTCGTGAATGCAACGATCGACGCCGCCCCGCTCGTTCGCTTGATCGTCCGCAAGGCGTATGAGATCGGCGCCAAGCTCGTCAAAGTCAATTATACCGACGAGGCGGTCACCCGGCTCCGGTACGATCTGGCACCGGCGGAATCTTTCCTTGAAGCTCCGACTTGGTATGCGGGCGAAATGACCGAGCTCGCTGAGAACGGAGCCGCTTTCCTGACCGTTCTCTCCTCCAGTCCCGACCTGCTCAAAGGAGTAGAGCCTGGAAGAATCGCCGATTATCAGCGCACCTACGGTCAGGCGATGGCGAAATACCGCCAGTTTCAGCAGGCGGATAAAATGAGCTGGACGGGCGTTGCCTTCCCTTCCCCGGACTGGGCCGCGAAGGTGTTCCCGGATGCGCCGCAGGATCAGCAGGTCGGCAAGCTGTGGGACGCCATCTTCCATGCATGCCGCGCGGACCGCGAAGATCCGATCGCCGCTTGGGAAGAGCATATCGATACGCTGCAGCAAAAATCGGATGAGCTGAACGCCAAAAAGTATCAAAAGCTGCATTTTACGGCGCCGGGCACGAATTTGACGATCGAGCTTCCCGAAGGCCATATTTGGGCGCAGGCGGGCAGCGTCAATGAGCAGGGTACGACGTTTGTCGCCAACATCCCAACCGAAGAGGTGTTCACCGCTCCGCTCAAAACCGGCGTAAACGGAACCGTGAGCAGCACCAAACCGCTCAGCTACGGCGGCAACATCATCGACCGCTTCACGCTGACATTCGAAAACGGCCGTATCGTAGATTACAAAGCGGAAGAAGGCCAGGACACGCTCGCACGCCTGATCGAGATGGACGAAGGCTCCCACTACCTTGGCGAGGTAGCCCTTGTTCCTTTCCAGTCTCCGATTTCACAAAGCAACATCCTGTACTATACGACTTTGTATGATGAGAATGCTTCCTGCCACCTGGCAATCGGCAGCTCTTACGCCTTCAATATACAGGGTGGTAAGACGATGTCCCAAGACGAGCTTGAGTCCCAAGGCATGAACCAGAGCATCACACACGTCGACTTCATGATGGGTTCCCCCGAAATGAACATTACCGGAATCACCCATGATGGCAAAGAAGAGCCGGTGTTTGTCAACGGAAACTGGGCATAATTCACTGGCAGCACCCTGACGGTCGCATGACCGACGGGGTGCTTTTTTGTGTTTACAAAACGTCGCCCTCTCCCCACCTCCCCTTCAGGTATAATCATGGATTCCATTTGACGCTCCCGGATGCCGGTGGTACGATTTGTACGAATTCACCTACCATGGAGAGGAGCAGTTTGATGATATCCATAGATCTTACGGGGAAAACCGCTTTGATCACCGGCGCCTCCGGCCAGCTTGGACGGGTCATGGCCCGTACACTGGCCCGTGCCGGGGCCGATGTGGCCGTCCACTACCGCGGCAACGAACAGAAAGCGCTGGAGCTGAAGCAGGAAATTGAGGCGCTGGGCCGGCGCTGCATCGCCGTTCAAGCCGACATCACCGATGCCGCATCGGTTACGGCGATGAGAGACCGCCTGCTGGGAGAGTGGCAGGCTATTGACATCGTTGTCGCAAACGCTGTCATTCAATATGAATGGACCAGCGTGCTGAACCAGCCGGCCGAGGATTACCGGAGCCAGTTCGAATCCTGCGTGCTGCAGAACGTCCTTTTGGCCAAAGCCTTCATCCCGGCCATGATCGAGCGCAAGCAGGGGCGGATGATCGGCATCAACACCGAGTGCTCCATGCAGAACTTCCCCGGCCAGTCCGCTTACGTTGCCGGCAAACGCGGCATGGACGGCGTCTACCGCGTGCTTGCAAAGGAGGTCGGCGAGCATAACATCACGGTCAATCAGGTCGCTCCCGGGTGGACCATCAGCGACCGCGACCGGGAGAATAACACTGAGGTTAGCGAAGGGTATTCGAGCAGCGTTCCTCTCAAGCGCCGGGGCACCGACCAGGAAATTGCTAATGCGGTACTGTTCCTGGCGTCCGACTTGTCGAGCTTTATCACCGGGGCTTACATTCCGGTGAACGGCGGCAACGTCATGCCGGCCATTTAGAGGCAACATACTAAACTTTATCAAAGCGTATACAGTAAAAGGACAGCCGGGTGCTGTCCTTTTGTTTTTTATCATATATTATCCCTATGATATGACGCCGCTACAGCCTGCCGTATGCCCGCAGTGTGATCAGCCGGTTGACCGTGATATGCCCCCGCCATTCCGCTCCGTTGCCCGGACTGATGGATGGGAACGACACCTTCCATCCGCCATCGGCCTCCTGCTGTTCTTCCAAATCGTCCAGGTGACGCTCGATATCCGCCGTTGAGATCAGCTCCGCGGCGTAACTGGTCGGAACAGGCGCCCAGTCCAGCACTTTGTGGACATAGCCTTCCGCGCGGGGGTCAAGCTCAATAACTCCCGGCTGGCGGAGCCATTCGTTCAGCTCCTCCTGCATCGCTGAGGCCCTTCCCCGATCGGGAGCATATTGCAAAAAGGTAATGCATTGGTGCAGGTCATGATAATCCGTCTGATCTGCCTGGGGAATCCGGTTCCAGATGAATTCCGCGCTTCGCGTGAACCATTCCTCTTGCTTGAAATCGTTCACAGCCGTCTGCTTGTAGAGCAGACCGAGAATATTACCGGTTGGATTCAGCGATGGCTGCTGGTCGTCCTCCGTTATCCACCAAGGAGCATGCGGAGCGTCATTAACGGTCAGCAGTGCCCGGGGGAAACCGCCTGTGGCCGGGACGGTAATCGATTTGAGATATGACGCGATCCCCGCGATGATTTCCGCATCAAACCGGTTCGCCTCGTCCATGATCCAGAGCGCCTGCTCCACCGCTACAGGCTGGCTTGCGGATGTACGCATGTCAGGCTCCAGGGCATTGCCGAACCCGCCGTCAGGGTTCTGATAGGCTTTGAGCGCAGAAATAACCCCATCCGCGGATCCTCCTTCGAACTGCATTTCATAACGACGCCGATCCAGCAGCCGCGCATTGGCAAGCACGAATGCTCTGGCTTTTTCCAGACGGGCTGCCCTTCCTTCCTTTGCTCCCATCAACAGTTCCTCCTTTAATCCAGATTATCGGATGCCAAATATTTTATGCATGTACGTCGCCGCTTCTGGTGTACATGCATGCTCCATTTTAAACTTCAGCTCAGACTGCGCCTGCTCCCTCGTTCCCCGGAACCGCTCGATACCATACTGACGCATCCAATCCCCTGTCGTCTGGTAGGAGGTGCTGCTCCAGCCGTTTTTCTCTCCGAGCAGGTTCCGCTTCTCCTTGACACCGGAAATGACGATGGCGAGCTGCCCCTGCAGCTCCGCCAGTGCCTGGTCAAACTCCTTTTTCCGGTCCGGTGATTTCATGCCCGCGCGGGCCCGCAGCTCCCTCGTCTCGATCCCTTCGTCGTCCCGGATCAGCTGGTACAGCTCCCATGCCGGCTTGGATAGCAAGCCGTCCCGGTAACGCTTCTCGGGATCCTCTTCTCTACCAAGCAGCCGCAGCACCAGAGGAAACCAATCCGCCGCGATCAGCACCGCCTTCTTTTTGATGAACTTGCCGTAAGCCGCCGACCCGTCGCCGGGAAACTGGGCGCGCCACAGCCAGGGATCCCGATCGGTTCCCGTATGCCAATTCTCCTTGGGAGTGACCCCGTCCAGGGACGGATGTCCCGGGATCAAGCCGGCCAGCGGCAGGATGCCGACATGGGCGATTAAATCGCAAGCGTCCTCGTACCGTTCGATGTGCAGCGGTTTTTGTTCATTTTCCTTAAGCACCTGATCATCTCCTCCAACGTCTTATGTATGGTCTGACTCATAGACTGTCAGCAGACGCACAGCCTTGGCGCAAACCTCCCGGCGAAGAGCCTCAGGCTCAAGCACCTCCGCCTCCGTACCAAGCGCGTAAAAAAGCTGCACGGCCCAATGCCACTCCGACACCGGCAGATGAAAATCCGCCAGCCACTCTTCGTTTCCGACCGCGCTGATTTTCTCTCCGACATGCTCGTCCCGCTCGACCTGAAGCATTCCGCGGTAGGTCAGCTTCGCCCGGATATGGACCGTTTGCGGCTCCGACTTTCCTTGATGACGATCGCCATCGCCTTCACCAACTTCAGGCGGGTCTTCCGGACGAAGCTCCGTCATCCGGTCGATCCGGAAGATCCGCTGCTCCCCGTGGGTTTGCGAGTAGGCATCGCAGTACCAAAACCCGTTGGCGGCGTAAATCCTCAGCGGATGGATCAGCAGCCTGCGGCGGTTGTTCATCGAATGGTAAAACACCGATACCCATTGATTGCTGGAGGCATAATCCAGCAGTTCGTTCAAGTGCGGAACGGTATACTTACGCTTGGGCACCTCCACTTCCAGGCGATCCAGCATCGGGTGGACCGTCTCCGCAGTTTCCCGGGGCAGAATGGCCTTGATTTTGTCCATTACGGTCCACCGCTCCGAATTGAACGGCGTGTCCGCGTAACGGGTCAGCCCTTCCAGCGCGAACAGCAGGCAGAGGGCTTCGCGGGAATTGAGCTGCAGCGGCGGCAGCTGATAGCCCTCCATCAGATAATATCCGCCTTGTGGGCCGCTCACCGCGGCAAGCGGGATACCCATTTCGGAGAGGGCCTGCATATCCCGCAAAATGGTCCTCCGCGACACTTCAAGCTTGGCAGCTAGCCCTGCGGCCGTCTGATTTCCCTGCTGAAGCGCGATGAGTATCGCCATCAGGCGATCCATACGGTTCATGTTTTTCACCTCTTCACGCTCTAGAATCATTGTATCAGCCGATTGGTGACAACTTGGATGTCACTAATGTTTGGCCGAATTTTCTTTTTTAACATAATGCAAAAGTTGTCGAATGACGCGGTATAGGACGCTGGCGGGACTTTCCCTTCGGCCCCGGCTCAGTTATAATGCATTGGGAAGAGCCATACAATAGCATAAAAGCGAGTCAAACGACTGGACAGGATATGAAAAGCCGCTGTGACCGACGCAGGGGCTTCATCAGAACACGGACGCAAGGAGGAGAAAACCCGTCATGTCCAACTTTTTCAACAAAATCAAGCAGGGCGTTTCGGATGCCGGCAAGAAAGCGCAGAACACGGTTGAATCCACAACCCTGAAGTTTCAAGCGGCGGCGAAGGAAAAGGAAATCGAAAAAAATTATACGGAAATCGGCCGTATCGTCCATCAGTCCTTGGAGAAACCGGACGGCACGATCCCCAGCGCGGAGATCCAGAAATACCGGGAGGCCATTTTTGCCTTAGAAGAAGAAGTGGAAGAGCTACAGCGGAAAATCCAGCACCTGCAAAACCTGAAGGAATGCGGATGCGGCAAGATGCTTCCCGCGGACGCAACCTACTGCCCGTTCTGCGGACAGCAGTTCCATACGGTGGTCGTTCAGCCGGCAGCCGTTTCGAGCTCGATTCCTAAAAGCGCCTACTGCACCAAATGCGGAGAACCGGCCTCATTTTCAGATCATTTCTGCCGCAGTTGCGGTCATAAGCTTCAGCACGAGTAATTTATCAGGTAAATCAGAGAACGCCGTATCCCTCACTGCAGCAGGGACACGGCGTTTTGTCGTTTATTCAAGAGCGGATCAGGAAGCCCGGCCGCGATGCTTAATTTCTTTTGAGCGCATACAGAAAGGTCGTCTCTTCCCACTTCTCGCCCGGGGTCAAGCCGAACAGTCCCATTTCCTCTGCGGGAATGTTCTTGATATTCGGAGCGTTGACGAGGTTGATCTGAGGCTCAGGGCAGAAAAATTTGCCGCCGGCGAACTGGTTCCAAACCATCCAGTGCTTATAACTGGTACCTACGTCGTAAATCAGCACGTCCCCAGTGCGTGTATCCGTGAGCTCCATCCGGTTGCGTCCGTCCTGCGGTTCAGCAGTATAATGGAAGTCCATTTCGGTGAAGTAAGGGAACACGCCTTCTCCTTTGAGCTGCTCTTCTTCCGGAGACAGCGGCTGGAAAGCACCTGTCGGCAGCATCCGGTCATCCAGCTCACGCCGCTGGCCGATCGTAATTTTAACTTGGTAATCCTTCGCTTCGCTTCCCGGCACGAACGGGGCATTGACCGCCGTATGGAACGCCAGCAGTACAGGCATTTTTTCCTTGCCGTCATTCGTGATGGTGACCTGCTGCCGCAGCCCTTCCCGGTTCAGGGAGTATCTCAGCGTAATCGTGAAATCGAAAGGCAGATACTTTTTATACAGATGCCCTTCTCCTACGCGCTGGGACACAACGACTGCGCTTTCATAAGCGTCACTGGTTATGTAATCCACGGTCCATGGGATCGTATGCATGTATCCGTGCAGCTGGTTGCCCGTGGCTTCTTCATTGATTGGGAATTGGTAGACTTTGCCCTCCCATTCGAATTTGCCGCCATCGTAACGGTTAGGCGGAAACAGTACCGGAATGCCGTAAACACCCGGATTTGCCTTGAAATCTTCCATTTCACCGGCTTCGGGTTCCCGCAAAAACTTGAAGTTTTGCTCGGTATCCCGGAATAAAATCAGATTGGCGCCGATCTCCGGCAGCACCGCCGCTTCGTATTTCCCATGCTTCAGCCAGATCGCCTTTTCCCTATTAAAATCGCCTTCAAATGCCGCAAATTGTGTCAACTTGTTCTCCTCCTGTTCATGATTAAAAGGAACGTTCTTCTAATATACCATTTGTGGCATTATACGAGAAGCACATCGATCCGGCTTGCCCCATGAATCAGCCGTTTAAGCATTCTTCGGCGTGCATATCTAGTGAAAATTCCTTCTTCTGGGCGTCCTAGAATCATCTGAGTAGCATGGATCTGTTCGGCCTGTCCCAGCACTTTGGCCGGCAGTCCTTTCCACCCGTCTTTTTCAAGAATGCCGAAATGCCCCTGCAAGCTTTCGGTCAGCCCCTGCCATCGCCCAAGGTCGCAATCCCGGCCTTCCATGCGGACGCAAGTCACGTGAAGCGCGGCCTTGAGGCGGTAAGCGATCCGGAATCCGCGCCGGATGAGGCGCTCGGCAGATGTTCCGGGGAGGATACACACAAAGATCACCTCCTCCTTTCTCCAGGGTCCGCGAAGGGACATATTCCGCTGCCAGGACTCCAGCCGCTCGTCCACATCGTCGGCCAGTTCCCGGAGGGCAAGCTCCCTTAGCGCGATCAGGTTCCCCGTTCGGAAAAAGGAACCCAGCGCCTGATCGACCTTGTCCGCCGCATAAATTTTCCCTTCCCTCATCCGCTCCTGCAGCGATTGCGGCGTAACGTCAATCAGCTCCACCTCATCGGCCATTGACAGCAGCGTGTCCGGAACCGTCTCGGAGACCCGGATGCCGGCGATGCGCTCGACGGCATCGTTGAGGCTCTCCAAATGCTGAACATTCAAGGTTGTTATGACCGAAATCCCGTTCTCCAGCAGAAGCAAAATATCTTCATACCGTTTGCGAAAACGGCTGCCCGGCATGTTGGTGTGAGGCAGCTCATCGACGAGCACAAGCTCCGGGCTTCTTGCCAGCAGCGCCTCTGTATCCATTTCGTACAGCGTAGTGCCTTTATAGGAAATCTCCTTCGGTGGGATAACAGGCAAACTGCCGACCTGCGCCGCCGTCTCCGCGCGCCCATGCGTCTCGAGCCACCCGATAACCACATCCGTTCCCTTGGCCAATATGTCATTCCCCTCGCGAAGCATGGTGTACGTTTTGCCTACGCCCGGGGCCGCGCCGATATAAATTTTGAACCGGCCGCGCTCGATCCGCTTCACTTTATCGTTCATTTCCTCGCGGCTGAGACGGTGATACCCCTTCATCTGCTTGTTTTGCGTTCGGCGGGCCGGCAGAATCCGCGGTTCCCCTTGCGCCGTGCGGTCGGCCACCCAGAACACGTCGATGCCATGCGCATGCTTAAGAATGCCGTTCGTCACCGAACCCTGCCACAGTTCCTGCCAGGGGCTTTTCCGGGAATGCCCCAGCACGATCCGGGTCACTTTTTTATCAAAAGCATACCGGATCAGCGACTTGGCAAACCGTCTTGGAGCCGACAAAGGCAGCTCCTCCAGCTTGGCGTCCGTCTTGTCCGCCATTTTGTGCAAAGAACGCTTAAATGCCTCTTGCTCGCGCGACAGTGACTGCTTGGGCCGCGTAAAGACAACGACGAGCAGTTCGCCGTTCAGGCGCTTTGCGATTTGCTGTCCGCGCCGTACATAGATCGAACCGTTCCAATGGTATTGCGCCGCCACCAGGATACGCTCCGAGGCACCGGAGGGACCGCTGATGCCCTCGTGCTCACGGAACTTCTCCAGCGACTGGTTCACATCGTCGGCCATCAAGCGCAGCGCAAGCTCCCGAAGGAGGGTCAAATCCTTGCGGGTAAAGGACGCCCCGTCCCGGATGCTCTGCAGATGGCCTTCGTTCAACCGGGAGATGAGCGTTTCCGGAGAAACGTCGATCAGCCGAACCTCGTCGGCCATACCCAGCGTCGTTAGCGGAACGGTTTCCCTGACCTCTACCCCGGTCCATTTGCGGGCAAGTTCGTGAATGCCTTCAATTTCATACACATTGACGGTCGTGATGACGCTGATGCCGTGATTCAGCAGAAACTGGATATCTTCCAGCCGGGTTCGATGCTCGGCGTGCTTGCGGTTTCGATGAGCGAATCCGTCCACAAGCACAACTTCGGGATTTCGGCTTACAATGCCCGGCAGATTCAGATCCTTGTATTCCGTTTCTCCTTCATTCCAGTGGATGCTGGGCACCCTCTCCAGGTCTGCGAGCTGCTTTTTCGTTTCTGTACGCTGCAGCGTGGACACCGCGCATATGACGACGTCAATCCCCTGGGACTTCAGGGTTTGGCCCTCGCGGAGCATATGATAGGTTTTCCCGGAACCGGTCACCGCCCCGATGATGATTTTGAGCCGCCCCCGCCGCAGTCTATGGATTTCTTCGAGAATTTCTTCCGGCGATTTGCGTCTGTAATCCCCCATGGCTCAAGCCCCTTCTGCACATTGTTGATATGTGGTGAATCTTACCTGTTCACAGCCATTTTTGTAAAATCGTTCACCGCCGTTTTTGGATCACCCTGTATTGGTATTGCCCGATCTAGCGTCTTTTTCGGAAGAAAAAGCGGCTATTTAAGCCTGATTCGCCCTGTCTCTTCCGTATCCGTTTCACATGAAAGAATAGGCTAAACTGGACATATCATGTAAAATGGGAAAGATGAGATAAAACAGACGAGAGACGGGCGAATGGGAAAGAGGGGAAAACCATGCCGAACATGATCCGGCTTCTTGTGTCTACGGATTACAACGATCTCAGCCGGGATTTACAGGAAGAAATCTATTATGAGTACTATGATTATGCCTACGGCATGATCATGTATATCGTGAAAAACCATTCCGTGGTGGAAGATATTATCCAGGATGCTTTCATTAAGATCATCAAAAGCAAACCCGTGTTTGAAAATGAAGCCAAGCTGAAAGCCTGGCTCAAAGTCGTGACGCGCAACACGACCATAAATTATTTGCGAAAAAATAAAAAATACCGTAACCAAGTCGATGTCGAAGGTGTCTTTATGTATAAAGAAGAGATTGCGCAGCCGACGGTGTCAATCGAAAATACGGTAGAAACGAAGTTCATGGAAGAATCGATTATTCAGTATTTAAGGGAATTGAAACCGGAATACCGGGTTCTGGTCGAGTATCGCTGGCGAAAGGGCCTGTCGTACCGGGAAATCGCCGATCTGCTTGAAGTTACCGAGGATGCCGTCAAACAACGTCTGTACCGGGCACGCGAAAGTATCAAGAAAATGCTCTTTAAGGAGTGGGGGGTAAAGGATGAAAAGCGAAAAATTTGAAGATTGGTTCGATTCCGCCTTCGAGAAGGCAGCCTCTTCAACTTCCTTGACGTCCGAAGATAGCAAGAAGGCATCTTGGAACAAGGTTCAAGCCCGGCTGAACGAAGTGAACCGTTCCCGCAGACGTAATCGGCACCTGCAGCTTGGCGGTGTGGTGGCCGCATCTTTCGTGGCCGGAGCGGTCATTTTCAGCTCCACAGCCGTGACGAAGGCAATTTCTCCGCTGCTCGACTCCATTGTTGACTGGGGAGACGGCGTTAAGAATGTGGTTTTTTTCCAAGACGACCAGTCTGATACGGGAGGGATCGCGAAAACCCCTCCCCCGCCAAATTATATGGACGGGGAGCCGGAACCGCCGCCAGGGGATGGGAAAATCATTTCTTCGGAACAGGGTGTCCCAACAACGCGCCCGCTCAGTGAAGTGCAGAAAGAATTGAGTTTTACCATTCCGGATTTTAGCGGCCGAATTCCCGAGCGTTATCATTTCAAGCAATCCACCGTCATAGCAAAAGATCTCGAAACAAAGAAATATAACGAAATTACTATGCTTTATACCGGGCCAAAGGAAGACGATAATCTGTTCATTACCGTGAGCCGGATTCTCCCGAATTCCAGCACAGGCTATTTCACGAACGGAGAACCTGTCAAGATCAAGCTCAAGAACGGTTATGAAGCCTATTACACCGAAAGCAACATGAATTCGCTGATCATGAAATATAATAAGGTCCAGTTGATCATCATGACCAAGGCGAGTAAAGAGGAAATTCTCAACTTGGTCGAGCCGCTTCCCTAATGATTGATTTGTTGGCATATCCCTATTCAGCGTGACCAGAAAGTGACCGCCCGTAGGCGGTCACTTTTATTTGTTATCCTATTTGGCCAACACTTGTGGGGAATACGTGGTGGTCTGTTCGAAAGCAGATCCTTGATATACGGTATGGTAGGCTTTGGCGCGGTAATAATAGCCCGTGGTTACCGTACCGTTGTAATCCCCGGATATAGCGCTGTTTCCAGTGTCCAGGAACCGTCTCGTTTCCATATCGACCCATGCGGATCCGGTCCAGCGCTGCAGGGTTAGATCGACACCTATCTTGTCAACGCTCTGTTTGGCGAAAGTACTGGCCTTTAAAGCCACGGTTGTGCTATTGACGAGCGAGGCCGACGCATAGCAGTTGTTCAAGTATGTGAAAGACGCGAAGCTCGTGATGTAGTGTTCAGGAGGCGGAGGAGTGGTTAAGGCTCCCGGCTCTTTTACGGCGGCTGCGGAAATGTCCGCATCATCGGATCCGGCTGGTTCGGCACCCGCCCCGGTCGCGAGAAGCATACTGAGTACGGTAGTGGCGGCAATAATGGCTGGCAGTTTGTGGTTGATCCATTTCTTCGTCATGACTCTCACCTTTCCTTTAGGAAATATTGAATTTCACTACTATTAACGGCGGCCACCTTTCAGAGGTTTCATCATTTTTTCATCATTTTCTTTGTTTTTTCTCACATTTTCATTAAAAGCACTAAAAAACCCCCGTTTCGCTCGAAACGGGGGTTTCCCTTCCCCTAACAAGGGGCAGTTACACCAGGTGACAGGCAACGAAGTGACCGCCGCCCGCATCGCGGAACTCCGGCACTTCTTCTTTACAGCGGGCCACCGCAAACGGGCAGCGCGTATGGAACTTGCAGCCCGAAGGCGGATTGGAAGGGCTCGGAATGTCGCCCTTCAGCACGATGCGCTCCCGCTTCAGCTTCGGAATCGGAACCGGCACGGCTGACAGCAGCGCCTTCGTATACGGATGCAGCGGATTTTTAAACAGCTCATCCCGGGTCGCCGTTTCGACCATGGAGCCCAGGTACATGACGCCGATCCGCGTGCATAAATGCTCCACGACGCTGAGGTCGTGGGAAATGAACAAGTACGCAAGCCCGCGGGTTTCCTGCAGCTTGCGGAACAGGTTGATGATCTGTGCCTGGATGGATACATCCAGCGCCGAGACGGGCTCATCGGCAATAATGAGATCCGGATTAAGCACCAGTGCCCGGGCTATTCCGATCCGCTGCCGCTGACCGCCCGAAAATTCATGCGGGAACCGGTCGATATGGTAAGAGGACAATCCGCAGGATTGAAGCACTTCCAGCACCCGGTCGCGAATCTCCGCTTTTGGCACCAGGCCGTGATCGAGCAGCGCTTCGCCGATGGCGTCTCCGACGCGGATCCGCGGGTTCAGGGAACTGTACGGATCCTGGAAGATCAGCTGCATGCTCGGCCGAAGCTTGCGCAGCTCCTCGGGAGGGAGATCGTAAATATTGATACCCTTGAACTTGACCTCCCCTGACGTCTTCTCGATCAGGCGGATGGCCGTGCGGCCAACCGTGCTTTTGCCGCTTCCGGACTCGCCGACCAGCCCGAACGTTTCGCCCGGCCGGATCGTGATGCTGATATCGTCAACGGCCTTCACGTGACCGACGGTGCGGTTCAGCAGACCTTTCTGGATCGGAAAATACTTTTTCAAATGGCTGATTTCAAGCAATGCATCAGACATGAACAACCGCCTCCTCATACAGCCAGCAAGCGGCTTTTTGCTGATCCGCAACTTCTTTAAGCGCCGGCTGCTTCGTTCTGCAAATGTCCATGCAGTGCGCGCAGCGGTCATGGAAATAGCACGATTCGGTCAGATCCAGCGGATTCGGCACCTGCCCCGGGATCGAATACAGCTCATCCTGCCGCTGGTTAATGATCGGCTTGGACTTGAGCAGCCCCTGCGTATACGGATGCTTCGGCGACTCGAACAGCTTCACCACTTCGCCTTCTTCCACGACTTTGCCGGCGTACATGACAACGACGTAATCCGCCATTTCGGCCACGACGCCCAGATCATGGGTGATCAGCATCATCGACATGTTCGACTTCTTTTTAAATTCGCGCAGCATATCCAGAATTTGAGCCTGGATGGTAACGTCCAGCGCCGTCGTCGGCTCATCGGCAATCAGCAGCTTCGGACCACAGGAGATCGCAATCGCGATCATGATCCGCTGCAGCATACCGCCGCTCAGTTCATGCGGATAGGAATCGGCGATTTGCTCCGCCCGCGAGATCCCCACCTGCTCGATCAGTTCGATCGCACGGGCGCGGGCCTCCTTCTTGCTCAGCTTCTGGTGCACCATAAGCGGCTCCATAATCTGCTGCCCAATTTTCAGAACCGGGTTCAGCGAAGACATCGGCTCCTGAAAGATCATGGAGATGTCATTCCCGCGGATCGTACGCAGCTCGTTTTTGCTGAGCTTCAGCAGGTCCCGGCCGTCAAACTCAATGCTTCCGCCAACCACTTTACCTCCCGGTTCCTCAATCAGACCCATGATGGACATGGCGGTAACACTTTTACCGCAGCCCGACTCGCCGACGACACATACCGTTTCGCCTTCCCGGACGCGCAGGCTGACGTCATTTACGGCTTTGATCACGTTTTTGTCGCTGAAGAAATGCGTGCGCAGATGGTCGATTTTAATGAGATCTTTCATAGAACGCTGTTCACCTACCTCTTCTGTTTGGGATCCAGCACATCCCGGAGTCCGTCTCCAAATATGTTAATGGCAATTACCGTAATAAAAATAGAGAATCCTGGAGGAATCCACAGCCATGGATGCTCCTGAAAATCGATCAAATTGTTCGCCGCGTCGATCATATTCCCCCAAGTCGGTGTCGGTGGCATGACGCCGAGGCCGAAGAAGCTCAGCACCGACTCGCTGAGGATCGATCCGCCAATATTGAGCGTTGCAATGACGATCAGGAGCGGAACGATATTCGGCAGCAGATGATTGAACAGCTTGCGGCGGTCGCGCAGACCGAGCACTACGGCAGCCTGCATGAATTCGCGTTCGCGAAGGCTGAGCATCTGCCCCCGGACCATCCGGGCAAGCCCCGGCCAGTTGACGAGGCCGAGCATCAGCATGACGATATACATACGATAATTCGTCGGCACTTTCCACTCCGACAGCAGCGCGCCGAAAATAAACAGCAGCGGCAGTCCCGGAATCGTCAAGAGCAAATCAGCGATCCGCATAATGATTTGGTCCACGATCCCCCGATAGTAGCCGGCGATCGCGCCGAGCAGCGAACCGATAAACACGGACAGGAACATGGAAGCCAGACCTACCGTCAAGGAAATGCGGCCGGCCTGTAGCACCCGCGTAAGCACGTCACGCCCCAGGGCATCGGTCCCGAGCCAGTGCTTCATGCTTGGCGCTTTGTTCATCACATTCATATGAATCTTGTTATCGGCATAAGGCGAAAATACGGGCCCAAGAAAACAAGCGATAAACATGATGACCACGACGACAAGTCCGAAAATCGCCAGCTTGTTACGCAGCAGCCTCCGCATCGACTGTTTAAATAAGGAGGAAGACTTCGGCGTCGTTGTTGCAGCCGGAACGGCATCGGTCATTGGTGTACTGTTAATGGCCATAAGCGTCTCCCCTCCCTAATGCAGCCGCACGCGCGGATCGGCGATGTGATAGAGCACATCCGACAGCAGCGTGCCGATGACCGTCAGAATCGCCAGCAGCATCGTGAAGCCCATGAGCAGCGGATAGTCCCGCAGGCTGAAGGACTGCATGTACAGCTGGCCGATTCCCGGCCAGTTAAAGATTTTTTCAATAATAATCGATCCGCCGAACAGGGCCGGCAGTTCAAAGCCAACCAGGGTGATGGCCGGCAGCAGCGCATTGCGCAGAGCGTGTCTGAACAGCACTTTGTCTTCCTTCAGCCCTTTCGCCCGGGCCGTGCGGATATAATCCTGCTTGATGACGTCGATCATATTGCTGCGGAAATAGCGCGTCAGCGAGCCGACGCCAAGCAGCGTCATGACGATCACAGGCAGCGTCATATGATGGATGACTTCCTTAATATAAGCCCAGCCGGTCGCGTTGCTTCCCGTCGTTAACATCCCGCCCGGCGGCAGCCATTTCAGGTCGACGGCCAGAATCTTGATCAGGAACAGGCCGATGAAGAAGGAAGGGATCGACATGGCGGCAAAAATGGCCACCATCACAATCGTGTCGAACCACGAATACTGCTTATAAGCGGAAACGACCCCGATGATCACGGCGATGACCCAGGTCAAAAACGTGGATACGACCGCCAGCAGGAAAGAGTTCCAAATATACTGGTTAAACAGCTTCAGCACCGGCTGCTGCTGCGCCAGCGAGAAACCGAAATCTCCGTGAAATACGTTGTTCATCCATATGCCGTACCGTTCCAGCAGCGGCTTGCTCAGTCCGTAAATCTCCCTTAACTCCGCTTTACGTTCCGGGCTCAGCTTAATGTTGCTGCTGATGAAATCCCCCGGAGTCAGCGCGTAGAGGCTGAAGATCAAAAAGGATGCCGCAAACAGGATGACGATCATGTAAATGATACGCTTCGTCAAATAAGTGCCCATCATTCGCCTCCTAATTACATGGTCCCCCGCCGCAGAAGCGGCTGCTTCGCGGTCGGGGGACTCCATTGTGGGTCCTTCTGATTATTGTACCGGCTTCAGCGACCAGTCAGGCAAGCTGTTGGCAAGTCCGACGAACGGGCTGACCTTCAGGTTCTCGATACGGCCGTTGTAACCGTACACCGTCTTCTTGTAGTTCGTGAAGATGACCGGCAGCTCGTCGTTCAGCAGCTGGAACAGCTCTTTGTAGATGGCCTTGCGCTCTTCGATGTCGGAAGTCGCGAGCGCTTTGTCATAGAGCTCTTTGACCTTCGGATTGTCGTAGGCTTTGATCTCGCCGTCGATAAACTGCATGACGCCGTCCGACGGATCCTGCAGCAGCGGAGTCGAGAAGGATACGAGATCGTAATCCCCGCTCTCCACTTTGGACACGAGGGAGTTGAAGTCGGCGAACACTTCCGGCTGGAAGTCGACGCCGATCGCCTGGAAGTTCTCTTTAGCTACCGGAATAAAGATATCCGTCTGCTTGCTCTTCGAGCCCAGGTAGTGGATCGTCAGCTTCTTGCCGTCTTTCTCGCGGATGCCGCCTGCGCCCACTTTCCAGCCGGCTTCGTCCAGCAGCTGCTTGGCTTTTTCCGAATCAAATTTGTACGGGTTAATGCCGTCTTCGGTGTAAGCCCAGGAGATCGGCGGAGCCGGAATGTTGGCTACGGCACCGGCGCCTTCGTTTGCGTCCACGTAGATGCTTTGACGGTCGAGGCCGTAAGCGATCGCTTGGCGTACCTTTTTATCCTTCAGCGCTTCGTGTTCCAGGTTGACCTGCAGGTAACCATAGTTGCTGGCCGTGTAAGGCAAAATGTTGGTGAAGCCGAGGGACTTCAGCTTCTCGATATTTTCGGTTGTAGCCGGGAACGAAGTATAGTCAATTTCTCCGGTCTCCAGGTACTGCCAAGCGTCGCCTTCGGACGTTTTATAAATGAAGTGCTCTGTTTTCGGCTTGCCTTTATAGTAGTTCTCATTGGCGACAAAACGGACTTCCTGGCCTGGAATGAATTTCTCCAGCTTGTATGGGCCGTTGCCGACCGGCGTTTGATGCAGGTTTTTGATGTAGCTCAGGTCACCGAACTTATAATCCTTGCCGTAGTACGCCTTGGACAAAATGTTCGAGCCGAGCGTCACAAGCGCCGTTGCGTTCGGCTTATCCAGCGTGACGGAAATCGTCTGCGGATCGACCACCTTGATGCCGGAAATGCTCTTCGCCTTGCCAGACTTGTAATCCTGCGCGCCCTGGATCGCGATCGTGCTCGGGATGATCGAATCGCCGTCATAGGACGGGTCGAACAGGATCGTCCACGTAAACGCGACATCGTCAGCCGTCATTGGCGAGCCGTCGCTGAATTTCAGATCCTTCCGCAGATGATATGTAATCGTCTTCTGATCTTCGGAAATGTCCCATTTCTCTGCAAGGTCCGGAACCGGCAATCCCTTATCGTCCACCGTCACCAGCGAACCGAACAGCAGGGAGTTAACGTTGCCGTCATAACCGCTCTGGGTAAAATAAGGTGTGAACGCGCCGCTCGGATCAGTCAGCGCCACGATAATTGTGTCCGTACGCTGCTTGGCCACATCGGGCAGTTTGGACAAGTCGGCTGCCGTGTAAGGCTCGGTCAGTGCAGAGGTTCCTCCGGCATCGGACGAAGCCGCTGTATCTTTTGTACCCTGCTCCGTTTGAGCCGTTCCGCTGGATGAACCCCCGTCATCACTATTGTTCGAGCATGCCGTAACCAGCATTGATCCGACGATCAACAGCGAAGTTAGCAAGTACACTCCTTTTTTCATCATCATAACCTCCCGTTTTTACTCACCATTCCGATGAATTAAGTATGATTTATATTTGTAGATGATATCGTTATTATAGAAACCATTTCGAGTTCTGTAAATAGAGAACTAAAAGTTTTTTTCTGAAAGTTTGTCATATGCGTTTTCTGTAAGGGAAACAGCCCGTTTCAACGTAGAGGAGATGTCCCCAGTTTGTTCCCGTTTCGGCATGACTTCGGCCGTAAAAATATGCTAGGATAAGGTAAATCATAGATTCATTGACGACTGGCCAAAGGAGACTTCATTACAGTGACCATTAAACACGAAATATTCATTGAAAAAGAGCTGGATCCGGTATGGAGGGCTTGGACGGAAGAAGACCGCGTTAAGGCGTGGCTGGCTCCTGCAGCACGGATTGAACCATGGGAAGGCGGCAAATACGAGCTGTACCCTAACCCGAATGATCAAACACCGACCGGATGCAAACTGCTCAAATATGAGAAACCACGGGTGCTGCAGTTTGAGTGGAAAGGACCTGAAATTTTTGCGGAGACGATGAATCTGGACGGGGATTTAACCATGGTGCAGGTCAATTTCAAACAGCTGGAGGACCTTACACGCCTCAGCGTGATGCATATCGGATGGAAAAATACGCCGCAAGGCATGGCTGCAAGGCAGTGGCACGTCCGTACGTGGCTTCAGCTGCTGGACGAGCTCAAAGCGGCAATAGAGTCCAAAGATCATATACTTAGCCGGCCGTAATGGTTAACGTACAAAAAGCCTGGTTCCGTAACATCTACGGCCAGGCTATTTTTTATAATTATATCTGCTCGCATCTGTCTTATACGATCTGCTGCCGAATGACCCCTTCGTGTACTATGGTCCGGTCCCTCATGCTCTGCTGTTCCAATTGGTATCGAAGCGTCATCCTTCTTCTATGTACCCGAGCAGCCGCTCCTGCATCTGATGGATGGCGCGTTTTCTCAGGCTGTATTCAGTCAGGTTCTCCCCTTCAAAATGGGCGTAGATCAACCCGGCGGTGCGCAGCTTCGAGATGTGGTCATGAGTGATGCCTTTGGACAGCTGGACATGACTGACGATTTCCGTAAACGTCCGCGGTCCTCCATGCAGAAAGCGCAAAATTTTAAGCCGGCTTTTCTCGCCGAGACTGCGGATCATCCGCAGGTCATGGGTCGGAATATAATCATCGTCTCCCAAATAAATGCGGGAATTATAATGGCAGTAAATTTTCCGTCCATAATGAGTCACCATGTTGACCGGTTGAAAATGGTACTGCGGAATGAGCACCAGCTCGTCCGCGCTGTCCACCGGTTTGAACAGCATGCCGTTGGTCGTTTCGTCGACAAAATCCGCCCGGTCCGCGCCCGTCAGCTGCTGCAGCCGCTCCTCTTTCTCCCGTTCCAGCGCCTGCAGAATGGCCGGATCCACATTTCGGAAGTACTGCTCGTACCACTGCTCAAACATCGACCGCGTCCGGGCTAGGAAAACCTCCAGATCCTCGTCCGGAAACTCATTGCCGTTCGCAGTAAACAGCTGGACCAGGTCTTGAATCGTCAGTTTCTCCAGCCAGTCCAGGAATCCCTCGACGCCCCTGCCCTCTGGAACGAGGAGGCCCAGCAGGTATGCAAAGCTCCACCAGTCGCCATTCACGAGCATCTCGTCCAGCATGGCGGCAAATTCCGGCTTGAGCTGTTTCTTGGTGGCCGTTGCCCACGAAGGGGACAGATCGATCTTTTTGTAGGACGCCCGGCAAATATAGGTATGAAGGCTGTTCATAAATTCATGTACGGGCTCGAATTTTATGTCAATGCGGTAATCCAATCCTCGGTTCCCCCTCTCAAATTAGTAATCATTATAACGTGAATGCTCCGTGATGTTCCACTCCTTTAACGAATCACCGTGAGATAGTCCAGACGGCATTCGATCGAAATGCTGCCTTTTCAGCACATAATGGAACACAATATAAGGAATTCTTATCGATTTACTAAGAAAAATTGAAGATCCAAGCTTTGAATATTAAAGAGCACAGCGCCGCAGCACTGTGCCCTTTAGAAAGCACCCGCCAATCCGCGGACTGCTCCCGTGAACTTCTCCCTATATGTTACAACTCTACGCGCCCGCTTCCTCGACCATGACCTCTGGCTTCAGGAGCTTAATCCTTGAAATGCGCTTATTATCCGTTTCTTCCACTATGAAAATGTGGCCGTCCAGTTCTGCCGACAGTCCTCGCTGCGGAGGAATCGCCTCGATGCGTGAGTACAGCCAGCCGCCGATCGTATCGTAATCGGATGTATCCAGCTCCAGACCAAAGCGTTCGTTAATTTCTTCAATCAGCATCAATCCGTCAATCGAATATTCGTCGTCGCGGATTTTCTCGATTCCCGGACGTTCCTCGTCGAATTCGTCCTGAATTTCACCGACGATCTCTTCCATAATGTCTTCCAGGGTAACCAGCCCAGATGTGCCTCCATATTCGTCAATCAGGATGGCGATCTGGGTTTTGCCCCGCTGCATCAGTTTCAGCAATGCGCTGATCTGGATGGATTCGGGCACAGTCAGGATCGGACGTATCAAAGTATTGTATTCAAGCGTTGTGGAATGTAATAAGTCTTTAATGTGCAGGAAGCCGATGATATGGTCCTTATCCCCGTCACAGACAGGGTACCGGGTCCGCATGCCTTCATAAGCGATCTCGAGATTCTCCTCCCGCGACAGCTGAGTATTCAGACAAATCATCTCCGTTCGGGGAATCATGATTTCCCGTCCGGTCGTTTCCGCAAATTCGAATATGTTATCAACTAGTGCCATTTCCGTATTGTCAATGAGTCCGTTTTTGTTGCTTTCTTTCATCAGAATGCGGATTTCTTCCTCCGTATGTGCCGAGTCCGACTCGGAAGCCGGGGCGACACGGAATACCCGCAGCAGGCTGCCTGCCAATCCGTTCAATACCCAAATGAACGGGTACATCAATTTGTTGAAATAGATCATGATGGCCGACGACATGAGCACGACCGATTCCGCCTTGCGGATGGCCATCGTCTTCGGCGCCAGTTCTCCAAGCACAATATGGAGAATCGTAATGAGCAGGAATGCAATGACAACCGCAATGCCGTGTACAGCTGCTTCCCCAAACCCTAGCGAATGAAGCAAAGGTCTGAGAAGCGTCGCGACCGCCGGTTCGCCGAGCCATCCAAGCCCCAGCGAAGCGAGCGTAATGCCCAGCTGGCATGCGGACAAATACGCATCCAAATTATTGACGATCTTGCGGGCATACACCGCGCCTCGTCGTCCTTCTTCCACCAAGGTCTCTACCCGGCTGCTCCGGACCTTGACCATGGCAAATTCAACCGATACAAAAAAACCGTTCAATAATACGAGTATAAAAACCCATATCAAACTCGGTAAGGGGTCTCCCAATCTGCTTCCTATTCACCGTCATCCTTGACCGGCAAATAGGTACACCTCCTTCGTAAGTTAAAATGGTGAACCACCGTTATCCACTGTTGCGAATAGGCCGTCAACTTCCCAATGGATTCATCTCCCTTCAAATAAACGAAATCTTTAGCTTAATTTATACACTATACTTAATTATATAATTATACACTACACAGTCAAACGGCAAGGTATGACTGCATCATTCAGGGACGGCCTGATATTTCAAGCAATCGAGCGGTTGCCAGGCTAAAAGAGCCGTCCCTTGTCAATTCAGACACCAGGGACGGCTTTTTCGTCATTTGCTATGGGTTTTATGGGCGAAATGCTGTTTAACGGGTTGTCGGCGGGTTGCCGATAACACCTGGATATTGATAGGTCAGCGGCTCGTCAAATGTGATGTAGTCCAGGTTGATCGTCAGCAAAATAATCCGCTTGCCTGTCGAACGTTCGCTGATGATGATGTGGTCACGGCCTGCCGCCTCGATGACGCCGGTGAATATTTTTGCATTCCACTGCGAGTTGTTTTCGTATGTCATGTAAAAGGTGCCCGTTTTGCCCAGATTCAGGCGAAGTATGTTCTCAACGTACGACTGCTCAAACTGCTGGGAAGGCGGTGCCTGGATGACAGCACCGGTCTGTGTCATCGGGCTGCCGCTGGTTACTGACGGCGGCACGATTCCCGTGGTTCCGGGCTGTCCCATCGGTCCCATCATTCCCTGGCCCATTTGCCCCATCATCCCCTGCTGGCCCATCGGACCCATCATTCCGTGCTGGCCCATCGGCCCCATGCCGGAGACCCCGGGATAACCTCCTCCAGAATACGTAACAGGTCGGAACGGTTGCGGTATCATTGTGTTTTGCATCCTCCTTTATATATGGCAAATTGGAAAACCATGTCCCATGTGCTGCTTGAAGGTCTATCCATAGACTCGTGGGCAATCCGCGGCGGTTGGGCTGAAGAAGCAGTGGGATTTAAAACGTCCGGTTTGTTGCTGGTTGAACCAGGTCGGCGGGCATTCTCCCGTCGGACGGAAGAACCACAGTGCATTGGATGCCGGCCAGGTTCTTTCGCCGTTAATCGACCGCCTTGCGAGCCTGATGTCGGCGTCTCTCGCTCTTTGATAGAAGTACCCTTTTTGCGTGGACTCAAACCCGCCGGGACTTTGAAACACCATATCCCGAATGCTGCGGATATTGTTGAAATCCAGGCAGTTGCCGAGCACCCGGTTCACCCCGACATTGCCGACCATCAGCATGCCCAGGTCTCCCTCAGATTCCGCTTCTGCTCTCATAAGCCGTGCCAGCAGCCTGGTTTGCTCCGAATTGGTTTTGATGACAGCCAAAGGTCCATCCTCCTTGCTTCGATGTTTTCCTCTACAGTGTATGTGCATCCGCCCAGTTGGTGACCAGAAAAATTGCGCTTCTTGTCCTTTCCTGCGGCTGATTTACAAGCATTTGACAAAGTTGTCCGTTTATCGGAAAAGCTTTACATTCGTCTGATTTCCCGTTAACAACGCCTCTCTATACTGGGTAAGGAAAGTCCACATCCTTATAAAGTGAGGTCGAACCAGGCTGATGGAAAAAGACATGACGCTACCAAATCCTCCCCGATCCCGCTCCCATGCCGGGGCCATCCGGTTGAATTCCCTGCGCGTTTCCCGCTGGAAGGAACGGCTGCTGGCCTATTGCTTCCTGGCTCCTTCCCTTATCGTTTTCGGTATCTTCCTGTTTTACCCCCTTGGTAAATCCGTCTACCTGAGCTTGTTTTTGACGGATCCGCAGGGCCGGATTGCCGAATTCGTCGGAATCGACAATTTCACGGCAGTGCTGAGCTCGGACCAGTTCTATAACAGCCTCTGGGTAACCGTAAAATACATCCTGTTTACCGTGCCGACCGGCGCTGCGGCCGCCCTGCTGCTTGCCGCCTTGTCCCACCAGAAGCTTAGGGGCATGAAGATCTTCCGTTTCATCTTTTCATTGCCGATGGCTGTCTCGGTTGGAACAGGCTCTGTCATCTGGATGATTCTGTACCACCCGACCCTCAGCATTCTGAATTACGGGCTCAGCTTTCTCGGCATTCCGGCGATCCAATGGCTGACCGATCCCAAGTGGGCCTTGCCTTCGATCGCGATCATGACCGTCTGGCTGAACCTCGGCTTCAACTACATCGTGCTGCTGAGCGGCCTGCAGGGCGTTCCGGACGACCTGTACGAAAGCGCCAAGATCGACGGCTCCGGATCGGTGCGGACGTTCTTCCGGATCTCGCTGCCGCTGATTTCTCCATCCCTTTTCTTCGTCGGGGTCGTGTCGGTCATCAGCGCGTTCCAATCCTTTGCTCAGATCAACATTTTGACCAAAGGCGGCCCGATGAACAGCACCGACGTGCTCGTGTACAACATTTATCAGGATGCATTCATCAACTACCGCTTCGGCAGCGGCAGTGCGCAGGCACTGATCCTTTTCGTCTTGATCACGGCGCTGACGATCCTGCAGTTTAAATTCGGGGAAAAGAAGGTGCATTACCAATGACCCTTAGCAGAATCCACCAGCCGCTGCTGTACCTTATTCTGATCCTGGCGTCTCTGGCGATCTTGTTTCCGCTGCTGTACACGCTGTCGTCGGCCTTCATGAGCAGCGCTGAATCGGCGGCGTACCCGCCGAGGCTGCTTCCTTCGGGACTGCACTTCGCCAACTTCGTTCAGGTGTTCCAGACCATTCCGGTGGCCCGGTTCATCGGCAACAGCTTCGTCGTTGCCACGGCCATCATGCTCGGCCAGCTGTTTACGGCCAGCCTGGCGGCGTATGCTTTTGCGTTCTTGCGCTTTCCCGGCAAGGCGCTGCTGTTCTCCCTGTTTCTGTCGACGATGATGATTCCATGGGAAGTCACGATGATTCCCAATTATTTGACCGTCCGCAGCTGGCATTGGGTCGATACGTATCAAGGCTTGATCGTTCCCTTTATCGCTTCGGCGTTCGGCACGTTCCTGCTCAGACAGTACTTTTTGCAGCTGCCGAAAGAACTGTTCGAGGCAGCAAAAATGGACGGCTGCGGCCATCTCCGCATCTTTTCCCGGTTGGTGCTGCCTTTGTCGGCGCCGGCCCTGGCGACCCTTGCCGTCTATTCCTTTCTGACGAATTGGAGCAATTATTTGTGGCCCCTGCTCATTACAAACAAGGAAAGCATGCGGACCGTACAGATCGGCATCGGCATGCTGCAGTTTGAGGAGGTCACCGCCTGGAACGTCGTCATGGCCGGCATCGTGGTGCTTCTGCTGCCATCTCTCCTGCTCCTGATCATCGGTCTGAAGCCGTTGGTGCGGGGAATTACGGCAGGTGCGCTCAAAGGCTGATAACATTAGCCAAACGTCTATCGACGCACATTCAGTCCATTTACACTCAGAACCGGATCGTTGTTATAAGCCGGTTGGCGTTCCGGCCGGCTTATAATTTCCGATATAAATTAACGATTTCAAAAAGGGAGAGATTGTTGAAGATGAAACCATTCGGCAAGAAATCACTCGCCATGATGCTGCTGTCCTGCATGATGCTGATTACGGCGGCATGCGGAACATCCAGCGGCGGCCAAGCTTCCGGGGAAGATACGGCAAATGCCGCGGCTTCCGCTTCCGGCGACAGCAGCCCTGTAAAGGTGGTCTGGTGGCATTCCATGAGCGGGGATGTGGGAAAAGCGGCGCAGCAGCTGGTGGATGAATTTAACGCTTCTCATAAAGATATCGTCGTTCAGGCGGAATACCAGGGGACGTACGACGAGAGCCTGAACAAGCTCAAAGCTTCGCTCGGCTCGGACAGCGGTCCTTCCCTGATTCAGGTGTACGAGATCGGAAGCCGCTTCATGATCGACACCAAGGCGATTACACCCGTACAGCAGTTCATTGATGCGGACCAATTCGACATTTCCAGCCTCGAACCGAACATTTTGAACTATTACAAATTTGACAACAAGCTGTACTCTATGCCGTTTAACACGTCCAACCCGATTCTGTACTACAACAAAGACGCGTTCAAAGCAGCCGGACTGGACCCTGAGAAGCCGCCGGCCACGTACGCCGAAGTGGCGGAAGCGGCGAAGAAGCTGACCAAGCAGGGACAAGCCGGTGGTTCCTTCGCGATCTACGGCTGGTTTATGGAGCAGCTGCTGGCCAATCAGGGCGCAGAGCTCCTCAACAACGGCAACGGCAGAACGAGTATGGCCACCGCCTCGCAGCTGAACAGTGACGCGGCCGTCAAGACGCTCGATTGGTGGAAGCAAATGGTGGACGACAAGTCGCTCTTGAACCTCGGTCGCAAGACGGATGATACGTCCAAAGCCTTTGCCGCCGGTCAAATCGCCATGACGCTTGATTCCACAGCTTCGCTGCGCAGCATCGTTAAGGCTGCTGGTGACAAGTTTGAAGTCGGCACCGCCTTCCTGCCGAAGCCGGACGCCGCAACGAAAGGCGGAGTCATTGTCGGCGGGGCGAGCAACTGGATCTTGAACAATCGGCCGGAAGCCGAACAAAAAGCAGCCTGGGAGTTCATCAAATTCCTGGCCGAGCCGAAATCTCAAGCGGAATGGCATATCAATACCGGTTACTTCCCGATCACGACCAAAGCTTATGACGAACAGAACGTGAAAGACAACATGAAGCAGTACCCGCAGTTCCAGACGGCCGTAGATCAGCTGCACCAAACCGAACCAAGCCTCGCTACCCAAGGCGCGGTGATGGGTGTGTTCCCCGAAGCGCGCCAGCTGACGGAAACGGCGATCGAGGAAGTGCTTAACAACAAAAAAACGTCCAAGCAGGCATTGGATGATGCCGCCAAGGAAATTACGAGCAAGATCGAGGAATATAACAAAACGGTTGGCCATTAAGGTCAACTAATAGCTTGACCCTTTAGCATGACCCTCTTATGTTGGCGAAGACAGCGCTAATATCAGCATCAAACAGGAAAAGCCGGAAGTTCTCTTCTCGAGAACCCCGGCTTTCGTTTTGTCTTTTGAAGGAATTAGTGTCCGCAAGCCGTTATAGGGAGATCGGCGGCATCGTCTTGCCTGTTTCCAAAAAGGTTTTGAGATTGCTGAGAATCGCCGGCCAGCCATTGTTATACCCTTCAAAGGTTCGTTCTTCATCAACAAAGTCGCTGTCCAGCAAGTTCTCGTGCCGGAGGATCATCTTCACGACCGAACCCATGGGCTGCAGCTCGAAGGTGACGACGCCCGGGCTGTTCCGGGGCGTGTTGTCCCCTTTATAGGTCCAAGTAAAAGACAGCTGTCTGGGCGCTTCGCAGGTCAGCACCTCGCCATAATCGGTTACCTCGCCGCCTCGCAGATAGTTCACGGCTGATCCGACTGTCCACTCGGATTCCACGCGTGTTCCGAAAAAGTATTTTTCGGTCAGGTCGCCATCAGTCAACGCTTGCCAAAGGTTCTCGGGCGTCGCAGCAATATAGGTGACATAAACAAAGGAGCGCTTGCCCATTCGGTTTATTTCCTCCCTCTTCTCATGGATTTCGGAGCTTGTATCATCATAGACAGCAGACATAGGCAAGTCAAGTAAAGCCACTGCGGGATAGCCATGCAGCAAAAAGCCCCGTTCCCAATGATTTGGAAAACGGGGCTTTCCTATGATGCATAGACACGGATAACCGTAATTAATCGCCAACGACCGACGAGTTCGTCAAGGCATCCACTTCGGCTGAAATCCCTTCGGCCAAACGGCGGATGGCTTCCCGGTCGACCGCCTGGTCATAAATTCGCAGAACGGGCTCCTGAACTTCTCTGATTGTGGCCAGCAGGGCGATCGCTTCCTTCATCGAGCGGGAATAGCGGCCGCGAATTTCGGCGATCTGATCCTCAAACCGTTCGTCGGTTCCCGCCGTAATCGCCAGCTCGTAAACATCGAGAATTTCGTCGCCCTCACGGCTCGGAAAATGCTCATGGGGCGCCGTGCTGTCAAAGATCGCCAGGCTCTGCTGCGGAAAAATAATCATGTCCAGGCTGTTCGGATCAAAGCCGCAGTGATAAATTTCCGTGTCGACCCCTCGTTCCTCCGCCGCTTTAGCAAGGCGTTTAAACAGCGTCGATTTGCCTGAACCCGGGCGGCCTTTGACGAAGACGCGCTTCTCGAGGCCATCCGTTAAATTTAGAACATAATCGACGGCCCCTTCACAGGTAGCCGCGCCAAGGAAGCGGTGAACGGCATGGGCACGTCTGGGCCGGATCGGAACGAGATGTTCTTCCGCCCACTCTTCGGCAAGCCGGTCCATGACGGCCCGGTCCAGATTCTGGATATAGAATGCTTCCCATTCATCATGGATCCGCAGCGTTTTTTGGAACGTATCGTAGGCTTCGCTGTAGAGCGCGCTCGTTTGCCGTTCGGCTTCTTCCATTTCGCCGGCATGCTCGTTCAGCAGCTCCGTGGAAATCGCATCCTCCAGATCGATTATGCGGATTTCGGTTCCTTCAAGAACCGGATCGGCGCTCCAGGCGTTGCCGTCGACAACCCCGATGCCGATATCCTTCAGGATGAGGCCTTCCAGCCAGTCTCGGTTCAATGGATGATGAATATAGTGAAGGCTCCAGCCCTTTTGGCTCCATGCTTCCGCAAGCTCCGAGAGAAATGCCGAGACCGCCGTCCCTGCCCGGCCCTGCAGTACGAAGACCGTATCCAAACCGCTCAGCACCGAATCAAACAGCGTATATAAACCGTCCGCCGTATTTCCCCTCGCAAAATAATGCTTCACTTGATCCGCCATACGGGTCAACACTCCTTTGTCGTCCGAAAATGTTTACATCCTATGTTATGCATGGCGGCAGATCTGTGTGAATGCCTAGGGAAAACAGGTTAAGGCTTCGCAGTTCTCCAGTAGTCATAAGCGTGAACAACGTTTCCGGAATAGGACGGCGAGTCGGCCAGCAGCCCAGGCAGCTTCGCGAGTTCTTCCTCCATGTAGGCGGATCCTTCCTCGGCAAAAGTAATATGGTTCCCTTCCCCGCTGTCCTTCATTTCGACAGAGATGAGAATCGGCTTGCCAAGCTCATTGGCAAAGGCGATCTCTTCCTTGGAGACGGCTGCGATCCCGTTCGTTCCTCCCGCCGTATCGCGGAATGCCATCAGGGATACAAAATCCATCTTGTCGATCATCCACTTGCTGATGGATTCATCCGTGCCGGGGACCTTGTATTTGTCCAGCCAAACGGCCAAATCCATGCTGGCCTGCAGATTCGAATCCTTTTTGATTTCCTGGACAAAAGCGCTCAAATTCCCTGTCCATTCCTCAAGGAGGTGGTCCGGATCCTTTCTCCATTCCGGCAGCACGTACGGCTCGATATCTAGATGGATACCGTGGAAACGCTCGTCCCCTGCCACCTCCTGGTTATATTTCTTCACATAATTCACCAGTTTCATCATCTTCGGCCGGCTCTCCGTCAGTGCCCAAATCGGGTGACCGCCCATGGCGTGAACTTCGATGCCAGCCGCCGAGGCTTCCTTCACAAACGAACGATACGCTTCGACCGGCTGTTGAAGGTCCAGGCGGACGAACAGCCAGTTCAGCTTCTTCTCCTTGGCAAATTCGATAATTTCCTGGCCATGTTCCATGACCTGATTGGCTTCCCATACGTAGGTGCCGCGCACCTGCTTATCCCTGTCAACCGGATCCGGGTCCGGCACTTGGCCGTCCGAAGGTGTCTCAGGTTCCGGATCTGGATTAGGTGCGGGATCCGGTTTGGTGCCTCCCGGCTCTCCGCCGTCCGGCATGTTCTCCCAGTTGCGGAAGTCGTGAATCGCGATGCCACCATACGAGGTATAGGATTCCAGCGCGCCCGACAGCGATACAAGCGATTGATCCATTTCGCTTTTACCGATTCCGTAGAAGGACGTATGTTCCTCACCGGGCATTTGCTTCGTATTGACGGCCACGAGGACTTTGGTGCCGAGCCGCTGGGCGGATTCCATCTCGTCCCTGGCCAGTTCCACGATGCCGTGTTCCGAATCGACCGTATTGCGGTAAGCCAGAACGGTCACATGGTCAAAAGACTTCATAAACCATTCGTTCAGCTTCTCGTCGCCTTGGCCCGGGACGGTATACCCGTCAAACCAGAACGGGAGATCGATCCCGAGGTCCAGCTTGGAGCCGGATGCGTGCGCTGCATCCAGGAACGCTTGTATATTATTGATCCATGTCCCGATGACGCCTTCCGGGTCCGTGCCCCATTCCGGAAGAACATAAGGTTCGATGTCCAAATGGATGCCGTCGAATTGGGCTTCAGATGCTTCAGCGTTGTTGTAATCGTTTACCCAATCCACCAAACCCACAAGCCGGTCACGGTGCTTGGTCTGAGCCCAACCCGGGTCTCCACCGAGCGCATGCACGGCAATGTTGTCAGCATGAGCATTTTTTATGAAAGCTTCGTATTCGCTTGCCGGCATGTCCCGATTAATCTGTAAGTAAATCAAGTTGATTCCTTGGTTTTGAGCAAAGTCAAGCAGGTCCTTCCCGCCATCCTCGATCAGCTCCGTCTGCCATACCCATGTGGCTTTAACTGGTTCGGACGGGGACGAAAACCCCATCAGCAGCCAAGCCGAAAGGCACATCAGCGCGGTCAGCAGGATTCGAGAACTTTTGACAATCATAATTTCCCTCCATTCCTATAGATCTCTAGTAGAACGGAGTAATTATAGCATTGATGTCGAAAAAAGAGATGAGCCCAAGTCCTTATTAGGCTGGGCTCACCTCGGGCACCAGGTTTCCCGACTGCATAGAAGGAACTAAATTCTCCAGTTAATTTTTTCCTTTAACAAGGCTAAAGAGAAAAATTGGAAAGGATTAGTACCTTTTGATTAGTCGAAAAGTTACGGTTCATATATCATTTTGCGGGTCATGCCCCCATCGACTACGAGGTGGGTCCCGGTTACAAATGAATTGTCCGGATCTGCCAAATATAGACAGGCACGGGCGATATCATCCGGTTTGCCTACTCGTCCCGCCGGATGCTGACTGTGGTCCTCCTCCCGCAGGGCGGAGTAGTCACCCGTTTCGATCCATCCCGGGCTGATGCAGTTGACACGGACCCCGTCCTGCCCAAGGGAGACGGCCATCGCATGGGTCAAGGCCACGATCGCCCCTTTGGAGGCGGCATACGCCTCGGAATTCGGCTCCGACATGAGTGAACGGGTCGACGCCATGTTCACAACGGATCCATGAATCCCCTTCTCCTTCATGATCCGGGCCGCTTCCCTGGTCGCCAGAAAACAGCTGCGGACATTGGTGTTCAGCACGTCGTCCCATTCGTCCACCGTCAGATCGTACGGCGACTTCCAGCGTGACACGCCGGCATTATTGATCACGACGTCGAGTCTCCCGTATTCGTCCAGCGCCGTCTGCATCAGCCGCTTGATATCCGCTTCGCTTCGCACGTCGCACGGGCAGAACACGGCTTGTCCCCCGTCCTGGCGGATGGAGGCGGCAGCTGCCGCACCTTTCTCCTCATGCTGATCACCCAGGACGACCAGCGCGCCATGTCGGGCAAAAGCCCGGGCAACCCCTTCTCCGATTCCCTGCGCCGCCCCGGTCACCACGACGACTTCTCCTTCGAATGACATGACCATTCCTCCTTTAGATCTAATCTCGATGTCTCTATTTAACCTTAACGCAGCCGGGGAATCAAGAAACGTCCGTGCTGCACGACGTCCGCGCAAATCAAAAAAAAAAAAGCGCCTCCGGCAGAGCGATCTGCCGAAGACGGATCCATTTAATTCTTTGGATTCGTGTTCCGAAACTATGGGTTCATCCTCCGAAAAGCGCCCGGGGTGCCTTCTTCTCCGGATACACGCATGTAGCGCTGAAATCCCAGGTATCTCGTTCCCTGGAAGGTAAGACGGCCGGCGTCGCCCTCGGCGCATAAACCGTACTGTTCGCCGCTGACCGTAAACTCCATCCGGTCGCCGCTCTCCACTTCGAAAGTAAGGTAATAGGTCGTTTTCGTATAGCTGGATAGATGGTCATTGGTATCTTGATGCTGATGATGGCTGACCTGACTGCGTTTGCTGACAATCCGGGAATCCACGGTGAGCAGGGGCTGCTTGTTGTTGCGCCCCCACTGCAGAATACCTTTTCCGGCAGACAGTACAATAATTCCGATAACAACGACAAAAAAGATCGGCATGACCTTTCCGAAGAAATCGAACATCCAGAAAGACGTATCTCCCATGCTCTTCCCCCTTCCATCCACCAGCTTCAAGCTTCACAGTGACACGCATAGCATGGTCATTAACAGTATATGCGTCCATTTGAAGAACTTGATGCCAATCTTACGGGATCAGAGCACTTTCCATGTAATTCCCCCATCAATCGTCTGAAGGAGCCGCGATCGCATTTCGTCATTTTTCATAACGAGCATCCAGCCGACGCGCTGGGAGCTGAACTGCAGCTTACCGACCTCGGGATATTCCTTTAATATACTGGTCAGCACGCGACTTGCGGGCAGCGGCATCCACGTCTTCCCTTGGTCTTCGGTGTGATACACTAGATTGCCGACCAGAGCCCAGCCTTGTGTAGAATTAATAAATGAAGGACGAAGCGACTGGTTTACGCCCTTATTCCAACCCAGGTTAAAAGGGGTGAAAGTCCAGGTCTGGCCTTGGTCCGTCGTGAAAAAGCCGTTGTATTTAGCTGAATCGCCGACCTGGCAGCCGACCGGAATCCAGCCTTCCGTATTGGACGTATCGAAAAATTCCGGGCTTGACGGAATAAATCCGCTGCAGGACGCCAGCTTGTCCCGGTTAAAAAACGCCGGTCCTTCACTCCACTCGCCGCCCCCATCTTGTGTACGGTACAGCTTCGGCACCCCAAGCTCCTGAATCATCGCAAAGCCTTTTGACGGGCTGGTAAAGGTCATGCCCATCGCATAGCCGAGCGGCGGAATAGCGCCCTGCGTCGACGTCTGATTGCTGCTGATATAATTATGCATCACCATTTTCCATTTGGCTCCGCCGTCTTCGGTTTTATACAGCGTTTTATCCTGTTTGCCTGTCGATGATTCCGCGGTCAGCATAATCCAGCCGACATGATTGGAATCGAAAAAGATCGAGGTCACCCTGTTCTTGTCCGGGATGGAGGCCACTTTCCAGGAACCGCCTCCGTCCGACGTGTGCAGCACGATCGTCTCCGACGTGCCGGAAGCGCTGCGGACCAACCAGCCGTTCATCCGGTCCTTGAAATACAGGTCTCTTCCATATTTTAAATTGTCGGGAAATTGTACATTGGAAGCCGGCGAGATGTTGACCCACGTTTTTCCGTTGTCTTCCGTGAGGTACATCCGCAGTTCATTTCTCGTCAGTCCCCACGCGATACCCGTCGTCCCGCTTAGTAGCTGGAAATCCGTCAAGCGGGTCTGTATTTGGTATTGGGATGGATCTTCCGCAGCGGCCTTGGCTGATTCTGTCGGCACCACGGTCAGTGTTTGCCCCAGCTCCGCAGGCTCGGGATTCGGGACAGGTACAGACGCGGGTTCTTCCTTCTCTGATGTGCAGGCAGAGAGCAATAAACAGAACAGGAGACCCATGCCCGTCCATTGTTTCCACCGTTTCATTCTCATTCCTCCTTCGCTGAGGACCCTTACAGTCAAGTCATCTTCTAAAATAAATATTATAACATAAAGAGGTGCTCACGCCAGTCGGATACGACTGGTATGCAATGGTACACAAAAATACCCGGCATCCTCATGAAGGACACCGGGTATTGTTTACTGGTATGATCGCAATGGATCAGCGAACCACTTTCACGCGCTCCGCAATCGGCTGGAACTCCTTGTCCCCTGCCGGCGCCGTCGGTTTGCCGAAAGGCATTTGGGCGATCAGCTTCCAGGATTCGGGAAGGTTCCATTCACCCCGGACACGCTCGTCGATCAGCGGGTTGTAATGCTGAAGCGAAGCGCCGAAGCCTTCAAGCTCAAGCGCTGTCCATACGATCAGTTGCACCATCCCCGAGGTTTGATTGGACCATATCGGGAAGTTTTCGCTGTAGGCGGCGAATTGGTCCTGAAATTTACGGACGACGTCCATGTCTTCATAGAATAATACGGTACCGTAGCCGCTGCGAAACGAACCGATCTTTTGCTCGGTCGATTTGAACGCCTCCGGGTTGTTGACGACCTCGCGCAAAATATCTTCCGTAATATCCCACAAGCGGTCATGATTGGACCCGAGCAGAACGACCGCGCGGGAGGTTTGGGAGTTGAACGAGGAAGGCGCATGCTTGACCGCGTCCTCCACGATTTCCTGAATACGTTCATCGGTGGTCACGTTCTGTTTGCTGATGGTATAGATGGAACGTCTTCTTTTCAGTGCTTCGATAAAATCCTTGGGCATCGCTCTTTCTTACCTCCTTGTTATATATCTGGCGACAATGTGCCTGGACCAAGGAAATGAACTTTGGCCGTTACCGGTTAACTTTCCCAGCCTGCTTTTTTAATATGCGGACCCCCTGGGATTGTTTGCATCAAAAAGGCAGGCCCATCCGCTGATATCACGAATTGACCTGCCTGTTACTTACACGTTGTTCCGTGCTTCGGTTTCAATGGTACGCTTCATAACCTCTGCCCCCCGGTCGACCCGGATCTGAATTTCCGCCGCCAGCTGGTCGGGCAAAAAATCCGTAATCCACACGAGGCGGCACCGGCTCCCACTGTCTTCGAGCACTTGAAACGAAGCATGATGATGCTGCAGCGGCATTTTCGTTTCCACCACCGCATAAGCCATTCTTCTCTGCTCATCATCCCGAGTGACGATCAGTTCTTTCACAATATTGCCGTTGCTGAAATGGATCAGCCGGTTCACCCCGTCAAAATGCGTCTCAGCCGTGTAATCAGGCACGAACCGCTTATGCACTGCGCCGACATCACGGACGACGTCCCAAACGAGTTCCGGAGATGCTTCGATCCAAATTTCTTTATAAATCGTTGCCATCTCAGCATCCGCCTCCATTCCATGGTTGGGCCGACTGAACATTCGATGAAACGAATTGTACGAATGAACCCGGATGAATCCGGATGTATCGGCTGATCCGCTGCATGGTGTCGTCGAATGATTTGAATTGTTCATATAAAGGAGAGATTTCTGAATGAGGGATCGCGGCATTCGTGCGCGAAAGGGGGACATGTCCTTCGATCGCTTCCTTGGCTTCGTCCAGCAACCGAATGAGTTCGGTTTCGCCAAAAAAATGCAATCCGCCTTGAACGCCCTGCCAATATCCAGGCTTATCAAGCAAATACCGGATCCAGGCTTGGAAGTCCGGTTCCGAATGGCATGCTGGGTACAGCAGCCTGATCATGAACACCTGCTGCTGATCCGGATGAAGCGAACGAATCACACTTGCCTTATCGGCGCCCTCTTTTCCCTGCAACGCACTGACTGCCGGGTCGGTACAAGCCAAAACAAGCTCTGCATCGGTTAAAGCATCAAATGCCTGCTTCTTCATTTCCACTAATTTCAAAATATCACTCTCCTTGCCTTCATTTTATTTTTGACTGATTAATAAGTCAATATTAAAATCAAAAAAAACATCAGCCTCCTTTGATCAAGGAAACCGATGAATCTACAATTTGATGGAGCATCCCGGTCAGTTTTATTTTGACCTCGGCATCCGGCATCCCTTGGGCTTCCATCTCCTGCTTTGATTGATCCAAATAAGCCATCCCCTGGCTCACCGAACCCCAAAACTGCATCGCCATCAAGTGTGCGTCACCCTTCCGGATCTCTCCTTCCGCGATGCCTCTGTCAATTGTGCGGGTCATCGGGAGCATAAATCCCTTCACCCAATCAAACGGTGAGATCTCATCCGGCGTATAGAGGAAATGGATATCGTGACTGATCCGCATGTAAAAACGGGACATCACCGGATTTTCCAGAACCCGTTCGCAAACGATTCGCGTATAGGTTTCGAGCAGCTCCAGCACGGGAAGATCCTGTGCAAAAAATGCATCGGTATAGCGCCGGGATTCCTCCATCATGTGCTCATACAGTGCTCTGAACAGGTTTTTCTTATTTTTAAAATAATAGAATACAAGTCCGTGGGCGAGCCCGGCCCGATCCGCAATGTCGCTGACTTCCGAAGCCGCATACCCCTTCTCAACATACACACGCATGGCTGCCTGCAATATTTCCTGCTGCCGCTGCCTGCGGATTTCCTCATTTTGTTCTTTGGTGCGCGGAGACATGATACGTCCACCTTTTCGTTGGCTTAGATAGATTGAACTAAAGTATTTGCATTTGAACATCCTTTGATAACGGCCAAATATGCCTATAACATTCATTTCTTTAGTTCATTCTATATAGATACTAGTCGAAATTATAGGAGAAGCATACCGGGTTGTCAATTTGCCGGCCATCGGCGGCAAACTGAAAAAGCCTTAGGGCTGATTCAGCTCGAAAAGGGTTATATCCCCCCCGCTGCTCAGCCGCAAGGCTTTTTCGCAAGCAGTGATAAACTGCTTTAATTTTATCGTTTTACCCAGGCCCGCTCCAGGTTCATTTCCTGAATGCATTCCTCCGTGTCGTGCGTGTCGTTGTCGATAAGCGGCGTGACCGCGTATGCATGCATCTCTTCCGCCGAATGGGTACGCAGAATGGGATCCAGCGCGTCCAGATCCATCGTACTTTCATCCAGCCAGCGTTCCATGTCCCCGGGAGACAGAATCGCCGGCATCCGGGCGTCGAATTCACCGATCAGCGGATTGGCATCCGTCATGACCAAGGTACAGGTGCGCAGCGGCTCTCCACGCGTATCCCGCCAAATTTCATACAATCCGGCCACCCCGAACATGCTGCGGTTTTTCATCACTACACGGACGGGATAAGACTTCTTGCCTTCCCTCTTCCAATAATAAAATCCGTTGCAGGGGATCACGCAGCGCTGCTTGTCCACCATTTTCCGGTAACTGGGGTTCTGGTGCACATTCCGAAGGTCCGCATTGATCGCGTCTTTTCCCCAATAGGGGATAAAGCCCCAGCGGAATTCATCCAGAATCCGCGCCCCGTCCTGCTGGAGCACCACCGGCATATGCTGCGTCGGACTGATGTTGTAGCGGTTTTTATAGTAATACATCACCCGTTCGATTTGAAAATGCTCCTGAACCTCCGGCAGCTCGGCGGCCATGGAAAAACGTTGACACATGAAGCATCAGCCTCCCTTTATCCCGTATTGTTTGCCATTGGAGGGAAATTATTCATGTGCCTGCCGCTTCACAACAAAAAAACGGCCCCCTTCGTGGAGGGAACCGTTTTGACGCTTGTTTACTCGGAAAACACTGTCGGAGTCTCGGTCAGGTTCTCGCGTGATTTTTCTTTCCTCGTCTTTCTATAAAGCAGCCGCTTCCCGGCCGCCCGAAGCTATCGGGCTGAAGCAGCTCGATCGGCAGATCGCTCGAGCTCTATAGATTACGCGTGATCAGCTGGTCGCGTTTAGGCCCCACGGATACGTATTTTACTTTCACCCTTGCGGTCACTTCGATGATCTCAATATATCGCTTCGCCGCCTCAGGCAGCTCTTCAAAGGAACGAATGCCGGTAATGTCACAGTTCCAGCCCTTGTGATGCTGCAGAACCGGCTTGGCCTCATCCAGCTTCGCGCTCACTGGAAACTGGTCGGTCACCGTCCCGTCAGCCAGCTGATATCCAATGCATACAGGGATTTGGTCCAGGTACCCGAGCACGTCCAGGTTCGTTAACGCGATCTCGGTGGCTCCCTGAATCATGCAGCCATAGCGGGTTGCTACCGCATCGAACCAGCCCACGCGTCTCGGACGTCCGGTTAATACGCCGTATTCGCCCGCATCGCCACCGCGCCGGCGCAGCTCCTCGGCTTCTTGGCCTGCCAGCTCGGTCACGAACGGGCCGGCACCGACGCAGCTCGAATAGGCTTTGACCACCGCCACCACTTGGGATATGGCATACGGCGGCAGGCCGGCACCAACCGGCGCGAATCCCGCTAACGTTGAGGAGGACGTGGAGAACGGGTAAATGCCGTGATCCGGGTCCCGCAGCGCTCCCAGCTGCCCTTCCAGCAAAATGCCTTCTCCTTTGCGGTAGGCCTCATTCAGCATTTGGGCCGTATCGCACACGAACGGACGAATCTTCTCGCCCTGCTCCAGTAATGCTGGCATGAGATCCTCCGGAGTTAGAGACTGATGACCATAAAGATGTGTCAGCAGAACATTTTTGGCTTCCAGCATCTGTTGCAGCCGGCGCCGAAGTCTTTCTTCATCGTACAGATCGGCCACCTGCACGCCGAGCTTGGCGTATTTATCGGCGTAAAACGGAGCAATCCCCTGCTTCGTCGATCCAAAGCTCCGTGCCCCCAAGCGTTCCTCCTCCAGCTCATCCAGCAGTCGGTGAATTGGCAGGACGACCTGCGCCCGATCCGATATGGCCAGTTTCGGTTCAGGAACGCCTCTTGCCAGCAAAGCTTCCCTTTCGCTCACCAACACGTTTACGTCCAGCGCCGTTCCAGTTCCAATCACGTTCGTCACATGCGGATAAAATACGCCGGAAGGCAGCATATGCAGTCCGAACTTCCCGTATTCGTTAATAATCGTGTGCCCGGCATTGCTTCCGCCCTGATATCTCACCACGTAAGATGATTTGGCTGCCAGCACGTCCGTCATCTTGCCCTTTCCTTCATCGCCCCAGTTGGCTCCAACAATCGCTGTTACGGTCAATGGTTTGGCCTCCTCTTGTTTTCCTTTACAGCGATCATTATAATTTGGATTAGTTACATAAGTAAAATTGATATTAATAATGATCTATATAAATTGAGGTAATGACGATGAATATTCAAATGGAATGGTATCGTGTATTCTACTGGACGGCCAAGCTTGGCAGTTTGACAAAAGCGGCCGAGCAGCTGCATATTACCCAGCCTGCGGTCAGCCATACGTTGAAGCAATTGGAAGGTGCTCTTGGCGGGGCTTTATTTTTCCGGACAGCAAAAGGAGTCACGTTAACCGCAGAAGGCGAAGTGTTGTACAGCTACGTGGAACAGGCCATGCAGATGCTGGACATCGGGGAGAAAAAGATGGCCGAGATGCAAAATCTGCTGCTTGGGGAAATCCATATCGGAGCGAGCGACACCTTGTGCAAACACTACCTGCTGCCATGCCTCGAACAGTTCCACCAGCAGTATCCGGACATCCGGGTGCACGTCACGAACCGGACGACGCCAGAGACGATCACCTTGTTAAAAGAAGGAAAAATCGACTTCGGGATCGTGAATCTGCCTGCGGACGACCCCAAAATCGATTTTCGGCCAAGCGCTCCCCAGCAGGACTGCCTTGTCGGGCATCCGAAGTATGCGGAATTGGCACGGCAGCCGCTGCCTTTGGCGGAGCTCCACCAGTACCCGCTGCTGCTTCTGGAACCGGGTGGGAGTACGCGCCGATTTCTTGACAGCTACGCCGGGGCGCACGGCACGACCCTTCATCCCGAATTCGAGCTTGGCAGCCTCGATCTCTTAGTCCAGTTTGCCCAGAGCGGATTTGGGCTCACCTTCATTACGCGCCAATTCATCACCGAAGAGTTAGCCTCGGGCAAGCTGGTAGAAATCCCTTTGACACCTCCAATTCCACTTCGGCACATCGGGATTGCGACGCTCAAAAACGTTCCTCTTTCGGCTGCATCCAAACGGTTTATCGGCTTTTTGTCGTAGCTGAAAATCGGAATGCTGCCTGAGATACCGTTCACGGATGAGCAATGATGGATCCGCTCCCGGATTTAAGCATCCATCGATTCCCGCCGGAGCAGGCGAAAGCCGAAATCGCGTCCGAACAAGGGCGACAGTGCCTGCCACAGCATGCCGATCCCGGCCTCTATCCGTTCCATGTTTTCGGAATCGCCGACATCCACCGGATCCAACCCGATGTCGCGGGACAACCGGGCAACCGTATCCTTTGCTTCGGCATCCTCCCCGCTGATATAAACGGTGGCATTGCCCTCCTCGTATCGGGGCTGGGCAAGCACTTCCCAAGTAAGGGTATGGAATGCCCGGACAACCCTGGACTCTTGCGCCAGTCTACGCACCTCTATATCTGCCGACTGCCCGTCGAAACGGTTTGTGCAGTTGATCAAAATTTTGCCGGCCAGAGCTCCGGCTTCCGCCAGCACCCTTTCCACTTCGTCCGCCATTACGGCCAGCAGGATGACTTCGCCAAAAGCAGCCGCTTCCCGCACGGTTCCCGCCTGTGCCTGAGGGCCGGACTCCTGAAGCAGAGCTTGAATTCGCTCATGATGCGGATCCCGAGTGCCGAACATCACCTCATGCCCCTCTGCGGCCCATTTTTTCCCGAGCGTTCCACCCATGTGTCCCGTTCCGATCACACCTATTTGCATGGTCATTCTCCTTTGCGATGGATAGATTGAGGGGGAGCAAACCCCTCTCTCAAGCATTCTAATCGCTGGAGTCGTCTCCAGCGCAAGTCATGACATCAACATTTTTAATCCGGGTAACCTCTTGCCCTATTCAGACGTCTTAGATAAAAAGGAGTGAACTTTGTATGAAAAAGATCATTGGCGCGATCACTATGGCATGCTTGCTCATGTCAGGCTCGTCCGCTTACGCGGCTGTTCCGGACAAGGTATATATGGAAAACGTAGAAGTCCCAAATGCAGCACCTGTGCTGAAAGACGGGCGGGTGCTGGTCCCCTTGCGTACCTTAGCCAATTCCATCCATGCGTCGGTATCCTGGGATGCCAAAACCCAAACAGCGACCGTCCGCAAATGGTCGGAGAAGGTTGTGATTCCGCTTGGTAAAAACGCAGCTGTAGTGAAACAGGGAGATTGGTCGACCAAAATCAAGCTGGATGTGCCTATGCAGAAAATTCACAATCAAATGTATGTACCGCTGCGCTTGTGGAGCGAATGGCTGGGTTACCGTCTGGAGGTAAAGGGCATGACGGTATCGTTTCAGTCCCCGCTGAATCCGATGCAGCTGGAGGTGCTGAATTCAGGTGACCTGGCCGACGCCCGCCGGATGATGCTCGATATGAACAGTCGCCTGCATTATGAGCATGAAGCCTTGAGCAGCGAGCATACTTCCGAAGGGTTCAGCACCATCCTTCTCTTCCCTCAAGGGGTGGGCACCAGGTATTACGTCATTTCCGACAACCTGGTGTCTAGGATCGAGTTAAAAGGTGGTATGCAGATCGTCACCTGGCAGGCTCATATCTCGCCGGGCGTGAGACCAGCAGAGGAGCTGTTTGCACAGCAGAAATTTACGGATGCAACCGGACCGTTACCCTGGAAGGATACGACCTATTTTTATTACCGTGAAGGCAGCATCGTGAACATCAATACGTATACGGTGGGACGTCTGGATCCGGATGGAAAGCTGAACAAGCTGGCATATAAGCTGACGCAAGACGGGGAGATTCGGGAGCAGTCCGGAACCCTTACTCTGAAACTGCCTGATGAGGTCCGGACAGATGTGAAGAAATGATCGCTGTAATAAGCTACATGTAGGTATTCAAGCGCGGTCTCTAATGCAAAAGTGCACCTAGCTCAGCCATTCTGCCGAATTTCAGCTCGAATGATCTAGTTAAGTGCACTTTTGCTTTTAAATCATATTTTGAAGCATCAATATGTGGCCTTCAAGATTTTTGCGGTACTCCTCACCAGCCGGGTAAAAATACAAAGTCTTGAAAAAGTTCATGACATTCGTTCTTGAGCGAAAAAAGTATAACGTGGCTCCCTCATCAGCATGAATCCGAACTAGATCATGAGCGATTCCTTGCAGCCACAGGCCGAGATTCACTTCTCCGCTATCTTTTCGATGAAGTAGAGCTATTAAAACTTGGATCAATCTTTCGTCCTCGTCGTCTGAGTAAGCGTAGCCTTTGAACAGGGTTTGACCCACAACATTTAATACTCGCCAACCTGACCCATCAACAGGACTAAGCTGATGTCTTACGGCCGCTGCCAATAAATCAGCCCCATGTGCTATCGCGTGAGCCCAACCTTTCCCTTCCACATATCCTCTCGTATCCTGCTCCATTTCGAGATACTGGCAGACCCGTTCAAGGAGCCTGCTTACGGTATCTTGGTCAAGTCGGACATCATTCTGGTCTTTCTGTAATACAGCTGCAGCAGCAAGTGCCGAAAATGAACGTTTAAACACCGAATCTGTGCATACTTCACCAATTTGATAAAATAAATGATTATCATCAAAAGCTTTAGTCAGAATGTGCTCCAGTTGGTCTTCGTTAAAAAAATCGTTATGTATCCATCGGGCTAATGTTGCTTATAAAAGCACGTCTCGAAGCCGGGGATCAGTCGCACCGATGTTCTCCAGCATAAAGGAGATCGTTTCATTGGCCAATTCACACGTCATCGACTCCTTTGATATGGCTATTAACTCCTCAAGCCGCCTTTTCAACGCTACCTCCTCCCCACTTCCACCACAGACAAAATAACCTCTGCCATCTGTTCTTCGGACATAGTCCGCTGCTCCCGCGCCCACTGAATAGCCGGACCAAAAATAGCCCAGCTAACGGCCCTTGCCCGTGCCTTAAGCTGCAATGGATCATTAAGCGGATATCCAGGATCATTCCTCATCAACCCTGAGATATAACGGGTTAGTTCTTCATGGATGGTCTCCTCCAAAATTGAAACCGGTACCCTGCTGGATGGCTGCCTGTGGCTATATTTACCCTCAAAGCACTGAAGAACGGCAATCACGATCTTCCGTGCTGTTTCGCGGTTCCACGGAGAATTCGGCGAAACGGCATTCATCAGCAGCTTGCCGAAGTTGTCCCGGATGACATGTTCCAGGAGCATATATTTATCCGTGTAATGGATGTAAAACGTCCCCCGGCTCACATTCGCCCGCTCCGTGATGTCCTGTACACTCATAGCGGAAAAGCCCTTTTCCCGGATCATTTCGACGAAACCTTCCCGAAGCAGCTGACGTGTGCGCTCGATTCTGCGATCACCATTTTTATCAGTGGATGCCATATCTATCCCTCCCATAGTTGGATATCGTTCATGATCAATGACCTACTGCTGAACAATTCTTCCTTACTGTTCAAAACTGAACACTGGCTGCGATTTGTATATGGTTCACTTCCTTGCGTCGATCTAAAATTATCATATCTCATCGGACTTCTGCGAAGAAAGGGGTATCGCCTTATGTTCTTGTGAATATCTACGTTCAACTATGAAAGGGGAAATTTAATGGTGGAAGAATATGCAGCGAACACAAAGCATGAAGCACAAAGTGATCTTGGCGGCAGATTCAACAACGCTATAACAGAACTGGTTGAAATCACCACGGCATACTTTTGGAATGGGCGGTCCCAGGAGGCGCTGCACATCCTGAATCAGCTTCTCCCGATCACCGGCATCCGTGAGGCGCAGCACCTGCGTCTTCCGATTTTGCTGCAGCTTGGCAAAATACAAGCCAATGAATATGTCTACACCAACGTCGATCCGGAACCTATGTTTTCCGTGTTGCATGAAGCCAGGCGGCTCGCTGAGCAATCCAATGACCGAAAAGGCCTGGCTGATGCGCTAAGTTCCCTTGGTGCAGCCCACTATTTTGTTGAACTGAATGCGAGCTCAACGATCGAGAGCACCACAGAACAATATAGGGAGGCTCTGAATTACCATGAGCAGGCATTACAGCTGAGGGTCGAGCTTCAGGACAACCGCGGCATAAGCGAATCGTATTTTCAAATCGGTACCGTGTATGAACGCTGGCAAAAGAAGGAGATGGCCCTGAATTATTACGCCCAGGCAGCCCGAATCGCTGAGGAGCATCATTTTCCGTTAGAGCAGAGCGAGCCTGCCCGCCACTTTGCTTTCCATGCGTTTCAATCCGGAGACCTGGACAAAGCGTTAAGGTTTGCACAGCAAGCTTTATTCCTGCGAGAAACAGCAGGGTTCAAGCCCCATCTTCCGCTGGATCATTTGCTGCTGAGTGACATTTACCTGAAACGCGGCCAGATCGAAACGGCTCGGCAGCATGCCGAAACCGCCACCCGCTTGGGAGAGGAAATGGGATATCTAAGAACGGTGTCCTCCTCCTGCCTCACCCTCGGCGATATTGAACTCGCTCAACAAAGGGTTGATGCCGCTCGTACCTATTATGAAAAAGCTCTCTGTTTAGGGCATGAACTCAAGCTCCCACTGTCCGTTCACAGAGCAGAGGAAAGGCTGGAACAACTGAGCGATCACACGTGAATCCCTAAGCGGAATTCCAGTAAATGTATGGTATACTGTTTTAAAAAACGAAACGGGGCGGCCGATTGATGACAGTATATATCGCACTGCTGCGGGGCATTAACGTTGGCGGACATAATCTGGTGAAAATGACCGAGCTCAAGAAAATGTTCGAGGACATGGGCTTCCACGATGTCAAAACGTATATTCAAAGCGGGAACGTCTTGTTTAAAAGCGATGAAGAGCCGCATGGACTGAAGTCCAAAATTGAGCAGTTTTTGGAAAAGGCGATCGGCAAGCCGGTATCGGTCGCCCTGAAATCTGCGGAGGAAATGCAGCAAATCATCGCGGGATGTCCATATGACGCCTCTGCTTTGGGCGAAGGTGAGAGCATCCATGTCTCTATTCGCACCACACAGCCCAGCCAGGAAGCGCTGGACAAGCTGGCGGCCTTAGACAAAGGCGGAGATGACTTCCACACCGACGGCGATGTCGTGTACCTGATGCTTCGGCAAAGTATCCGGGACTCCAAGCTTGCCGCGAATTTGTCCAAGGCTGACGCTCCGGCTACGTCGCGAAACTGGAATACGATGAATAAGCTGAACGAGCTGGCCAAAACGTTGTAAGCAGCCAGCTGCCCGTCCACTGGAAATCTATCTAACGAAGAAACTATCACGCCGGAAACATCCCGCTTTACTTAAAAAGCAGGCAAAGGAACGTTCCCGCTCCGTTGCCTGCTTTTTCACGTCTAGTGACATAGACCCGGCAAGTAGACTCGGCCTTGCCCATCTAAATACAAAACGCAACGTTTACCCCTTCGTACCTCCCTGCAGCCCAAACCCTTTGGACATAAACTGCTGCGACAAAATATACAGCACGACCGACGGAAGCGCATAAAGGACGGAGAATGCCGCCAGCTTGCCGTAATCAGCCATGCCGTATTGGCCGAAAAACTGATACAGCTTGAGCGACGCCGGAAAGTTTTCCGGAGATTGCAGCAAGATGTAAGGGACGAAGAAATTGCCCCAGCTTCCAGAGAACGTAAAGATGGCCACGGTGCAGATTCCGGGGATCATGAGCGGGGCTACAACCTTGCGAATGCCGGTGAACACCGACGCGCCGTCGACCCATGCGGCCTCCTCCATATCGTTCGGCACGGAATCCATGAAGTTTTTCAGCATCCAAATGCCGTACGGCATCGAGGAAGCGACATAGAACAGAATGACGCCAAAGATGTTGTTGTACAGCTTCAGGCTGAGAAACAGCTGATACACGGGAACCATGACCGCCGTAATCGGCAGCGAAGTCATGAACAGAATGGTCAGCATAAACGGTTTCTTATATTTCATTTGATACCGGGACAGCGGATAGGCGGCCAGCAGACCGAGAATGACAACGATGACGGCTTGGCCGAGCGACATGAAGAGACCGATCAGAAAGGCGCGCTGGTTCTCGCCGTTCGTGATCACGTCGCCGTAATTGGCCCCCGTGAGCCGGGTTGGCATTTTGAGCGACTGCATCGCATTGGGATCGACGGACGCGACCAGCACCCACAGCAGCGGAAGCAAAAAACAGATCCCGATGACGGTAAGGATCAAATACGGCAGAATACGGTAGATGAGATTGCGTTGTTTCGCGTTCATACGAAGTCTCCTTGTTTATTGCTCTTTCATCGAGCGGATGTAGAACAGGCTCAGCACGATGCCCAGCAGGAGAAGCAGCAGCGATATGGCCGTGCCGTACCCGAGCTGGTAATTGACGAAAGCCTGGTTGTACATAAAAATCGGCAGCGTCGTCGTCGACGTTCCCGGTCCCCCGCCCGTCATCGCATAGATCAGGCCAAAAACGCCCAGCGTCTGCAGCGTGACGAGCATCATATTGGTCAGAATGGTGTCCTTTATGTAAGGGATGGTGATCCGGAACAAAATTTGCAGCCGGGAGGCGCCGTCGACGACGGCCGCTTCTTCGATCTCCGTCGGCACGTCGTCGAGTGCAGCCTGAAATACCAGCATCGAAAAGGCGGTGCCATGCCAAATGTTCGCTAAAATGATAGTCAGCATCGGTACGGTATAAAGCCAGGTCACATCGGAAATCCCGACGAAGGAAAGAATGGCATTCAGCGTCCCTTCATCGCCGAAAAAGCTGTATAAACACAGCGCGCAGACGATTTCCGGCGTGACCCATCCAGCCAATACGATGGTGCCGATGACCCGGCGAAACAGCCGGTTTTTGTGCTTCATCAAGAGCGCAATGATAAATCCGAGCACCTGCTGGCCGATGACAGCCGAGCCGATCAGGAAGATCAGCGTGTTCCAAATGCTCACCCGGACCGTGGGATCATGGAACATGCGGACATAGTTGTCGAAGCCGACGAATTTCAGTTCCTTGGCCGCTTCGCCCGTCAACGCTAGGTTGGTGAATGAATAGAAAAACGTTAACAGAATCGGATAAATGAAAAACACGAGCATGATCGCGATTGAAGGAAGCAGGAAATAGAGCCATGTATACGACTTTCTTTTTTTGTACACCGAAGATACGGTCAAACTGCTCATTCAGGTTACGTCTCCTTCCCCTAAGCTGAAAATAAAACCGCTTGCCCACGCGCTTTTCCCGCTGGAAGCAGCAGCATGAGCAAGCTTTGATACGTTACTTCTCTACGATATGGTCCTCACCGACAATCCGGGTTACGTCCTGCGCGTATTTCTTCGCAGCATCCGCAGGAGAGGTTCCGGTGGCGACGCTCTCGACCATCGTCTGGATCTGCGTGGACACTTCCGGATATTTGTCCTGCGCCGGTCTGAATTCGGCATGCTGCAGGTATTCCGTGGCGATGCCGTTAAACGGCTGAGCCGTATATTCGGGATCCTTGGCGACGTCCGCACGGACGGTAATGTTGCCGGAAGCGATGACCAGCTTTTTCGTGTTGTCCTTGTTCAAAGCGTACTTAATGAAGTCCCATGCTTCGTCCTTATGCTGCGCGTTGCTCGGGATCGACAGTGCCCAGCCGCCGGCGAGCGTGATGGAACCCGGATCCTGGCCTTTGCTGGTCGGCATCGGGGCAAAGCCCAGCACGTCTTTATACTCCGGCCAAGGCGCAGCACCGGTATCAAAGTAGTTGCCTGTAATCCACGATCCGTCGAGCGAAATCGCCAGCTTGCCTTTTGGCAAATATTCGCGGGACGCGGTGTTGCCCGCCTGGCCGTTCAGCACTTTGGACAGCGGAGGTCCGAGCTTCTCCTTGTTGACCGTCTGGATGAAAGTCAACGCGTCGATGATGCCCTGGCTCTTGGTGATCCATTTGCTGGTATCGTTGTCATAGAGACGCTCCCCGGTGCCGTACAGCAGCATTTCGTACGTTTGCATCGAGGTGGCTTCCCCTGTCGCCTTGCCCATGTTCATCCAGATCGGCACGATATCCTTCGTTTTCTCTTTGATCGTCCGGGCCGCGTTCAGCACGTCGTCCCACGTTTTTGGCTGCCAGTCCTCGGGAAGTCCCGCCTGTTTGAAAATCTCTTTGTTGTACCACAGTCCACGCGAATCGGTGTTGTACGGTACTCCGTACACCTTGCCGTCGCTGGCCGTAACCCCTTTTTTCATCGCCTCGATAAAGGAGCCGTTCGTCCAGTCCTCCCAAGCCTTGACTTTGTCATCCAGCGGTTCCAGGTAGCCAGCACTGGCATCGGAATTGAGGATAAACGTATCCTCCGTAACGATATCCGGAGCGGTATCCTTAGACTTCAGCGCGAGAGCCACTTTGGCAAAATAATCCCCTTCGGACGCCTGAATCGGTGTCGGCTTGATTTCCACATCCTTGTTCGGATACGATTCGGACAGCTCTTTCAGCCATTTGTAGAACGTACCTTTCTCCCCGATTCCGTCGTCCCGGTAAGTGATCGATATCGTCGTTTTCGTCTTGGCGGTTCCTTCGCCTGAAGAATCCGTATTGCCGGTAGTCGTGGTCGTAGTCGTATCCGTTCCCGGCTCCGCCGTCTTCGTGCCGCCGCTGTCGCTTGAGCAGCCTGCCATCGCCACCGTTAACGCGCAGAAGAGCGCGGTGGATCCGAGCAGCCATTTCTTTTTCCCTTTGACCATGCTTGCCCCTCCTTTTTGATGTAAAGCCTTGGGATCTCTGCCTTGAAGCCTTGGAGTAAAGCGCTTTACTATGTATGTGTATTAGCATTTCAGGTTTTCATAACAACATATTTTGGGGATGGCCGGACAGAACCATTTCACTTACAGAACACCTGCAAATCTCTTCGACCTCCGCTTTCAACAAACCAATCCGCTGCTGCATCAACCAATTCAACACCTTCTCCCATTTCCGCGTATTGCACACCCGCTGCACGAATCATTGATTGCCACCAAATGTAAGCGATATCTATAATGGGCAAGAATTTTAGTTGACATTTCAAAAAGAGAAGGATGCTTGAGAAGAAGTAACGTCTGTTGAAGTCGTAAGCGGCTGGCTGCGATCGATTGCGATATGGTATACAACTAACAGCTTTCGGAGGGGCTGTTTGTCTTGGTGTGAGAAGCTATACGGGATCAACAAAAAGACTGCCCTTACCCGGGCAGCCTCCTATCTCGAAGTTATATTTTATCCACATGCAGCAGCTTGATTTGCTTGACCTCGTACGTATTCTCCAGCCTCTCTTCCGGGATAACACGCAGGCGGACCAGACTGGAAATTTTCGATCCGTCCGCTTTGGACATCAGCCGCCACAAATCCGGGTCCGGCAGCGCTTCGTACAGCTTCTGGTCGTCGTATTCCTTGCGGATTTGAGATACCAGCTTCACCTTATAGGCTCCAATCTCCAGCTGATCGGCCTGCTGCGTTTCACAATAGGCGGTAATTTCTTCGCGAAGCTGCTTAAGCTCCTGCTCCGTTTCTCTCTGCCGCTGCTTCAGCAGGTAATACCTGTCTACGATCTTGTCCATCTTCCCACTCCCTTCTACCTACACCATATGTGCGCTGAAGCGGTTTTAGGATCGATTTTGCATCGCGGACGCGCCCATGGTACTGTGGGAATATCATACAAACGGGGAACGGATGAATATCCCATTTATTTGTATTGTTACTATGAAAATGGAAGGCTGGCTCATCATATGCCCAAACTGGATTACATGCTGTCGCTGCTGTGGCTTTTGCGGTCGAGGGGTAAAATGACGGCGGAACAATTGGCCGAAGCGTTGGAAGTCAGCGTACGCACCGTCTACCGGTACATCGACCTCCTATGCCAGAGCGGCGTTCCGGTCGTCGCGGAACCGGGTCATGGGGGCGGATTCACGCTTCCGGACTCCTTTCGGGAGTCGCCGTTGTTTTTTGACACCAATGAAATGAAAGCGATGGCTCACAGCGCGCGGATCGCTTCCCAGGCAGGGTATCCGTTTGCGGACGCTCTGGAGCATGCGCTCGATAAAATCAGCCACCGGCTGAATGAGGACCAAGGAGAAGAATTAAGGCGCCATCAGGCCGGGCTGGAAGCCGTCCCCTATTCAATTAGCCGGGAGATTAAGCGGTTACTTTCCGACCTTGAAGAAGCGGCCGCCCATTCCCGTGTGTGCTGTATTCAATATGCCAACACGACTGGGGATGCTGAGCGAATGCGCCGCATCCACCCCTACCGCTTGGCTTACCGGACGAACCGTTGGTATGTCGCCGCTTACTGTGAGTTGCGGGGTTCCGTCCGAATGTTTCGCGTCGACCGGATCGAACAGCTGAAGGTAACGGATGAAACGTTTGCGAGGCCGGAGGATGTTACGTTTACTGATCTGGCCAGGGATACTTTGGCCGGTCAATCAAAAACGGACGCATCCTGGGTTACGGTGCGAATTGGCGGCGATTCGGATGTTTTGGAGTCCATCGGGAATCAATATTTCGTGCAGCCGTTTCTGACCAAACACACGGACCGGGAGCTTCGGTTTGAAATGCCGCCCTCCGTGATGCTGACCTATATGCCCCACCTTCTTCTTTCCTTCGGTACGCTGGTATCTGTGCTGGAACCATCCCTGCTGGGAGAACGGATTGCCGAACTTTGTCACGAAATTGCCGAACATCATACAAGCCCTAAACTTCCCTGACAATCTAGCTGTCAGGGAAGTTGTCGTAAGATGCGGTTATCCTGTAATACAAGAAAGGAGTATAACCTTATGAAACTGGATAACCGCAAGCTGGATTTGACCAAAGTGAACCCCTCGTATTATTCCGCCCCTCAAGTCCCGCAAAAATGCTATTTTGATGAGATCCCCTACCTCACGATCGACGGCGAAGGCGATCCAAACGGACCAGGATTTGCTGAAGCGACCGAAGCCCTCTACACCGTAGCTTATGGCATAAAAGGGATGTGTAAACAGGAGGATCAGGATTTTACCGTGGCAAAGCTCGAAGGACTCTGGTGGGCAAGGTCCCATTCCGGACAAGACGCCATGTACGCTTCCAGGGAGGATTGGATGTGGAAGCTGCTGATCCGGATGCCGGACTATGTATCGGCCGAACGATTCGAAGAAGCCCGGTTGCTGGCAGTGAACAAGAAACCGCATCTTGCCCCCCTTCGCTTCGTGAGCTTCGAACGCCTGTATGAGGGCGATTGTGTGCAGATGCTGCATGTCGGTCCGTTCAGTGCCGAGCCGGAAACGATCCGGCAGATTTTCGAGTATATTGAGGCCCAGCGCCTGACACCAAAGGGGCGGCATCACGAAATTTATTTGTCGGATCCGCGCAGAACACCTCCCCATAAAATGAGAACCATCCTGCGGCATCCTGTCATCCAGCAGGAGAACTGATCAGGTCCCCTGAGCCCTGTAGGGGGGCTTTTCGATCCTCTTGGCCTCCCGTCTCATGGGAGATCAAGAGGATTTTTGTCTTTCGGCCTTTCGCATTTCCCTCTTTCTTTAGTCCTACGATAACGATTCTATAAACCTATCTAACCGATGGGATAAGGCAAAAAATATCCGTTATGCCACAGAAAGCGCCGTTTTGGAGCATTTCGACACCTCTGCTCGACAGCAAACGCCCACCCTGCCCAAAGTACCTATCAACCTTTTGTCTCATCCCAATAGAATGCAAAAATTGTAAAATGAAAAATGTATTTTACTAGTGTTCAATTAGTTTCGCGCAAAGGAGGATCGTTTTTTCGGCATGATTTCCTATCTCATTCGATAAAGGAGGACATCTTTTGAAAAAAGGTTCATCGACCATCCGTACTTATTCGACGCTGTTGTTAAGTGCCTTGCTGGCTATTGGTGTCGCCTATCCGAACGCCAGCGTGTCGGCGGCTGCTGCACCCGATCTCCGCTCGGCCGACCATTCGGCCATTCATCTGGAATCTTCCCTCCGCCAAGGGGACTGGAAGCTTAACCCCCCGGCCCAAGGTACCTCATCTCCTGTTCAAAGCCTGGCGGCTGCGGCGCCGGATGAGCCTCAAAACTTCGTAGATCCTTCGGACAGCAGCGAACCGGTAACGGTCATCGTTCAGCTGAAGAACGATCCGCTTAAGGTCTATGAGGCCAAACCGGGAGCACAGGCCCGTTCATCGCTTGGAAGCTACAGCAGCATATTGAATCAGGAGCACAGCGCCTTTAAATCGGCAGCTTTATCGAAAACCGGCGCCAAATTCAAACGGGAATATTCCAAAGTGTTTAACGGTTATTCTGTGACGCTCCCGGCGAACGAAGTGGACAAGCTGCTGACACTGCCGAACGTCAAAGCGGTCTTCCCGAATGAGGAAATGCACGCCCTGCCGGTTGCAGACGGGCATGAAATGACGCCGAACATGGATGAAAGCGCTCCGCTGATCGGTGCGGAAGACATGTGGGATTCGGGATATGACGGAGAAGGCGTTAAGGTCGGCGTCATTGATACCGGTATTGACTACAACCATCCTAGCTTAAAGGACGCCTACAAAGGTGGATATGACTTTGTCGACAACGATGCCGATCCGATGGAGACACTCCCGGATCCAAGTAAGCCGCTCGACAGCAATGGCAACACCTATGATACGTATCACGGAACGCATGTCTCCGGAACCGTTGCCGGACGGGGTGACCCTGAGCACCCCGATGCAGGCAAGGGCTGGGTCCGCGGCGTAGCCCCGGGATCGGATCTGTACGTATACCGCGTACTCGGTCCTTATGGCAGCGGCTCGACCGAAAACGTCATTGCCGGGATTGAAAAGGCGGTCAGCGACGGAATGGATGTCATTAACCTGTCGCTGGGCTCCAATATGAACAACTCGTATACGCCGGATGCCATCGCAGCGGACAACGCGGCGCTGGCAGGAGTCACCGTCGTTATCTCCAACGGCAATGAAGGACCGGATGCGGAAACGGTTGGCAGCCCGGCTGCGGCACAGCTGGCCATTTCCGTTGGCGCCTCGACGCCGCCGCTCCAAACGCCGATTTTCACATCCGATACCATCGGCATTACGTACGCCCAGCTGGCGGCGACATCGCCGAAGTTGGAAACGGAAGGCGCGGACTTGGAGCTTGTGGACGCCGGCCTCGGCCGTACTTCCGATTACGCCAACATTGACGTCAAGGGCAAAACGGCGTTTGTGCAGCGCGGAGAAATCTCCTTCGCTGAGAAAGCGCAAAACGCGGCCGCCAACGGCGCCGTGGCCGTCATCATTTACAATAACGTGCCAGGCGAAATCGGCGGAGCTACGTTGAATGGCGCCGAAGACGTCGTGCCAGCGTACACGATCAGCCAGGAAAGCGGCCAGAAGCTGAAGAGCGAGATTGCCAAAGGCAATAACCACGTAACGTTCGGCTATAAAGCCGAAGTCGACCTGCTCGCAGACCTAAGCTCCAGAGGTCCTGCTCTGCCGAACTATACGATCAAGCCGGACATTACCGCGCCTGGCGTGGGCATTAAGTCTTCCATTCCAGCATTTGGCGGCGACTACACCAACGCTTATGAGGAACTGCAAGGCACAAGCATGGCCGCTCCGCATGTGGCGGGTTCGGCTGCCCTCATGCTGGAGAAGACGCGCGAAGAAGGTCTTCAGCTGAAGCCGGATGACGTGAAGGCTCTGCTTACGAACAATGCGGTTCTGATCAAAGACCGGGATAACCGTGAGTATGGCACCAACGAGCAAGGCGCCGGCCGCGTTGACCTGAAAAATTCTTCCGAGGCGGATGCCATCGTTAAGGTGGAAGAATCGCTTCCGGCTCAGCTTCAGGACGATACCCACCAAACCTCGTACTCCGGCAGCATTTCTTTCGGTCTGCAGGGTGCAGGAGCGGACGTCACCCGCAAGCTGACGGTGGAAAATATTGCGAATACGGATCAGTCCTATTCGGTTGAGGTCAAATGGAATCATGGCGGAGGGCCAGTGTTGACGCCGGCAGCGGAATCGGTAAACCTGTCCGCAGGCCAATCGACTGCCGATCTGAACGTATCCCTGAACATTCCGGAAGGAACCGCAGATGGCCTGTATGACGGTCAGCTGATCTTTACACAAGCCGGAAACGGGCATGTCCTTCATGTGCCGTTCAGCGTGTATGTCGGCGAAACTTATAACCTGGCCGATATTTCGAACGTAGAACTCGATCCGATTTACCTGTCCAGCACCAACGAAAGCAAAGGCTCAACCCTTTATTATGCACTCAATAAAAAATTGGTGGATTACGAATTCGACGTCTACCGTTTTGATGACGAAGGAAATGGTGAGTATGTAGGTTATATCTACGACCGCGACTTCCAGAACAAGCTGGATCCGTTCTACTATTCCTATGAATGGGATGGCAAAGTAGATATCGCCACCACACCAGGAAAGAAACGCGTGTACCTGGATCCGGAAGGCGTCTACGGCATTGTTCCGGTAACGGTCGAGGAAGGCGACAAAACCGCCGAAGTAGTGACCGACTCGCTGTCGCAGTTCCTGGTCGACAACACTGCACCGGATGCGTCGGTGCCGGATGAACTGGTCGTCAATCCGGATAAGCCGAACGTTGGCTTGCTTCAAGGAACGATCAACGGAGATTTGCTGCTGGATTACTTCTATGACGGCACGAATCTGCAGGATCTGATTCATGTGAAGGCGGTCAATTCCGTAAAAGGCAAAGATAATGAATACCAGGGAACAATCGATGAGTACGGTAATTACACCGTAGAAGTTCCGCTTGAGAACGGAACGAACAACATCGACCTGTATATTTCTGACGATGCCGGCAACGGAACAGCTAAAGCGGCCAAATCCTATAAGTATAAATACAAGCCGGAGGAGACCCCAAGCACAGACGTAGAATTGTCAGCCAAGCAAGGCAAGATCAAAACAGGTAAACCATTTAACGTTTCCGTTGAATTCAAAGGTAAGCAAGCCGTGCAATTTATGACGGTTGAGGTAACTTACGATGCAAAATTAAAACTAAACAAGATTACACCTTCTTCCAAGCAGGTTAAAATCCAAAATGATGTCGCGGCAACCGATGCGGAAGCATCTTTGGCGAATACAGGCAAAAAACGGGCCGTGTTCGGCATTGAATTCAACAAACCAGTCAAGAGTGGTACCCTGGTGGATTTCTCCTTCACCGCTTCGGATGCAGGCACCTACGATTTTGAGATCAGCAGCGTCACGATGCTCGATTCAAATCAGCAGCCCGTTCTATCCGGAAAATTGACCGGTACCAGCGTAGAAGTCACCGGCGGCAAAAAACCTGGCAAAGGCTCCAATTCCGAGGATTCGCAAAATATTGATGACAACTTAACAACGGATGAAGATCAAAGCCCCGACCAGGCACAAAGCCCGGACGGTTCTCACAGCACGGATGGAACCCAGAGCCCTGGTCAAAGTCCAGTTACGGATGATAACCAGCCAGCTTCACCAGAAACCGATCCTTCACAGCAGCCGGATAACAGCCAGCAACCGGCTCAGTCGGATGATGGCGTACAACAGGGTTCAAGTCCTGTCGGTGAGGACGCAAACACAGGAGCAACAAACCAAACGCCAGCTGCAGACAGCAATGCAGCAGCCGGTGCAGATACCAATACTGAAAGCTAAGGAAAGTAAAAATTCGAATAAGACTTGATTTGCTTTTGAAAAAGACACAGGCAGTCCTGGAGTAACTCTCCAAAACGCCTGTGTCTTTTTTTTAAGGTTGATATTTTATTCTCCCTCACCCCGTACCGTTCCCGCGATCAATCGGCACAAATCTTGTACCCGGTTCGGCGTCTCCGCCGTCGAGTGGCTCAGCATGTCGCTTAAGGCGACTAGGTCCTCCAGACGGGACTGAAGCCTCCAATTGTTTTCCAGCACGATCCCCTCCGCCTCGTAAGCCTTTATGAAGTGCTGTTCGATCCACGAACCGTTCGCCTCATAACGCAGCATATTGCCCAGATCCGCATGCCGGTTCCAGGCAAAAGCTTCCTCCCAGTCGAGCACGGCCGAAACGAAGTACCCCTCGGAACCTTTCTCCATCAGAATATTTAAGCCGTTATAATCGGAGTGGGCCAGCACGGGTTTTTCCTGACTAGCCGATAACATAGGCCCATATCGTTTGCAAAATGCCCACAGCTCCCGGCTAAGCTCTTCTCCCAGCCAAGCTTCGCATGGACTATGGAAGATTACTTCATCCATAAATGCAAGAAACCGCTCGCCGCTCATGCTGAAAGGCTGTGTGACCTCCAAATCGCTGCCGAAAAAACCGGAAGCTTCAAACGGAAATCCATGAATATGGGCGAGCGTTCTGCCGGCTGCGGCCGCTGCCGATGCTTTCTCCTCGGACGTTCCGTTGCGGAAAATATCGCTCAGCAAGACCCCCGGCTTCCATTCCAGCACCGCCCATGGTTTCGGATACCTGCTGCAGCTCGTATCGGCATACACAAATTCAGCGACCGGTACCCGTTCCCGAACGAGCCGGGTAAGGGCGACTTCTTTGCCGGCAATGTCTTTCCCCCGGCGAAAAAATCTCAATACATACGGCCTGCTGTCCCCCTCTACCTGAATTTTGTAATTAGAGTTGCTGAGACCCACGCCTATTCGCCGGGATGAGATTATCTCGCGGCCATGAAATGCAGGGGCTGCGATCTGATTCAGTTCTTCCAGACTTAGTTCCAGCGGCTGCTCCGTTCGCTCCCAACTTTCTTTCATCCATTTTCGCCTCCGATCCGAACAAGGATTTACTTTGCTAATAGGTTATCGATTCCTTGCTCACGTGTATGAACGATCTTTAAAAGCTCGAATAACCACATTTACGCTTGATCTTTAAGTTAACATCATATAAATCATGGTTTTTCACAGCTCCTTTTTTCCGAATGATCTGCTGTTAAGTACGTTGTGATGGTGATATAGCTTGGATAATCTAGGATCGGTGTTGTGAAGATTTTTCTGTTGTGAATTTTTCATATAGTGAGTTTTTGGAATAAAACAACTTCAATTTACTCCGTTTTAAGTTGACCTAGCAGCAAAAGTACACTTCTTTCGCCTGCAACGGCCATGTTCCCCACCGGGCTATCCGTATACGATCGTTTCATCGACAACCGTCATCCGAACCTTATTTTCCAAAATGGATTCCGGCTGTTCGCCGAACGGGTCTCGTTCCAGAACGGTAAAATCAGCGGCGTATCCAGGCTGAATCCGTCCCCGGTCTAGTTCATGCCCTGCTGCATAGGCACTGCCTGTCGTATACAGCGTGATCGCTTCATACATGCTGAGCCGCTCATCCGGACCATACACGCTCCTTTGAGCATCCCTCGGCTTCATACGGGTTACGGCAGCGTATATGCCAAGTATAGGCGAGACGCTTTCGATCGGCGCATCCGATCCGCCGGCACAAGGAATCCCGCTGCGAAGAAGCGTCTGCCAAGCGTATAAATGCAGCCCTTTCGCATCGCCGACCCGGTCCAGCACCCACGGAAAATCAGAGGTGACAAAGCTCGGTTGAATGTCAACGATAGCAGGCAGCTCCTTCAGCTGCGCCAGCAGCTCATCCCGCAAAATCTGCCCATGAATCAGCCGGTCTCTTCTGCCCGCCGGGCATGGATGTGCGGCCAACGCGCGCAGCACCTTCTCGGCGGCCCCGTCGCCAATGGCATGCGCAGCCGCCGCAAGCCCAGCGCTTCTTGCCTTGGCCACCAGCCGGTCCAGCTCCTCATCCGAATGAACGGCCACGCCGCTCGTGGTTGGATCATCTGCGTAGGGGCGGCTGAGCAAGGCCGTTCTTCCGCCCAGGGATCCGTCCGCAAACAGCTTCATCGCCCCGTATTCGAGGAACTCGGATTCAGGCACAAGGTGCCTTCCTTCCTCGAGCCATTCATCGAGCGCAAGATGGTGGATCAGAAGATGTGTTCTGAATTTCTTTGGCCCCTCCATAATGACCTTTTGGAACGCTTGCAGCGTTCGCGTACAGCCGCCATAGTAGCTCAGATCTTCCGTATGGCAGCCAGTGATTCCCTGTCTCCAGCAGTCCTCAATCGCCATTCTCAGCGCGGTCTCCAGGTAGCTCTGAGTCACGCCGGGCATCCGATGCAGGATCAGATCCTGGGCCTGCTCCTTAAAAATACCGTCTAAGCATCCGTCACTGCCTTTTCCCGCGACTCCACCGCTTGGCACCTCTGTGTCTTCATTAACGCCGGTCTCCTGCAGGGTCAGTGTATTGACGGTCAGCACGTGCCGGCAGACGCGCCGCAGCATCACAGGATGATTCGGAGCGGCCCGGTCCAGCTCCACTCTAGTCGGGAGGAGCGCTTCCTCCCACTCATTTTCGTTCCATCCTTCCCCGATGATCCACGTGCCTGGCGGAAGGCGCCGGGCTTGTCCGGCAATCTTGTCCAGCAGCTCGCCCCGGTGCTTCAGACCGGAAAGCTGCAACTTGAGAAAGGTCTCCCCGTGGCCGATCAGGTGAATATGACTGTCCACAAATCCAGGGAACATGGTGCCCCCGCCAAGATCGATCACCTCGTCGATCCTGCCGTGAAATTTCTCTTTCAATTCCCGCGTATCACCAGCATCTATGATGCGGCCTCCTTCGGTCATTACCGCTTCAACCGTCTTATGCCCCTGTTCCATCGTGTAGATGGTTCCGTTCGTCCAGCACTTGGCCATGACGCTCCCTCCTCTATCGCTTCATTCCTCAATCATCGATAAGTTTGACTGCTACAAGAATAGCACAAAAAAAGCAGCCGGTCCCTTGACCGCTGCTGCCTCATCTCAATTAATCTATCGCTCAATGCATCACGTATTTCCAGATCAGCCAGCATATCAGCACACAAATCCACGAAATAAACCCGAAGATCGTAACAATTTTGTTTTCGCTCCATCCATATTTCAGACTGAAGTGGAAATGGATCGGGGTCATTCGAAATAACCGCAGCTTCGTCTTTTTGTAATACCATACCTGCAAAATGACCGACAACTGCTCCGCAAGATAGATAAAAAACAGGATCGGTATCAAAATTTCAACCTTTTCAATGACGGCCAAAATGGAAAGCGATCCTCCGATCGCCATCGATCCCGTGTCCCCCATAAACGCCCTTGCCGGATAGATGTTGTAAAGAAAAAGTCCAAGCAGGCAGCCGATCATCACCAGCGAAAATGTCTGCACCTCAGGTTTGTCCGAAATCAAAAAGAAGAAAAAATAAGTCGGAATCGCCACATTGATCAGCAGTCCGTCCAATCCATCCGTAAAGTTGATCGCATTCGCAGAACCTACCACAAACAGCAGTATGATGGCCACATATACGTAAACAGGCAGCTGCAGATGGTATCCTTGAAAAAGCGCGATATCACTCGTTACGCCAAACGAATGAAGCAATACATACAACAGGATTCCCGTAAAAGCAAATTGAAGCACCAGCTTCGTACGGCTCGAGATGCCGGCCGGGTCTTGCCAGAAGGCTTTTTTAAAGTCATCGAGAAAGCCGACCGAGCTGAACAACAGAAACGTAGCGCATAGGAGCAGCATAAGGGATGCCGGTTGTGATTGCAGCGAAATCGCTACCCCAATCAGCAGGATTAATCCGGCCATCAGCGGCGTACCGCGTTTGGCTTGATGATCTGCCGGAAGCTCGGCGCGGATTGGCTGCGTCAGCTTCAGCCTGCGCAAGGTCCAAATCAGCAATGGCGTCAGTACGGCAACCAGAAGGAAAGATAAGCCGGAAACAGCCATAATTCCATACATATGACGAACCCCTTCTCATTGAAAAATATGGTTTCCTTACATTATAAATAATTCGGATAGGTAGACAAACATTCCCTGAAGTCAAAATCTCTTAGAGATCATCTTGCTTGTGCAAGCCATCTATGGAAAATATGTACCTTCAACCTCACCAGTTACTTCCTAGGAGCTTACTCTTTTTTTGTATACAGCGGCAAAGTAATGATAAAAGTAGTTCCTTCGCCTTCCTTGCTTTCAATCGAAATCTGTCCGTTCATCTCGCGTATGATATTGAAAGTCACCATGGTTCCGAGCCCCGTGCCTTTTAACTTGGTGGAGTAATAGGGGGATCCCAGTCTTTGAATCTGCTCTTTCGTCATGCCTACACCTGTATCCGAGATATAGATTCTGGCTTTGTTGTCACTTTCGTCAACGAAGTATTTAATCGTTAATACACCGCCGTCAGGCATCGCTTCAACCGCATTTTTGCACAAATTAATGATAGCTTGCCTTAACTTGGATTTGTCTCCATAAATGGTACCGGATGAATGAAATTCGGTGACCATTTTCACATTTTGTAAATTAGCATAGGAGCTCAGCACATGGGAGGTTTCCAAAAACTCTTCATTCAGTGAAATCGGTTCCAGTTTCTGGATTTGAGGTTTAGCTAATGACAAGTAATCGGAGATGATCGATCCCGCCCGATCCAATTCCACGAGGGTAATGAGGGAAAATTCCTTACGCTTCTGATCCGTCAAGGACGGCTCACCCAATAGTTGAACAAATCCCCGCACAGTGGTGAGCGGATTTCGCACTTCGTGAGCAACCGATGCGGCGATTTCGCTGACGACCTTCAGCTTCTCGGCTTCGATCATCTCTTCTTGAATCTTGACGTCACGACGGACCGTTTCTAATATGTATACCAAAATGACAGACATTACGCACTGCATCAGAACGATCGGCAAGGAAGGCACAAACGAATCCAGGAAGTACGCCGGATTGCCATCAAGCACATAATAAATGTTCAGAACGGTAATGCGTAAAAAGGAGCACAGGCCAAACACCAGCAGCATCCGCTTGATTAAGCTTGCACGGTTAAATACCGGAATGGCCAGACATACGAGTACCAAAGTTGGCAGCAGAGCCAGCGTATAATGTACGACATGGATATCACCTAATATCAGCCGATAGATCAGCATGCTGGCAAACAGCAAAAGCGCACTGTATAACCCGCCGTATAGGGAGCCCGCCACAAGCGGTATTCCCCGCAAATCTAAAAACGTATTAAATACTTTGACAGGGAACGACATTGTAATAATTAGAGGTACAAGAAACAGCAGGAAATAGAGCACGGTTTTTTTCGATTTACACACAAAACGATAGAACATGATAGGCAGTAATATGATGAAAACATTGAGTATTAGGTTGGATTCGATATGCATCCCCTGTAGCCCCTTCATTTGTAGTAAATAAGCATTCTCGGGGCCCAGGATAAATTCCTTCTCATTAAATTGTAAATTTTTCCGCATCCGCGCTCATCATCATGCATGATTTATAAAAAACAGCACGTGACCATATTGCTTCATGAACCTTTTATAATCCGCCGATTCCTTTAAGACAATGATTGTGGAATAAGCATTTACTTTGCGCCGTTTTAGTCTGGAGAACAGTCTTTTCTGTTCGATACAGTAAAATTTGCCTCTTTCATATTCAATAAGAAGAGGCGGAAGATCCGCAGCGTGATCATCCGCTTCGTCCGAATCATCTGCCTCTAGCTTTATTCCATCCATCTGGATCAGGCGTAATGGAAACTTGACGACGCCAAAATAATGATTCTTCTCTCCTGAATAATCATGCAGAGCCGAAGCCACCTGCCTCGTAAGCATCAGGTAGCACTGAATCCATTCTTCCAGCAGCCCGTTATTCGCATATTGTACTGCCGAGCGAACCGTCGGAGCATAAGTGATATGCCTGTCATGTTTCTTCGAATAAATGATTTTCTTTATGGAATCCAGGGATAAGAAGTACTCGTCCGCAAGCTCCGAAACCGTCATCCCATTGGCATATTTGTTGCGGATCATTACATTTCGCCTCTGCAGGCGATCCCGGTAGCCGGACGTTTCTCCCCAGCCCTTTTTCTCCTTACCCTTCGGAATATACAGCAGTTTCCCGGCGGCGTATTTCTGGATTTCTTTCAGCAGCTCCTCAGGCAGGACCTCGCCGGCATTTTCATATTTCATACGATCATCCTTTATAAAGCGTAAATTCGATCCTTCAGTTCGCTGATGGATTTCATGATGGACATGCACGATTCCTCGTCATCGATCGACGCATGCCACCGCAAAACATCGATTCCCTTATAATACGCCATACATAAAAATCTTTCTTTAAAATCCGGGATGACGATGTTTCGTTGTCCGCAATATTCGAATAACAATTCAGGAATGTTCAAATAGGGCTTATTTAAGTCCATAATGGCAAAATCCAGAAGGAAGTCGCATATGCCGGACCGGCTCCAGTCAGGGAAACCAACCTGCGTTTTTCCATCGGTGATCATAATTTCAAAAAACGTATTATTGTTCACTAAATAACGTCTGCCTTCACAATACTCGATTCTGGCTTCCATCTCCATCAAGTATTTTTCGACAAATTCACGATCCAGAAGCGTCGTATCATAGAGTTCCTTCCAATGATACCAATATCCTTCTTTATCATCCGCGAATGTGTCAACGAGAAACTCCCTGCAGGTGCTATACTCCGTTTTACAATTCTCATTGAACTCACCGTAGCCTTCGACGCCCGCTATATCTGATGCGCTGATTTTAAAGATGCTGTCAAAAAACAATTCGTAGACTTTGGCAAATTGCTGCGGATTTAACTCATCGGCGAGAAATCCGTTGGGTGTCATGCTCACCTGTTCGGAAAGCATGGACTTGATGATATGATCCTTACTCATGTACAGTTCCCCTTTACATACACAAATGATTGATGTTTCAGTGTCAGTTGCGCGCATCTGATCTGTCGTCATCATACCACTTGATCCTGTAACGGAAATAGGCAATGAATAGGTTAAGTCAACTTTACCCTCGAATGAGGCTAGTACAGCAGCGCCGCTTGTCTTTTATAGTGATCTTCGATCACCATACAGGCCATCGCTTCAATCACCGGTACGACCCGCGGACAGATACACGGATCATGCCTTCCGATCGTTGTAATTTCCCTTTCGTTTCCTTCCGTATCTATCGTTCGTTGAGGTTTGGAGATTGACGAAGTCGGTTTGATGACAACCCGGAAAATGATGTCGGCCCCGGTGCTGATTCCACCGATAACGCCTCCGGCATGGTTCGTAATAAACCCGTTCTCGTCCATTTGATCGTTGTGTTCGCTTCCCAGCATGGATGCCGCCTGGAAACCGGTCCCGAACTCGATCCCTTTGATCGCGCCGATCGAAAGCATGGCCTTGGCCAGCTCAGCATCCAGCTTATCAAACACGGGCTCCCCAAGCCCTGCCGCAGCGCCGCTGATCCGGCATTCAACGATGCCGCCGCAGCTGTCGCCCTCTGCCGCGAGTTGTTCGATCCGCGCAATCATCTTCGCCGCCGCTTCAGGATCACAGGCGCGAACAGGATTTTGTTCGATGGCATCGGGATGGAAAGTTTCGCAGCGGATACCGGCGACCTCGGTCGTATAGGCCATGACGGAGACTCCCCGCCGTTCCAGCAGTTTCCGCGCAACCGCTCCGGCCGCGACCCGTGCCGCGGTTTCCCTTCCGGAAGCTCTTCCGCTGCCCCGGTAGTCCCGAATTCCATATTTCTGATCATAAGAAAAGTCCGCATGCCCCGGGCGATACATCTGTTTGATGTCATCGTATGCGGACGGACGCATGTCCGTATTGTTCAGCATCACGCTGAGCGGAGTCCCTGTTGTCCGGCCTTCAAATACACCGGATAAAATCCGGACCTTATCATATTCTTTACGCGGCGTTGTGACTGAAGACTGCCCCGGCTTTCTGCGATCCATCTGAACCTGAATATCGTCCTCGTTCAGTTCAACGCCTGGAGTGACGCCTTCGATAATGACGCCAATGGCTTCTCCATGCGATTCACCAAACGTCGTCATTTTAAACCGTTCACCAAAAGTACTTCCCGGCATAAAAATTCCCCCTCTATATAGATTGAACTAAAGTTTTGCATGGAACTTCAGTCTCTTTAGTTCATTCTATCTAACATCATGTATTGTCCTTATGTACTAGTTTAGAGGTATACTTGTAATAAATGAAATTGTAATTTTCGACTCTTGCCATAGAATGGATTGATGCCAAATGATGATTAACACGGAATGGTACCGGATTTTTCTTCATGCTTCGGAAACTTTGAATATGACGAAAGCCGCCCAGCGCTTAAATATGACACAGCCCTCCGTCAGTTATGCGATCAAGCAGCTGGAAGACGCGCTTGGAGTTAAGCTGTTCGACCGCTTATCCAAAGGAATCGTTTTAACAGAAGAAGGGCATGCCTTGTACGATCAAGTCAGACAAGTATTCGATAAACTGGATTACGCCGAACGATACATGAAGCAGTTGGGACAGCTGAACGAAGGGCGATTGCGGATCGGTGCCAACGGAGCGATCATCCGCGACTATATCGTTCCTCTACTCGATATTTACCGTTCCCAATACCCCAACATCCGGGTCCAAGTCTCACAGCAAAAGACCGGTCAGATTTTGGAGCAGTTACAGCAGGGCTTACTTGATCTGGGCTACATTTATCTTCCGGTGAAGGATGCGGAGATTCAAGTCGTGGATACTTTTGTCTCGCCGTATGGTGTGATGGCGGGGAAACCCTTTGCCGCTCTGGCAAAAGCCCCCTTGTCCGCTGCACAATTGGCCGAGCTTCCCCTGTTAATGCTGTCCCAGGGAAGTGCGACCCGCTCCTATATCGAAGCCTGGTTTCAATCCCAAGGCGTGGAAGCGGCGGCCGATTTCGAGCTGAACAGCTTGGATATGCTGGCGGAGTTCGCCGAGCGGGGGTATGGGGCCGCTATTTTGCCGAGAGCGTTTGTAGCTTCAAAGATTGATGAGGGAGCTTTATTGGAGCTTTCTATGGAAGTTCCGCTGCCGGACCGACATGTAGGCGTAGCTGTCAGAAAGCAATCGTCTCTGTCGCTCGCTGCAGAGGCCTTTTTGAACATACAAAGCAGCCGGTCTCATTGACCGGCTGTCCTCGCCGCGTTCCGATTATGAACGTGCATCCATTTTACATTTCTTGTAAGCAAGTGGTGTCATATTCATCGCATTTCTGAATTTTTCTATAAAGTAGCTGGTGCTGTTAAATCCAACTTGGTAAGCCACCTCGGTAATACTGGAATCGGATTGCTGAAGGAGGACTGCGCTTTTCTGAAGCCTATAATCGGTCACATAATTCAGCGGAGTCGTGTTCAGGATTCGTTTAAAATAGCGGCAGCATTCCGAGCGGCTCAATTGACCGGCTCTGGCAATATCATTTAACGCGATTTTTTCGGCGTAATGGATATCGATCCAGCTCAACATCTGCTTCATCCGCTCGTTTTTTACCGCTTCCACCTGGTCATATTGCAGTTGAAAACCGTTCAGGATCAGGTTTTTCCAAATGAAAGCCAGCTGCATCGTCAAATCCAGTTCAAAGTATGGCGGTTGATGCTGAATCCATTGATGAATGTTCACCAAGGCATCTAAAATATTGGCGCTCCAAGCCTGACTAGGATCGATGTATACATAAGGCAGATTCGTCGCTTGAATATACGGAGCCACATAGGCAGCATATAGCTCCCGTGATACGACAAAGTCAGGCGAGACATTCAGGCAAATATACACACAGCCGGATGCGTTCCGATCTACCGCCATGTGCAGGCAGCCGCTGTTGATGAAGACCCCTTCCCCTTGCCGAACAACGAGCTTCTCTTCGTTGATTTGGAACTCGGCTTCCCCTTTGACAACCCGAACGAATTGCAATTCATCATGCCAATGAAGCGGAATATGACCGTGTATGTTTTGGTTAATCGTCGTTTCGTAGCAAGCAACCGGAAGCACGACCGTCCGGTGCTCGGTTAATTCCTTCAAATTGCCGCCAATCCTGAAATCTTTAATTTGCAAATAATCTCCACCTCAATATTGTTATATTTTTATATCCAATTTCGGTATTCCGAACAAATTATTTTATCTATTATAACACTATTATTATATTTAAGGCGGAGAATTGATCTATGAATCCAACAGCTAGAAGGAAAGGGTTATTTCTTGTCATTACAGGAGCGATATTTTGGGGAATGAGCGGTACCGTCGCCAAAAAGCTCTTTGAGCAAACCGCAATCGATGTTAACGGACTGGTCACAGTACGCCTGCTTATCGCCGGTATTTTACTGTTAACCATTCAATTTTGGGTCAAAGACCGCTCGCAAATCGTTGGGGTATGGAGAAACAGTCGGAACGCCTTGCGGCTCATTGTTTTCGGATTGGTTGGCATGCTATCAGTTCAATATACGTATATGGCGTCGATTCAACATGGAAATGCCGCTGTGGCAACACTGCTGCAGTATTTGGCGCCTGTCATGATCATCCTCTATTTAATGCTGCGGAAGCAAATGGTTTTCACGCGAAAAGACTTACTCACCGTGATCCTAGCTTTAGCGGGTTGCTTCTTTTTATTAACCAACGGCTCGATCTCGGAGCTTTCCGTGCCATTCCCAGCCGTAGTTTGGGGTGTTTTATCAGGCGCGGCCTTGGCGTTCTACACCTTGTATGCCGTCCCGCTGCTGAAGCAATACGATTCCCTCGTCATTGTCGGCTGGGCGATGATCGTCGGCGGTTTGGGCTTAAGTGTGATCCATCCACCATGGCACACCGACTTTACAGGCTTGACGATCGACGCTTATCTGTATTTAGCTTTCGTGGTCCTTTTCGGCACGATGATCGCATTTTGGTTTTACATCGAAAGCTTACAAAGCCTTTCACCTCAAGAAACAAGCCTTTTAGGCAGTTTGGAGCCGCTGGCTGCTGTGATCACAACCGTATTTTGGCTAAAAGAGCCTTTTGGTTTTTTTCAATGGTTGGGTACAGCGTGTATCATCGGACTGATTTTGCTTCTGGCATGGAATAAGAAACCCTCATCCGACTAGTGTGATTTTTTCAAATATCGATTTTCTCATATGCCGCTCAAAAGAAAAACCGGCAAATTTGCCGGTACTCGCGGGTGTATGCTGCTATTTCAGAAACGAATCTACCCTTTCACCGCACCGGCCGTCATGCCGTCGATGAAGTACTTTTGGAAGGCCACAAACAGGATAAAAATCGGCAGAATCGAGAAGAACGAGCCGACGATGAGCAGGTCATAGTTGTTGCCGTACGGCGTCAGCAGCGTCTTCAAACCGATCGGCAGCGTGTACTTGTGCGAATCGCTCAGCACCATAAACGGCCATAAAAAGTTATTCCAGCTGTTCATGCCGTTGAGAATGGCCATCGCGGCGAATGAAGGCTTCATGACAGGAAGGATCAGCCTGGCGTAAATGCCGTATTCGCTCGCACCATCCACCCGGCCGGAGGCGATAATCTCTTTCGGAATGCCGGACAGATACTGCCTGAAGAAGAAAATCGTCGCCGCATTGGCTATGCCCGGCAAAATAATCGCCGAGTACGAGTTCATCATGCCAAGGTTAAAAGTAAGCGTGTATAAAGGAAGCAGCAGTATTTCAAAGGGAACCATCATGATCAGCAGCACGCATATAAAAAGGATATTTTTCCCCTTGAAATCATAAGCGGCAAAGCCGTAAGCTACCGTCGCGCTGACCAGCAGCGTCAGAACGACCTGCACCACGGTCAGCAGCAGCGAGTTGAAGAACCACGTAAAATACGCATGATCCCCCGTGAACAAGAAAACAAAGTTGTCCAGACTCATGACCGAGAAGTCAAGCTTCAGGTTCAATCCGTACCGGATCAGCTCTTCGCCGGGCTTGAAGGAAGCGAGCGTTATAGCGTAGAACGGCAGCAAGATCAGGAAGCAGATGACGGCGAAAATGACGACGAGGACGATGTTGAGAGAGGTGTTCTTTTTCATCCCTAATCCTCCTTCTTAAACATGCCGGAGAACGCCAGCTGCGTCAGATTAATGATCATCGTCACGGCGAGGAGCACAATGCCGACCGCGGCGGCGTAGCCGAGGTTGTTCTTCTCGATCCCTTGGCGGTACAAGTAGCCGACGATCGTGAGGCCGATGTTTTTCGGCGAGTTGTTGCCGTTCCACAGCATGAGGCTTTCGATAAACATGGCCAGTCCCGCATAAATGCTGATCGTAAGCACATAAATCGTGGTCGGTTTCAGCAGCGGCATCGTGATTCTCGTGAATTTCTGGAATGCGGAGGCGCCGTCAATCGAGGCGGCTTCGTAGTATTCCTCCGGAATATTTTTGAGACCCGAAAGAAAGTAAAGGATGTTAACTCCCGTCCACCGCCAGGTCGCCAGGGCGAGCAGCGCAACAAAACCGGTCAGATGCCCTTTCAGAAATTTCACCGGCTCGATACCGAAGACGCCAAGGACGCTGTTGATCAGCGACCCTTCCATCTCCCCGAACATCAGGCGGAAAATCGTCCCCGCCACCACCACGGATGTCAGTGCAGGAAAGAAGAAAGCCGATTTAAAAAATTCGCGGCCCCACATCCATTTGTTGTTGATCAGCACCGCAAGCAGCATAGGAAACGGAATCAGAATGACCAGCGTCAGCACCATATACAGCGCGCTGTTGCCGATCGACTTGAGGAACACGCTGTCCCCCATCAGCTTCTGATAGTTGTCCATCCCTGTCCACTCGGCCTCCTGCCCCAGGGTGACATGCTGGAAACTCATGCCGAACGAGCTGAGCAGCGGGTAAACCCAGAACACCAGAAAAATGGCGACAAACGGGAACACGAACACATACGGGGCGACCTTTTGCGAATATATAAAACGCTTGATCATGTCTCTACTCCTTTCTGTTTGAAAAAGAGCCGCTCCCCGAAAAGACAAGAGCAGCTCTGAGTCCGGGCATGCCGGCTATTTCAGTTCCTGTTCGATCTGTGCCTGCGCATCGTCCAGCGCTTCCTTAATGTCACGTCCGTCCTCGAAAATTTCGTTGAGCGTCGTCGTGTACAGCACGTTGTTGATCGTCGGCGAAGCCGGCGTCGATTTGATCAGACGGATTTCATCCTTGATATCGTTCAGCACGTCAAACGGGTTGTTGACGAAATATTTCACGAATTGGTTTTCGGGATTATGCGTCACGTCTTTCATATTCCATACGTCCATATTGATCGGGTCAAAACCAAGTGTGTTCCAGATTTCGATGTTCGCGTCGAGGGACAGCTTGGCGTAAGCAATGAAGTCTTTGGCCAACTGAACGTCTTTGGCTGTTTTCGTGACGACGGTACCGGTCCCGCCTCCGCCGTAAGAGCGCGGCATTCCTTTTTCCATGACCGGAATCGGCGCAAGTGCGATTTTACCGGACAGGTCAGGCATATAGTTCGTGTAACGCGACATCATCCACAGCGGCATGAAAGCCGTCGCATATTTTCCTTCGTTAAACTCGCCGTACGCTTCCTCTGTGTCCGGCTGCCCGCCGGCAATTGTGGCGATGACGTTGTTATCCTGGAGGTCTTTCAGCACCTTCAGTCCTTTGACCATGGCGTCCGAATTGACGATCGGATTGCCCGCATCATCGGTAAAATCGCTTTTCTGCTGAGCCAGCATCATCGATGCCTCCCAACCGGCACTCGTATCCGCCGTACCCATATATTTGCCGGTCTTCTCGTACACCTGCATGCCTGCCTTCTTGAAATCGTCCCAGGTGACGATCGATTTGTAGTCCACGCCGGCTTCCTTTAGAATTTCAGTGTTATAGAACGCGACCGACGCACCGACGTGGGTCGAGAGTCCGTATACCTTCCCTTCCTTGCTGTACATATCGATCTGGGACTGGACGATGGTATCTTTGTAAGGCTCGACCACGTCGTTCAGCGGCTCCAGCTGAGGGGTGCCTTTCAGAAAATCGGGAAACTTGCCGATCTCAATGTCTGCAATATCCGGTGCCCCAACGCCTGTCTGTACCGCGATCGAGAGCTTGTTATGCATGTCGTCATACGGCATGACCGTGACGTTCAGCTTGATCTGGCGGTCCGGGTTCGCCGCGTTCCATTTCTCCAGCATCTTCTTGAAATGCTGCCCGTGCAGCTCCACAAATGTCCAGTAGGACAGCTCGGTTGCCGTGTCTCCGGCCCCTCCGTCCAGGACGGACGTTTTGCCTTCCGCACTATTGGAAGACTTGCCGCATCCCCACAACATCGTCGTCATCGTGACGACCAGCAGCAGCATCAGCCATTTTTTCTTCATATCCAGGATCCTCCCCTAAGCTTCAATGATTTTTCTTGCCGCCAAGCACTTGCAGGACAAAACAAATCTGACTGACCAAGAACGGGTGACCTAAAAACATGAAATAAAGCGCTTTCATTTGTGTCTGATTTCAACTCCCCTGCCGGACTCCGGCGGCTCCTCATCTCAAGAACCATTTTTCCGGACGCCGCTTCCGCAAGCTGAACCGGGGCAGCTTCGATAGGTTGCTGCGAAGATGACCTCCTCGGTTTTAAAGTTTTCTAAAATAATTCAAAACATATTGAATGAATCCGTTTGCAAGTATAAAATAACATACAGGAAATGGAGTTGTAAATATAAAATCTAAAACATTTTATATTTTTTTAAAACATAATAGAATGAGGCTTTTTTAACCTTGATCCGACCTTTTCTATATTCAGCTGCCCATACCAAGTTCTTTCCCCTATTCAGTTAGCCGATCGTCATTCTCATGGTCTGCCATCTACTCCCGCCAATCGACTTTTTTCTGCATGATTCTTCTAATGCCCCTATTATTTTATGTTTTTGTAAAATAAAAAACGGAACCCAAGCTCCCGCTTTATTCCCGAGCCTATGTAAGTAATTTTGTCAAATCCACGGCATCGACAGAATGTTATGAACAAAAAGTGAACGCTCACAAAAACAGATTGTAAACTAATATTACATCCATTTATAATAAGAGGTATACATCAACCGATCATGTCATTTTATATAACATTTCTTTTTTGGAGGGATGTTTGATGACCCGCAGACGGAAACCGGTATTAAGAAGAACCCTAATGACGACGATTGCCGCTACTGCCCTGCTGACCAGCTTGCTTCCGGCAGCGTCCGATGCTTCTCCGGACAAAGGCTTATCTGCTATCGCATCAGCCCTGACTCCCATCCTCCAGCAGGCGGAGAAGGACGGGATTCGCATGTCGGTCGGCATCCGCGACCTCAGCGGCCATTACGGGCATGAAACGCTGCTGCTTGGGTCGCAGGAGCCGTACATGCCGGCCAGTACGATCAAGCTTGCCGTCGTATCCGCATTGATGCAGCAAGTTGACCGGGGCGAGCTGTCCCTGGCCGATCAGGTCACGGTAATGCCCGAAGACGTCGTGGGCGGCAGCGGATCGCTGCAGACCGAAAGCTTTCCGCAGAACCTTACCCTGGAACGCCTTGCCCGTCTGATGATCACCCAGTCGGACAACACGGCGACCAATGTGCTCATCGACAAGGTCGGCATGGACAATGTCCAGCAGCTGATGGATCAATTGGACCTTCGGACGATGCACCTTGGACGCAAAATGTTTGCAGCTGCTCCCTCCCCCGCCCAGGACAATTACATTGACGCCGCGGATTTGACGGAGCTGCTCGGCCAAATCTATCAGGGTTCCTTCCTCAGCGTCTCCTCCAGAAACCAGATCATCGCCTGGATGGCCCGGCAGGAGGTCAACACCAAGTTTGGAGCTGCGCTGTCCGATGCCCCAATCGCCCATAAAACCGGGGAAAACACCAACGTCACCCACGATGCCGGATATTTCCTTGTACCGGGGCACGAGCTCGCCGTCTCCGTGCTGCTGCAGGTAACGACAACCCAGGATTTCGACGAAGCGCAGCGGATCGGCAATCCCATCGTGCAAAAGGCCGCCAGAGCCATCTACAGCGAGCAGGTCAAGGATCAGGAAGCATCCGCCGGCAGTCCGCTCACCCGCGCCGAGTTCACTTCCTTGGTCGCCCGGGAACTTGGCCTGGCATCCGCTGCGGGTCAATCCAGCCAGTTTCACGATATCAGTGACGACAGTCCGTATGCAGGCGATATCGCCGCAGCCCGTCAAGCTGGCCTCGTGCGCGGAACCGGCGAGGGCTTGTTCAATGGGTCTGCTCCAATCACTCGCGCCGAAATGGCTGTGATTGCGGTTCGCGCCTATGTGTTTATTCACCGCGAAGCCTCGGCGTCAGGGGAAGCTCCCGAAGCCAACGAAGGCACCGTTCCCTCCGGGGCCGCAGGTTATGTCAGCCAAGCTCTCCAATTAGGAATGATGGAGCCTGCTGCAGCGCGAAGGACGGACCAACCTGCAAACCGGCAGGACGGGTCCCGATTCATCACCGGCATGTGGAACTTCACTCGCTGATCCGGTCCGGCTTCATCTAAGCTGCCGCTGGATTCAACACATAAAGGGATGCCCTGCCGTCAATCGGCGTAAGGGCATCCCTTTTGTTTTTATTCCTTGCTTTTTCGTCGGGCTCAGCACGCAAGGACGATACCGGATCAGCGGATGTTCCCTGATCCACTTTGCCAGCGTCCCCCTCATTCCTTCACGGAGCCCAGCGTAATCCCCGTAATAAAGAACCGCTGCAGAAACGGATAGATGACCAGCACCGGAATCATCGCAATGAAAATTTTGGCCGCATTCAGCGTCCGGTTCGACAATTCGCTCATTCGCTGGATCTGTTCGGCCGTCATCGTGTTGGCATCGATCACCACCACCATCTGCTGGATATACGTCTGAAGCGGATAATGGTCCGCCGCCGACATCAGCACCAGCCCGTTAAAAAATTCGTTCCAATGGTATACGATGCTGAATAGCGTAACCGTAGCGATGACCGGCCCCGCGAGCGGGACAAAGATCTGGATCATCATCCGCCAGGGACCCGCACCGTCGACAAGCGCTGCCTCCTCCAACTCTTTAGGCAGATTGCGGAAAAAGTTAATGACAAGGATGACGCTGAATACGGGCACGCTGTTGCCGAGAACGAGCGCCCAAATGTTGTTGATGAGCCCCAGCGACTTTACCGTCATGTACCAAGGAATCAGTCCGCCGTTAAACAGCATCGTAAACACGAGGATCCACATGAGTACATTGCGATACGGCAGCTCCTTTGCATTTTTGGATAACGGATACGCCATCAGCAGAATGACCACAAAGTTCAGCCCCGCCCCGAGGATGACCCGCTGCACGGATATCCAGAACGAGTTAAAAAATTTGCGGTCTCCCATCAGCTCCTGGTAAGAACCGAGGTTGAAACCGACGGGCCACAGCCCGACCCGGCCCGAGCTTGCCGCTGCATTGTTGCTGAGGGATACGGCAAGGGTGTACCAGATGGGCAGAATGCATAAGATTGCGATGCCTACCAGGATCACGATCAGCGCAATATCAAACAGCCGGGAGCCTGCCGTGTTGTCTTTTACCATTGAACATGCACTCCTTTTGTCATCAAAAGATACGGTAGTTGGCAAACCGGTAAGCAAGATAATAGGAGATCGTGATCATCAGGAAGCTGACCACCGATTTGAGCAGGCCCATGGCGGTCGCCAGGCTGAACTGCAGATTGACCAGCCCCGTCCGGTAGACCCAAGTGTCGATAATGTCGCCGCTGGAATAGACCAGCGGGTTGTACAGATTGAAGATCTGCTCAAAGCCCGCGTTCAGCACGTTGCCAAGGCTGAGCACCGAGAGCAGCACGATCGCCGAGACGATGCCGGGAAGCGTCACGTGCAGCATCCGCTTGAACCGGGTCGCCCCGTCGATCGCAGCCGCCTCGTACAGAGCCGGATTGATGCCGGTCAGCGCGGCCAAATAAATGATCGTGTTAAACCCGAATTCCTTCCACACGTCGCTTCCCACGATGAGGGCCGGAAACAGGTCCGCCCGCCCGAAGAACAGGATCGGCTTGATATGAAACACCGACAAGATTTGGTTCACCGGACCGGTGTAGCCGAAGATATCGAGCAGAATCCCCGAAAGGATAACCCAGGACAAAAAATGCGGCAGGTATACGATCGTCTGAATCCAGCGCTTCAAATACCGCAGCCGCAGCTCATTCAGCAGCAGGGCAAAGACGAGCGGGATGACCAGATTACCTACAATTTTGAGCACGGCGATCACCAGGGTGTTGACCAGAATCGTGACGCTGTCGTTCAAGGAAAACATGTACTTGAAGTTTTCAAGACCGACCCATTCCGAATGCAGAATTCCGAGGCCCGGGTTGTAATCCTGAAAAGCCATGACGATGCCGAACATCGGAACGATGCTGAACAGGGTCAGCCAGATCATTCCGGGGAGAAGCATCAAGTAATAGTGCTTGGCGAATCCCTTGTTAATCATCTTGCAGCTCCTTCCTTTTCCGGGTCATATGCTTAAATAGGGGAGGCGCCGGAACGGTTCCCGGCACCTGCCTTTCCTTGGAGCGTTAAAAGCCTACTGCTGCGCGATTTCCGCGACTTCTTTGAGGATGTCGTCTCCGCCCTGCTTCCGCCAGTCCTTTACGAACTGATCAAAGGTATCCAGCGGGGCCGCTCCCATAATAATTTTCAGAAACGTTTCCTTCTCCATCTTGTCGAGCGTCGCCCACTTGCTCTCCATCGTTTTCGTTTGGGAATAGGTCAGGCTGTACGTCTTTTTATAAGGCTCCATCAGCGGCGCAATGCCGACCAAGGTGGAGTAGAGCCGCTTCCAGGCGCCCAAATCCGCATTCGGGTCCCAATACTGGATGTCCATTTTATCGTACGGTTCGAGCTTCACCTTCTTAATGTTCTCGGCATCAGCCTTCAGCAGCTTGTAACCCGGCAGATCAAGCTCCTCCGGCTTTTTGGTGCCGGCCAGCACTTCCTTCATCGCGTTGTAGGTCACGTACATTTCGTCCATTGGCGCGAACACGATACGCAGCGGATAATTCCCGATGCCGACGCTGACGTCGAATTTGGATTCGTCCCGGAGCAAAAGGTTTTCCATTTTGATCGCAGCTTCCGGATGCTTGTAGCCTTTGCGGACGACGAGATATTGGTTGGACGGCGTTCCCATATGAGGTGTGAACTCTCCGTTCTTGTCGAGCAGGGTGTAGGCCTGCCAGTTCGCCTTCGGATTGTTTTTGATGGCGTCTGCCAGCGGGCCGTACCCGCCTGCCCACCACAAGCCGAAGTAGATTCCGGATGTGCCGTTCTTGATCAGCTCCTGCGCATCCTTGCGGATGCTCATTTCCGGATCGATCAGCCCTTTGGCATACAGGTCCCGGAGCTTGGCGAGCGCCTCCTTCGTTTCGGGTTCGATGGATCCGTAGGTCGGCTTCCCGTCTGCGCCCTTCAGCCAAAAGCCCGGATATGCGTGATAGGCGCCGAAGATCGGATCAAATCCGTAGTTGTTGTTGTTCGGATTGATGAAATCCGCATTGAGCAGTCCGCCGGATTGCGGGCCGCTGATGCCGATGGTGTCGTTTTTCCCATTACCGTCCGGATCCTGTTCTACAAAGGCTTTGGCGACCTTCTCCAGTTCCTCGACGTTACGCGGGACTTCAAGATCGAGCTTGTCGAGCCAGTCTTTGCGAATCCACATGATATGCTGCATGTCCGATTCCGCCGTCACGTTTGGCAACGCATACATTTTTCCGTCGAAGGTGACGGATTTCATCGCAAGCCCATCCGTCGAATCGATGATCTTTTTCAGCACCGGGGAGGCATACTGCTCGTATACTTCCGACAGGTCGGCCAGCTGGTTGCTCTTGACCATCTGCCGCAGCTGCGTATCCGTCACGACAAGAGCATCCGGAAGGTCGTTGCTGGCGATGGCCAAATTTACCTTTTGCTGATAATCCTTGCCGACGCCGGCCTGCCAAATAATCTTCGTATCGATATTGAGATTGTCCTTGACGTACCGGGTATACACATTGTTTTCCGGTGAGTCTCCTGGCGGAAGGCTCTTATCTGCCGAGTCCACCTCTTTGCCGATGTTGATCGTAACCGTCTCGCTGTACTTGCCGAACGGGTCCACCGGATCTTTGGATACGTCGGCTTCCTTCTCCGAAGCGCCGCCGCTGCCGCAGGCCGACAGAACCAGCATCAGGCCCGCTATCGCCAGGCTCATCATGGATTTTGCTCTCATCTTATTCGCCCCTTCTTTCGCTCTTGGTTTGCTTGCACCTTTAAGGTAACACAGGAATCCACTTTTCCCGGTTAGACGGAAGTTTCAGGTTGGGATAGACAATTGACTCCAATCGGGAGGATGTCAGCGGTTTCACTGAAGCGTTTTCGAAGAATTTCCTACTTGCCGGAGGACATTTCTCTACCCTTCTCTATCCTGATCCGATTGATTCCGATATTCGCTCGGCAGCAGCCCGGTATACTCCCGGAAAGAACGGCTGAAATACTTTTCGTCCTCATAGCCGACGTGCTGCGCGATCCAGAGGACGGTTTTAGTCGTATTCCGCAAGTAATGCTTGGCTTGATCCAGACGGATGCGGCGCAAGTAGGCGTTGAAGTTGATCCCGACAATTTCCTTGAAGCACTGGCTGAAATAGCTGCGGCTCATGCTGACCCTACGGGCGATGTCCGCCGCCGTCACCTGCTGGTCCAGCTCCTCGTGCAGCATGGATACAGCCGTCATCACGCTCTGAACGACCTCGGGTGAATACGGCGCCCTGCCCCATTCTTCGCGAAGCTGCTTGCGGACGGCGTCAAACCACGCTTCGACCTCGAACCAGGAATTCAGCGGGGCGGGCAGGCGAATGCGAGTCGTTCCGGTTTTACCGGCCAGCTGGTCCAACCGGTCGGCCAGCACGTACAGCCGCCCCGAGAGCTCCGCCTGCGGCAGCCGCAGTTCTTTCAGCTCCTGCAGATTTGCCTGAAACAAACCTTCCCGGTAGATCCAGCCCGGCGAGAGCCACTGGGCCATTACGGCGAGTGTAAGATCATCATTTACGGGATTCACGCTCTGCGCGAGCGCTGACAAGGATCGATCCATGACCTTTACAGCCGGGTCATATTCGTAAAAAAACTCCCCTTCGCAGTACCTCCGCACCTGATCATACACTTCGGAAGGCATTCGGCCCTGGATACCCTTTAACCGGATCAGCGTCCACCCGGCGTCCGCTGAAGCCAATCGTACCAGTTCATCCAGCCCCTCCTCCCCCTTCTCC
>NZ_JACVTM010000017.1:0-119009 GCF_016624415.1 Paenibacillus sp. S28 | reverse complement strand
CTTCTCCCCTCCCCCGAGGGTAAAGAACAAGACTTGGCGCCCCAATTCAGCAAAACGTTCCGCTTGCCGGACCGCCCACTCCACCACAGCACCGGGTTCCGGATCGCGAACCAGTGACAGCAGCGCATACCCCCGGTCCGTCACAAAGGATTCGTCAGGGCTGCTTGCCCCGGGCAGTATGCGCAGCTTCCGAAGCCGCCCTTCCTGCTCTGTGATGCGGCGATGAATCCGTCCCAGCACCTCCTCAAACCGTTCCTTCTCCAGCTGGACCTTGGCGATATAATCAATCGCTCCCAGCCGGATCGCTTCCTGGATGTATTCAAAATCCTGATGCAGGGTCAGCACCGCGATGTAAACCTCCGGATGCCGTTCACGCACCAAGCGCATCAGCTCCATGCCGGACATGACCGGCATTTCCAGATCCGTCAGCAGCAGATCGACTTCATGATTGTCCAGAAATTCCAGCCCTTTTGCTCCGTTGTTCGCCTCCCCGATCACCTCCATCTCGAAATCCTGCCAGGGCATCACCGAAATGAGCCCCTTCCGGACCAGTTTATCGTCATCGACCACGAGCACTTTAATCATGGTCCGCACCTCCTTCATTAGGTAAGCTAAGCTTGATCGTCGTCCCTTCTCCGAGCCTGCTCGATACACCGAGCTTGGCCCTTTCGCCGTAATGCATCCCGATGATCCGGTTGACGTAGCTCATCCCGATGCCCATGCCGGCACTCCGGTTACCACCCTCCGCGGACAGCAGCGCCTCGATTTTGTCCTCGGGAATGCCCGCGCCGTTATCCCGGATGGAGATCTCGATTTGATCCGACTGCCGTACATCCACCTGGATGTAGCCGTCGTCGTCCAATCCGTGATAGAGGGCGTTCTCGACGAGCGGCTGCAAGATAAACCGGGGAATGGGCACATCCAGCACCTCCTGATCAACGTGGATATGGACGTCGAACTGGAAATCGTAGCGGATCTGCTGCAAAATCAGGTACTGCTTTACCGCATCGATCTCCTCCTGAATGGTGGACGTCTGGCCGAGCTTTCCCAGATTGTAATGCAGCAGTTTGTTCAAGGAAGAGACAAGCCTGTCGATTTCCTCCTGCCCATTCATGACCGCGATCCAGCGGACGGTATCCAGGCTGTTCATCAGAAAATGCGGGTTGATCTGATACAGCAGCTTCTCCACCTCAAGATCGGCCCGCCGTTTTTCCTTGGCCTCGACTTCCCGGAACAACTCCCAAATTTGATGCTTCATTTGCTGAAACCGCCGCACCAGCAGGTCGAATTCCGGAATATGGGTGCGGGCAGCCGGACTGCCGACGCGGCTGTCGGCCATTTGTTCGATTTCCCGGTGAAAGCCGCGAAGCGGGCGGTAGACCATTTTCCACAACAGCCAACCCAGCAGCAGGCTCATGCCGAGAAACAGCAGCGAAAACAGGCCGATCTGCACGAACCAGCGGTTCATTTCGCGGTTATAGTCCGCCTTGGACGTTAACGAGACGATGCTCCAGCCTTGATTGCTTGTTTCCTTAAACCAGTAGTAGCCTTGTTCCGTGCCCGACGACTTGGCCTGGTCGAAATGCGGAAACTTCGTTCCGATCTGAAACGAATCCGGGGCGTCGCTGTAGGCGATCCGCCCGTCGTTATCCACAAACACATGGGAAGCCGCCCCGCCGACGGCATCATTATTCAATATGTTCTGCGTCAGCTTAAAGCCGGTCTCCATGTAAATGTACACGCCGTCCTGGTTAGGCAGGTCCACTTTACGCATGGCCGAAAGCACGTATTGGTTGTCAAAACGGCTGTTGCTCACATGCGGTCCGTAGTACGAAATTTGGCTGTACTGGGCCAGCAGAGGGAGCTTCTCGGGAGCGAAGCTGTCCTTGACGCCTGTATTCTCCAGTTCATAGTGACGATCGTCCATAAAATAATACATGGCCAGTCCGATACTGGGGTTGGTGAACGTAATCAGGCCAAGCTCCTCCTTCAAATCGCTGAGCGTTTTCGCCCGTGCGAACGGCTCCTCCGCCGACAGCATTTCACTCAGCTTGTTTCCGACGCTTCCGCCTACGGCGAACTGCTGCGACACATGGTTGAGGTTGTTGATGGAGTTCTCCAGGGAGAGTTCGACCTGCTTGAGGTTGCTCTGGATGCCGTTTTGGATTTTGTTGGTGAGGATGGAGTAAATGGTGAAATACGAGATGAGCACGATGCTGACAAACGGAATCAATGAGCTGAACAGAAAAATGATCATAATCCTTCGTTTCAAGGTCAAATAATGATAGATACGCGCCTTCCACCTTGTTTTCACGGCATTCATCATGGCAGTCCCTCTTTTCTCATGCTTGGCTTGGTCCCTCCTTCAGGTCTTGGAAAATGAAATGGGAGAAGATCAGATGTAGGTTAACACAGGCGAGGCCAGGCACGCATTAACGATTTATCGCGTTAGCCCAGGAAAATGCTCTGCATGCGGAAGCTGCGTAGATAACGACAAAAAAAGCCCGGCAGAAACGGCGATCGTTCATTCGCTGTTCCGCTGGGCTTTTACGGGTGTCTTTTTTCAAGCTCAATCAGGCGGTGCTTAATAAATCTTCTTCATCAGTTCCATCACTTCATCCAGGGTAAGGCCGAAGGATTTGTAGTATGCAGTATCGTTAACCATCTGCTTCAAAATCATTTCGTCGCGTATACGCAGCTTGTCTTCGGATGAGAAATCGGCGACAAAGCACCCTTTTCCCGTGACCGTGTTGATCAAACCGCATCGCTCGAGTTCTTCCCAGGCTTTCTTTACGGTGATGACGCTAACGCGCAGCTCCTGGGCCGCTTGTCGGATCGGCGGTAAACTATAGCCGCTTTCCAGTTCCCCTTTCAAAATTTGGGCGCTGATTTGTTCGAAAAGCTGCTGGTAGATCGGTTTTTCGGAGTTGTTCGAAATCGCAATGTTCATTGGATCTCCACTTTGTGGAAACGTTTAACCGCAATCCGGTAAGCAATCATGGTGAGTCCGATGAAAATAACGATTCCGGCAATCATCAAGGATGCTTGAAGGGCCACATTGTGGACGCCGCTGCCATTAAACATGTCGGATACATAGGAATTCTGGATTCCGATCCATTGCGCGAGTCCGGCAAAAACCATCGCTCCGAAAATGCCCGCCAGCGCCGCCCCGCCAAATTTATACGCCGTCTTGTAATACATGGGGATAAAGAACACGTTGAAGACCGCATACATCACAAAGCACAGTCCCCAAAAACCCGGATACGGTCCGAAGAAATCGTTGGGTATTTCCCCATAGAGACGAATATTGATGATACCAAAAATGATGGCCATCAGCATATGGAGCATTTCCAGAATGACAATGACAAGCACCCTGGCCTTGACCATGTCTGTTTTGGTGACAGGCATCATCGAAGTAAACATCAAATCGTTTTGTGACCGGAACTGGCCAAATGTATTAGGGACAGTGATCCAGCAAAAATACAGCAGCACGATAAAATACAACCAGCCTGGTATGAGCATCAACGCGCCCAAAACGACAGGCACCAAAAAAAACAACGGATTGATCCCCAATTTTAAATCCTTCATTACCAAGTTATACATACATATCCTCCTTTTTGGCGAAATAAATCATAATCTCCTCAAGAGTGGGCCGGGCCGCTTTCACATCTAAGGAAGGATCGAAGTCTTTGGCATGGATCAATCCCGTAAAGCCGAACGAATTCGTTTTGTAGGAAATCAGCTGCGCCTTTACCGGGTCCAGTTGACTCACGCTACCGTTCAGTAAAAGGTAGGATTCAATAAACTCTTCTTTCACGGCACTGTTGATGATTTTTCCGTTATGGATATAGGTAATGTAATCCGCGCACTTTTCCAAATCCGATGTAATATGCGTTGAGAACAGGATGCTGATTTCACCCTCTGCGACGAGCGATTGAAAAAGATCGAGCAGATCGTCCCGGGCGATCGGATCCAGCCCGCTTGTCGGTTCATCGAGAATCAGAAGCTTTGCGCCATGGGATAAGGCAAGAGCCAAACTGTACTTTACTCTCATCCCTGTTGACAACTCGACGATTTTTTTGTTTTCATCCAATTTGAATCTTCTTAAATAATACGAATAAATTTCATCATCCCAGTTGGTATAGAACTTTTTGACCACTTCCGTCAAGGCTTTTATTTTGCTCCGCGTATAAAAGTCGATGCCGCCAAACGCATATCCGATGTCCTGCTTCAATTCGATTTCGTGTTCGGCAATGTTCTTGCCGAAAATCCGCACTTCACCACTGTCGATATGAATCAGATTCAAAATCGATTTGATCGTCGTCGTCTTTCCCGCCCCATTGGCGCCGATAAATCCCATAATATAACCTTTTTCCAGCTGAAACGTCACGTCATTCAACTGGAAATTCGGATAGGTTTTGCTTAAGTTTCGAATGTCTAATGCCAGCATACCGTTCCTCCTCGATAAATTGTGTATATCGTGTATGCACAATATATCATCACAGCATTGCTCAAGTCAATGGATGGAAAGCGGAATGTTAAAAGTTTTTATCCAAAAGGCATGAATTTAAAACCGCCCGGCGTTCTCCAGAGGTTGTATCGCATACAAAAAAAAGAAAAGCATCGCCGCGTCGGCGCTGCTTTTCTTTGGGTCTAAAGGGTTAATATTGGCCGCTCCTTGTTCTGGACTGGTGAGAGGAAGGATACGGCGGAATGGCCGGAGTTGCTTTATTTGGACGGTAAAAACTCGGTGGTAAATACGTTGGCGATCGGCTCCGCTTCCTTCAAAACGCCGACTTCGACGAGCTGCTTCTGCACCTCTTCCCACCGCTCCTTCGTCATGGTACCGACGCCCTGCTCCGCCCCGTCACCGCCGAATACGAGATCCATCTCCTTTTCGGCGCTGTACTTCATCATATCCAGATCCATATCCGGGTTTTGCTCGTGGATGGCTGGATTGACTTCCTCGGCGTGGTTCTTGTAGTAATCCCACCCTTTTACCGTTGCTTCAACGAACGCTTTGACTTTGTCCGGATGCTCCTTGATCATCTTCTCGGTCGTAAAATAGACGTTGGCGTAAAGGTTATACCCGGAATCCGCGATCAGCAGCGTGCCGGCGTCAACTCCCTGTTTTTCCAAAGTATAAGGCTCGGATGTGATGTATCCCTGCGTCAAAGCGTTAGGGTCGTTCACAAAATTGACCAACGATCCCGTATACTTCAGCTCCTTGACCTGATCCAGCTTATATTTGCTTTTCATGTACAGCCAGAAACTCGCCGTCGGAGCGACGTAAACCGCATGTCCGTTCAGGCCGGAGAAGTCCTTGATTCCCGCTTCCTTGTGATAAATCAGCACCTGCGGGCTCTTCTGAAACGAGGCGGCGATGGCTACGATCGGAATGCCCTCCTGCCTTGCGACCAGAATATCGTCGCCGTTCGCGATGCCGAAGTCGGCTTTGCCGGAAGCTACGATCTGTGTGGAGGATACTTGCGGACCCCCGGGCGTCAGCGTCATGTCCAGCCCCGCGTCCTTATAAAAGCCTTGCTGGACGGCCGCGAAGTTGCCGCCGTGTTCCGGTTCGGCGAACCAGTTGAGAACCAAGGTGGATTTCTCCAGCTTCGGCTCTGCGGAAGCCGTCCCCGTCTTTTCCCCGGAGGATGCTGTTTCCGGAGCTGCCGTTTTCCCCGAACAGGCGGCCAGCATTCCCGTCATCAATACGGCGCATAAGGACAATGCCATCATCTTCTTAACACTGCGTTTGTTCGCTGTCATTTTCGTTGCCATGTTACCCATCCCCCTTAGGACTTGACTTTCTATGCCTATCATAGGAGATACGTCAAATTAGCGTCAACAAATATGCCGTCGTTTTGTAATCACGAACAAAAAATCGAATTAAATGTGTAACGGACGCCTATCCCCTAACATAACCACCTTTAATTTGTGAATTATTCTTACATGAACCTAACTAAATTGTATCTGTCTTCACCCGCCCGGGCCCGTAAATTCCAAAATTCCATTGGCACAATCAAACAAAGCCGTTTGCGCTTTTTGACACCCTTAGTCGAAAGGCAAACGGATGGATGGCGCCTGAACCTAACCCACTCGCGCTTCTTCATACGCGTCTAATGCCGCCCGCACCGCTTCACCTGCTGGTAGCTTTACGCCGTTCCGGAGCAGTACCGCCTCCAGCGCACCCAGCAGGTGCAGGATATTTGTCTGCCTGCAGCTGTATCCCATGGTGCCGATCCGCCAAATCTGACCCGCGAGCGGTCCAAAGGAGCTGGCAATTTCGATGCCGAATTGGTGCAGCAGCATCGCACGTACCATCTCCCCGTCTACGCCCTCCGGAATTTGCACGCAGGTCACCATCGGCAGCTTGGACAGCGGGTCGCCGTACATGGACAGTCCCATCGAGGTCAGCCCGGCCATCAACGCGGATTCGTGCAGGCGGTGCCGCTTGAAACGCGCCTCCAGTCCCTCGGCCAGCACCAGGCGAAGCCCTTCATGAAGCGCATACAGCATGGAAGTCATCTCCGTATGATGGTTCAGCCGCTTGGGACTCCAGTAATCCTGCAGCTGGGCCAAATCCAGATAATTGCTCTGGATGGGACTAGGCCCAGGCGGAGCCTCCTGTAGCGGGAGGGAAGCGGCATTGCTGCGCAGTCCCCGCTCAATGCGTTTGCGGGCAACAATTTTCCGCTCTGCGCGGTCGTTATACGTTATCGGCGCCATGCCTGACGGAACGGACAGGCACTTTTGCGTGCCGCCGATGACCGCGTCGAGCTGCCAGGCGTCCGTATCGACCGCCGTGCCGCCAATGGTTGCTACGGCGTCGACGATCAGCAGCGCGCCGTGGCGACGACAGGCTTCGCCGATCCCGGCCAGCGGCTGCATCCGGCCCGTGGAAGTCTCCCCGTGCACCATGGCGACGACATCCGGCTGCTCGCGGCCGATGGCTTCGATCAATTCGGCAGGGTCGAACACAGTCCCCCACGGCTTCTCCTGTGTAATAACCCTGCCGCCGCACCGCTCGGCGATTTCGTGCAGCAGGTGGCCGAAACGCCCGTAGATCGGAATGAGCACCCGGTCCCCCGGCTCGATCAGGCTTGCCATCACGGCCTCAATCCCGGACCTCGACGTACCGTCTACGGGATACGCCCACCGGTTGTCCGTACGAAACAATTCGCGAAGCATTCCCATCGTTTCATTCATCAGCTCCGTAAATGCCGGATCGAATTGACCAAGAATCGGATAAGACATGGCCCGCAGCACTCTCGGGTCGGCTTCTACCGGTCCCGGCGTCATAATGATGCGCGAAATCGGCACAAATTCATTCCAGCTTCCCCCGGATACCCTATTCATCATCCATCCACTCCTGTCGTATAGGCAAGCTCATGCAGGCAGGCTGCTAAAACTGCCGCTCCTTCCGCAAGGTGAGCCGGCTCCGTGTATTCCTCCTTGGCATGGCTGATCCCGCCCCGGCTCGGAACGAATAACATGGCCGCGCGGCTGACGGCGGCCATCATTTGCGCGTCGTGTCCCGCGCCGCTGACCATGCGCAGGTACGGCAGACCCGCCTCCATGCACAGCCGCTCGATCCGTCCCGCCAGTGTACCGTCCATCGGGACAGGCTCTGTCTTCAGCCAGCAGTCGGTCTTTACCTGCAGCTTTCTTGCTGCGGCTATCTCTTGGAACGTTTCAAGAGCGGACTCGCCGAACTCGTTCAGCATCCAACTCTCGGTATGACGGATATCCAAGGAGAAGCGTACCTCACCGGGAATGACGTTCGGAGTATTGGGCCAGGCTTCGATCCGCCCGACGGTCGCTACCACTCCGTTACCGGCCCGCTTCGCCATTTCCTCCACCCGGACGATCATGTCGGCCGCTCCGGCCAGCGCATCGGCACGATAGGACATCGGCGTCGTTCCCGCATGGTTGCTGTTTCCCGTCACCGCGATTCCGTACCGGCGCTGTCCGACGATCGATTCGACCACGCCGATTCGCCGTCCGGCTGCCTCCAGCACGACGCCCTGTTCGATGTGCAGCTCAACGTAATCGCCGATGTCCCTCCGGCGGCAGTCGGGTTGGCTCCCGTGTCCGAAGCCAGCTGCTTTCATGGCCTCATCCAGCGATATACCCTCCGCGTCGTAAATGCCGGTTCCATCGCCGATCCGGTAGCGGCCGCCAATACTGCCCGAGCCCCAATACGTTAAGGGGAATCGGCTGCCTTCTTCCTCGCAGAAGGAGACCACTTCGAGCGTACGGACAGGCATCCCGAACCGCCGCTTCAAATAGGACAGCGCGGCGATACCGGCGGCGATGCCTCCGGCTCCGTCATAGTCTCCACCGGCGCGGACGGTATCCACGTGGGAGCCAGTCAGAACCACGGGTAGATCGGGACGGGTGCCCGGCAGCCGGCCGTAGAGGTTCCCGACCCGGTCATAACGCACCTCCAGCCCCGCATCTGCCATGCGGTCGGCCAGCAGCCGCTGCGCCTCCTGCCAGGACGGCGAATACAGCAGCCGGGTGACGCCGCCCCCGGGTTCGCGCCCGATTCGGCCCAGATCTTCCAGCAGACGCATCATATCGGCAAAAGCACCAGATTCAGCGGCAATATTCATGGCGCCACAACCTCCCCGCTGCGGCCGGCAGTGTGCGGCTTGAGCGGTGTCAGCCGCCGGCCGGCACCCGGACTCACGATTCCTCCCTCCGACGTATAGACCAGGCGGCCCCGGCAGTACGTCGCAGCTACGGAGCAGCTGAAAACCCTGCCGATATATGGGCTGTGCCGGTGGCGCTGCAGCAGATCCTCTCTGTGCAAGACGTGCGGAGACGATGGCTGAATCAGCACCAAATCGGCATCCATTCCCACCTGAATTTTGCCTTTGCGGCGGCCAAGGCCAAATCTTTCGGCCGGACGTTCCGACAACAGCTTCGAGAGCTGCGGAAGCGGAATCCCCCGCTTGATCCAACCTTCCTCCAGCATTAGCAGCAGGGTGCTCTGGGCACCCGCGATGCCGCCCCATACTTCAAAGAAGCCGCCGCCTTCGGTCACGGCCTTCATCGCTTCCGGGCAGGGTGAGTGGTCGGAGGCAATGAAATCAATCGCACCCGCCTTAAGACGTTCCCACATGCCTTCTATTAAAAAGGCCGAACGGAGCGGCGGCGCACATTTGGCCGCCGGTCCGATGCGGATCATATCCTCCTCGCTCAAAGTCAGATAATGCGGGCAGGTCTCCAACGTTACGTTAAGGCCGCGCTGTTTGGCATCCTGAATCAGATCGACCGCTTCAGGGCTGCTGATGTGAACGAAATGCAGGGGGCATTCCGTCTCTTCCGCAAGGGCAAGTGCGGAGGCTACCGCCTCGAGTTCGGCTTCGACCGGGCGGGTCAACGCATAAGCTGCCGCATCGGTCCGCCCTGCGGCAAGGGCCTCGGCGGTCAGGCGTGACGTCATTTCGTCGCTTTCAGCATGCAGTGCAAGGAGGCCACCGAGACCGGCAATGCGCCGCATCCCTTCCCTCAGTTCGTCCGCCCCTACCTCACGGAATCGTCCCTCCCCTTCCCCGCCGGGATTTGACATGAACGCCTTGAATGCGATGACGCCAGCATCGGCCAGCGCTCGCAGCTGGTCCATTCGCCCCGGCACCAGTCCGCCCCACAAGGCATAATCCACCGCCGACCGGCCTTGCGCCAATCGTTCTTTGTGCCGCAGCGCATCCAGCGTAACCGTCGGCGGGTTTCCGTTCAGCGGCATATCCGCGTACGCCGTGCAGCCACCGGCCGCGAGCGCGGCAGAGCCCGTCTCAAACCCCTCCCAATGTCCAAAGTTTGGCTCATTGAGATGGACATGCATATCCACCACGCCGGCCATAACGATCTGGCCGTCCGCTTCTACAATTTTCGAAGCGGACATCCCCGAGATGCGGTCTTTGATTTCGGTGATCTTTCCATCGCGGATGGCGATATCCATCTTTGCGACTTCGTCCTCAAGCACGACGTTTCCGCCGCGTATGATCCATTCTTCGTGCGCATCCATGCTTCGCCCACCCCTTTTCTATCAGCTTCCGCGGTACGTGCTGTACCCTCCCGGCGCCAGCAGCAGCGGGATATGGTAATTTTCATCGCCGTTAGACACCCTGAACCGGATCGGAACAAGATCCAGAAACGAAATCTCGTCGGCCGCCGCCTGTTGACGCAAATAATCGCCAACCCAAAACGTCAGCTCATATTCGCCCCCGGGTACCAAATCGCCGTCCCACAGCGGCTTCGAAAGACGCCCATCAGCTCCCGTTATACCGGTTGCCAGCAGCCGTCCCCCTACCGCTTCCAGCAGCCGGAGTTCTACCTTAAGGCCGCTTGCAGGCACCGCGCGGGACGTATCGAGCACATGTGTCGAAATCCGCCCGCTCATCCGGAACTGACGGTGCCTTCAGCCGGCTCCGGTGCGGCAATTAGATCTTCCCGGGTCATCGAAAAGCCCTGAAAGCCGAATGGCGGGCGCGGTTCGGTAAAGACCCCGGATGACAAGCCGTCCGCAGGTTCCACGACCGTCTCCCATGTCCGGTTGCTCGTTTCAAACCGGACTTCGGCCAGCTGCGGAAACCGGATCAGAATCCGCTGCCCGATCAACCAGATCAAATGCTGGATCGACGGGGTCGCGAATTCATAAAAGACGTTCTGGGCAATGTCGCGTATCTGCTGGACGGGCACATGCTTGCCTGCCTCCGGATGGATCGCATCCTGCGGGTCGTCATATCTCCAGCGGATATCGAGAAATATAAAGAGCGGCCGGTCATAGGCATCAGGCAGCGTCGTGTATTCATCGCGTATAAAGCCATAGAATGAACTGCCGCTGACTTTGATCAGCTGCAGGTCCGACAAGCCGCTCCACGCCTCGTCGAGATCATACCCCTCGGCGCCGCGCGCCAGCTTCATCTCCGCGGCGGCATGATCGTTATAGGAACGCCTGTACACGAGACGGTTATCCAGAAACCCTCCCGGGCCCGGCACCGGCAGAGGAAGAAAGGGAATCCGGTTGGCTGACAGCCGCACGGTGTCGATATGGCCGTAAGTCTCCATAAACCGTACGGCCAAAAAATGCAGCAGCGCTTCCGTCGTCCCTCCTTCAAAGGTTGCAGCTTGGCGCAAAATAAAATTTTTCATGGAATCGGTGGCCACCAGCTGCGCGTTGTCCCCGTCGGTGAACGAAGTCAGCAGAGCGTCACCGCTGACCGCAAAACGGATGTTATGGGCAAACAAAATATTATCCTCCCCGACAAAGGGAGATTCCGGTATTGGGGCCGCTTCCAACGGCTCTGCGTAAGTCCTGTAAACAAGGACGTCTCCTTTTCCGTAATAAAGCGTGCGTCCGGAGTTTATTTTTAGCATGATTAGGTCATCCTTTCTGTTCGTGGCTGCGATCCGTGACGATCCGCCCCAGCCTGATTCGCGTAATTCGGGCAATCTCGTGCAGCGCTTGCGTCCATTCGCGCTCCGGATCATGATCCATTCTTTGCCGCATCGCTTGCGCGATGTCGTCTTTGGTGCATCCGGTTACGGCCATAATGAAAGGAAAACCGAATTTGCTTACATACTGCGCATTCATGGATGCAAAGGCTTCGTATTCCTCCCCGGTCAGCTGATCCAAACCCGCGCCCCGCTGCTCTTGAGCCGAAATTGCTGTGACTTGCATGCGCGTGGCAAGGTCGGGGTGCGCCTTAAGCAACGCCAGCACCTGAGAGTCAGACGCTGCGTACACCTGCTCCATCATCCGCTCATGCAGCTCCGCAGCCGATGCGAACGGCCGCAGCTCCCATACCTGCTCCGCCACCCAAGGCGAATGCTCGAAGACGCCGCCCAGGTGCCGGACGAACGTTTCGGCCGTCCCTTCGTTCAGTTCGTTGATCGTGATCATATGCGCGCATCCACCTTCCCTCCGGGGCCGAGCCTTTCCCGGATGATCCGTTCCGATGCTCTCCGGACCGACCTTAGAATCGCCGCGTATCCCGTACAACGGCACAGATTGCCGGACAGTGCTTCCTCTACCTGTTCCTGCTCCGGATCGGGATGTTCATCAAGCAGCGCAATGACGGTCATGATCATTCCCGGCGTGCAGTAACCGCATTGAAAGCCCCCTTCCTCCAAAAAGGCCTGCTGCACGGGATGGAGTCCATCCCGTCCGATGCCTTCGATCGTCGTAATGGACCGGCCCTCCGCTTGATACGCAGAGACCAGGCAGCTATTGACCGGCACGCCGTCCATTTGCACCATGCAGGCGCCGCACCGACCGATGTCGCATGACCGTTTCGTCCCGGTCATGCCCAAATCGTCACGGAGAATGTCGAGGAGCCGTCTGGACGGCGATATGTTCAACGACACCCGCCCGCCATTGATCTCGCAGGTCCACGGCTTCAGCCGGATACGATCCTTTTCGGATTTCATACCGTCTCCCCCTTTCTCCCAAGGAAGGATGCATCTTGCAGCAAAGCCGGATTCGCAGGGAGTTTCTCCAGCCAAATTCCCGTCGCCTGCCGGACAGCCGCTGCGATGGCCGGCGCAAGCCCGACAGAGCCGATCTCGCCGATTCCTCTCGGCCCGTGCTCGTCGCCTTCCGGCAGATCCTCGATCGGCAGCACTTCGACGGGACCAGTTAAGTCGGCTGCGGTCGGAATGAGATAGGTGTCGAGGTTTCCGGTTTTGTATATCCCCTCCTCCATGACGGCATCCTCGCTCAGCGTAAAGCCTAGCGCCATCCCACTCCCTCCTTCGATTTGGCCGAGATAGCCCTGCGGGTTCATGACCGGGCCTGCGGCCACGGCATGGAACTGGTCCAGCAGTCGAATGCGCCCGGTCAACCGGTTCACCTCGATCCTGACACAAACCGCGGCATACGAATATAAATAGTGAGCTCCGATCCGCGTGGTAGGGGACACAGGGTATGCAAAGCTCGTTTCGGCACGGATGGGATCCTTCCCGGCGGCGGCCAGTTCCTGGTACGTCATCACCTGCTTCTGCGTGTAAATGTCGTAAATACCTCCATTACCGATCCGGAGACATTCCGCCGACACACTCGCAGCTTCGGCAGCGGCGGCAAGCAGCCGTTCTGTAAACGGCTTCTGCATACGCTTCAGTGCTTGCCACATCATGCTGGTCACGCGGGACGCAGTGCTGGAGCCGCTGTCCGGCACCGCATCGGTATCCCCGATGACGATCCTGAGATCGAAAGCGTCCAGACCGTACATCTCGACCAGCATTTGCTCCAGCGTCGCGAGCAGCCCCTGTCCGCATTCTTCGAAACCGAACGCGACTTCCACCTTCCCGTCTTGCGCGAGTAGAAGCCGGCCGCCCGACGGGTCGGGAATGCCATAACCAAGGCCTGCACCATGCATGACGAAAGCAGCTCCGACGCCGGTCTGAATCCAGGGCGGCCGGTTCCCGCTTTCCGTGAGATGTTCCCGTTCCTGCCACAACCGTGATTCCTTCAAGGCATTCCATACTTTGAGTGCCCCGCCAGTCACCGAAATCGGCTGACCGAAGGGTCCGGTCCCGTCCGGCGGAAGCAGGTTGATGCGGCGGAATTCCCATGGGTCCATCCCGAGCGCCTCGGCGAGACGGTCCATCTGGCCCTCCAAAGCAAAAAGCGCCTGATTGCCGCCAAATCCCCGAAACTCGCCGGACATGCCGTTGTTTGTGAACACCGAGATGCTTACGGCATCGACGGCGCCGAAGGCATAAGAACCAACGGCATGCTCCGTCGCAAAGTTCAGCACCTCCGCACCCAGCGTGGCGTAAGGGCCCGTATCGGCCAGAACCCTGACCTGATGGGCAAGGATACGTCCCGATGCGTCCGCGCCAGTTTTCATGCGGATGGTCATCGGATGGCGCTTCAGGCCGGCCCGTACCGATTCCATGCGGGATTGGTGAATCTTCACCGGTTTGCCCGTCACCCTGGCGAGAAGCGCCCCGTACGGCTGGACGTTTAATTCGTCCTTCCCGCCGAAGGAGCCCCCGATCGGGCTGGACACGACTCGGATCGACTCCGGCGGGACCGCCAAAATCCGCGCCAGCTGCAGCCGGTCCATCAGGCCGTGCTGTGTAGGAGAGTAGACGGTAAGTCTCCCATCTTCTCCCGGAACGAACAGCCCGCCTTCCGTTTCCATATAGGTGTGCATCTGGCGCGGCGTCCGGTAGGTCGCCTCCACGATATGAGCACACATCCCGAACGCCTCGTCGGCATCGCCACGGCGGTACTCGCTCCGGTGAAGCAGGTTGCCTTCCTGATGAAGCTGCGGCGCACCTTCGGCCAAAGCTTCATCAGGCTCGGTAAGCACCTGGAGCGGCTCGTAATCCACCTCGATCAGCTGAAGGGCGTATTCAGCGACTTCCGGCGTAGCCGCTGCGACGGCCGCCACGGCATCGCCCGTATACCGGACACGGTCCTCGCAGAAGACCGGCTGATCGGCGCGAGCGATGCCGAAACGGTTCAGCCCGGGCACATCCTTCCAGGTCAGGACCGCCTCCACGCCGGGCAGCGCCAACGCCCGTTCCGTCCGCACGGACCGGATGGCCGCATGCGGATAAGCCGCACGCAGCACCCGGCCGTATAGCATATCCGGCGCGCTCATGTCGGTCAAATACTTGAGCTGCCCCGTCACTTTATCCGGGCCGTCCGGACGCACCCTCCAGCGCGTTCCGCTGCTGGATCGGTTCAGCATAGCGTCTCCCCTCCTTCGGATGCAGTCTGTTGAAGCAGCTGCCACAAATCTACGGTGATCAGCGATGCTGCCGTCTTGCGGCGGTAGGATTCTCCGGCGAATATATCGCCAGCCGGTCTGTACTCTTCCATGACCCGTTCATAAACGTCCGTAAGCCGGCTCAGGTCTGCCTTGCTCCCTTCCAGCCATTCTTCAAGAGCGCCAAGGCGGGCTGGCTTTGCTTTCCCACCGCCTGTCGCGATCTTCACCTGCCGGAAACAGCCGGCGGCATCGATTTCCGCAGACACTGCCGTCGTAACGAGCGACGGGGAGAAGGCTTCGCGTCTCCCTACTTTGTGGTAGACCGCGGTCCGAAGCAGCGAAGGCAAGCCGTTATCGCCGCCCGATGCCTGTTGGATCCCGGTCACATCCGCCCTTGCAGGAAGCCTGATCGTCAGCAGGATCCGGTCAGGGTCCAAGGCATCGGCGGCACGAAGCTCCAGCCATTCCGTCAAAGGCAGCGGCGCCACGGGGCCGTGTTCATCCTGCCATTCCAACTCTGCGTCATAGAGGAGCAGCGCCGGCAGTACGTCCCCCACGCCAGAGCATACGTTACCTCCAAGCGTCGCCACGTTTCGTACGGACGACGCTGCCGTGCTGCGGATGGCTTCACCCACCAATGGGTAAAGGCTGGCTAGGCTCGGATGTCTCCGGCATGTCCCGAGGGTCACCTGGGAACCGATGCATAATCCTCCGGCCTGCATGAACACCTCCCGTAAGCCGGTCACACGCTGTAGGTCGATCCAATGCGGGGAAATACTCCGTGTTCCGGCCTCCCATTCCGAACGGAGGAGTGTGCCGCCAGCGACATAGTCCGCTTGCTGACCAAAACGGCGTTTCAGCCAATAGGCTTCCCGGGCATCTGCCGGATGCCATACAGTCGGTGCACTCATCACCGGGTTGAAGGCAGCATCCATGGCCATCTCTCCTTTGCAGTGTCTTGAATGCATCCTGGTGTTTAAATGGAATCGATTGGTTGGTTTTTCACACTATACGCCGCCACCTTGTTTGTGTAAATAAACTTAACTTCGATTTAGGAGTCATGCACAATCACGTTCGTTCGCGTTGTGCCCGATGCCAAAATTGGGCATGACCCATCAGATTTATGTCATCATTTCTTACACATGGGGAGATGCTGGTTCGTCTGAAGCGTCCATATTCGTTTTGCCTCCGCCCACTCTTCCAGCGTGTCGATATCCAGTACAAGCAAAGGATCGGCAGGGGCCAAGCGGAGCCCTTGAAACCGCGAAGAATCCAGAAGGCGCTTCGCCCCCTGATCCCCTTTCAGTCCGGCAGCCGCCTCAAACATCGTCGCCGACAGCACCGCAGGCGGCATCGCCTCCCTTCCCGCCTCGCTCATCACATAATCCAGCCCGGGAGCTGATCGCCACGCGTCGATCAGCTGCATCAGCCAAGCCGGCGACACATACGGCTGGTCGGCCAACGCCACAAGCACAGCATCGGCACCTGCATCGGAAGCAGCACGGATGCCGCACTGCAGCGAGAGCGCCATGCCTTGATCCGCTTCCAGGCAGACAGCGACGGCAATGCTAGGGCCGTCCGCTTGGTCTGCAAGGAGACCGGCGTCCAGCCATACCAGCGGATCTTCGGGATGAACGACTACGATCAACCCGCTCAGGCCGCTGTCCCGAAGCGCCGCCAAGCCGCTGCCGGCCAGATGCATACCTGGTGCAAGCTCCAAGGACTGCTTGCGGCAGCCCATTCTCCGGCTGCTTCCCGCCGCAAGGTATACGCCCATGATGCTCATGCATGCCGCCTTTCCCGAACAGCCGCCTCAGCGCCGCTCTTCCACTTCACCAGCCGGGCCGCGATGCTGACGGCGATTTCGGCGGCGCCTTCCGCGCCAATTGGAAGACCTGCAGGGGCATCCACGAAGTCCGGGATCGGCAGCTCACCAAAGAGCAGCCCGATCCTCCGAGCGGAGCCGATGACGCCGACGTACTCCGGCTGCAGCGGGAGAAGGCGCTGCAGCATCTCTCGGTCGCGGCGCAAATGATGGCTGGCAAGGACGACGTAATCGCGGATGCCGATGCGCAGCTCCTCAACGATCCTGCCGGCATCGCCAACAACCGTTTGGGCCAGCGGGAACCGCTCCCTGCTGCACCAATCCTCGCGCCAATCCGCCACCGCTGTCGCAAATCCGATGGAGCGCGCCATCGCCTCCAGCGCCGCCGCTTCCTCCCCGGCGCCGAAAATGATAAGCCGGCGGCTCGGAGCCAGCCGGGTCGCATAGAAGAACACTCCCCGACCTGCAACCGATTCCTGTATGGGGCCATCTTCCTCCAGCCGGTAATCCATCTTTTGATCCGGGCGGAGTTCCCGAATGAGCCGGACAGCCGTCCCCTGTAGGACGATTTTGGCCGCTTCCAGAAGCAACGCTAGAAGGCGGCCTTCGATCGGCTCCAGCAAAATGACCATCTCACCTCCGCAGCCCATGTCCTCTCCCCAGATCGGGTCGACGCCAGGCTCGGTATTATAGCTCACCCATTCGAACCGGCCGCGCTCGAGAATCCAGGGAACCCTTGCAGCGAGATCCGCTTCCAGACAGCCGGGGCTGATGCTGCCGATGCGGTGTCCATCCGCGGCCATCAGCATCATGGCTCCGGACTTGCGGTAAGCATGGCCGCGCACCGATACCAGGCTCGCAAGCACGGCCGTCCCCTCTTCATTCTGCACGTACCGGAGAATGCTTTCCGTCTCCATCCGAACTCCTCCTTACATGCATTTTCCTAAAAATACAGCGATCCTCTTCCTTGAAGAAGGATTACAATCTATGGAGCAGCTTTTGCAAGGCCCGGTTCGCTCCGGCGAGTACCCGCGGCTTATCCAGGGTCAGCACCTGCCTTCCTTCCATCACAACTTGACCGTCGATCATCACCATTTCAACATCCCCGCGGGTGGCGGCGTAGACGACCCGTGAGAACCAATCCGCGTCAAAGGAAGGATAGACGTGATAATCTTCCAGGTCCAGCAAAATCAGGTCTGCAAGTTTCCCCGTCTCAATGCTTCCGATCTTCCGTTCCATGCCAAGCACTTCTGCTCCGCCAATCGTGGCCATTCGCAGCACGGTCCTCGCGTTCATGACCGTCGGACCGTGACCCACCTTCTGCATGTATGCGGATAATCTCATTTCCTGAAACATGTCAAGGTTGTTGTTGCACGGGGCTCCGTCCGCGCCAAGGCCGACCGGGATACCGCTTCGCATCAATTCCGGCACTTCTGCAATCCCGGATGCCAGCTTCAGGTTGGATCCCGGACAGTGGGTGACTTTGACGCCGCGCTCGCGGATAATCCGCTTTTCCTCGTCATCGAGCCAAATGCTGTGCGCGAGCACAAGATTCGGTCGGGCAAGGCCGATATGCTCCAGATAAATCACGTTCCGCATCCCCCGTTCGGCCTCGACCATGGCGATCTCGCCCCGGTTTTCCGACGCGTGCGTGTGCACCAGAACACCGTAATGCTCTGCCAAATCCCGGACTTCGGTCAGCAGGCGCTCCGTGCAGGAGACGACAAAACGCGGGCAGAACGCATAACGGATCCGCCCCCCGGCAGCCCCGTCCCACTCTTGCAGCAAATCGACGCTTTCCCGGAGGGAACGATCCGTATCCTCCTGCAGCGCCAGGGGTACCTCATCGCCGTGATCCATCATCACTTTGCCGGAAAACGCCCGAATGCCGCTTTCCTCGATCGCCTGAAAAGCCATAGAGGTATGGTGCACGGTCTCCATATCGAGAATGGTCGTCGTCCCGCTGCGGATCAGTTCGCCGAGGCCAAGCAGAGCCGAATAGTACACCGACTCCTCGTCATGTGCGGCTTCGAGCGGCCAAATTTTTTGTTTTAGCCAATCAATCAGCTCCAGGTCGTCGGCCCGTCCGCGAAAGAGCGTCTGGCATAAATGGATGTGCGTTTGCACAAAGCCGGGCAGCAATACTTTGCCCCCGGCTTCAATCACCCGGTCGGCTTCGCTCGGCGCGCCGGGTCCAATATGAGTAATGCGGTTGTCCTCAATCCGAACATCGCCATGGATAATTTCGTCGGCCGGATTCATTGTCATGATGATGGCATTGCGTATGATCGTCGTTGTCAAAGGCGCTTCCCCCTTCTTGTACGGAAAGTCCGGGAGCTGCCGCACGAATGCCGCTTCTCACGGACACGATTCTTCCTTCGCATTGCCCGGCTGCTCAGCCCATTTTCCCCGGATTCAGGAGGCCGAGCGGATCGTTATGCCTCTTACGTTCCTGCATGCCGGGTATTGCCCCGCGTCCACCATTGTCCAGCAGCCAGGTATGGGGATCATAAATTTCCACGCCGATGGACCGGCAGGTGTCTATGATATGATACAGCCGTTCTTCCGTGCTGTAGCGGACGACGGGCAGGCCGTTCGGCTGGAGTTTGCCCCTCGAGCGGATCCATTCAAAATGCAGCAGCATTTCGTCCCCGAACATCGATTTCAGCGTCCGGATCTGCTCCAAGTAGCAGTCCTGCTTGAAACCTGCTTGCAGGTAGGTATAAGCCGGATCACGCTTCAGCGCCCAAAGCGTCGTATGGTTCCAGGTAAAATCGGACAGACCGATCGATTTGCGGTACTTCTCGGGGTCAATGACATAGCCGATTTCCCCGCCGTAAGCTGCGGCAAGTGCCGGCAGCGCTTCGGCAGCATGCCCGGCGATTTCGGTAAAAACCACCGATTTGCCGTGTGCGATCACTTTTTCCAGTGGCTTGAAGAAGGAGGGAATCGGCCACTCCATCGGCGTGATCAGCCGTTTGGGGATGGCTGCTTCCTCCGCCAGCGCTTCCCCGAATCGGACCGCATCTTCCAGGCGATCGAAGTTCACCACCACCTGTGCCCACTCGGTCCGGGGTGCCAAAGGGATGACCAGCTCGGTGACGATGCCCGTCGTCCCGTAGTTATGAATATAGTCCTTGAGATCCTCGCCGTGGACTCGGAGAACCTGCGGCTCCTCTTCCATCGTCAGGACGGTCGCCTCCAGCACGTTGCCGTCCCACAGGTCGCCCCAGGTAATCGACCCGACGCCCCCGGAGCCGCCGCACACGAACCCACCGACCGTCGCCTTGGCGAAAGTGCTCGGATAAATCCGCAGCTCCTGCCCCTGCTCCCGGGCCGTCTTCTCCAGGACGCCGAGCTTGACGCCGCACTGTACACGGGCATAGCCGCTGCCAATCTCCAAGATTTCGTTCATGCCGCTGAGGTCCAGCACCAGGCCGCCTTCGAGCGGGATCGCCTGTCCGTAGTTCCCGGTTCCCGCTCCGCGGACAGTGACGGGAATCCGATGCCGGTAAGCAATGCGCAGCGCTTCACGGATTTCATCGACCGTAGCGGGTACGAGAACGGCATCCGCTTTTTTGTCCTTCAGTTTTCCGCTCAGCACGGGGGAATACCAATAAAAATCCTTCGACAGCTTTTCGACCGCCGTTTCGTCGGTAAGCAGCTTCAGTGCGCTGAACGCTTCAGGCATTTCAGGCTTCCATATCATTGACATGAGGAACCACCCGCTTTCTTTGGATTCACAGCTAACTCCATATAGAAGAACATTTCGTGAGGACAATTTTTCGATTTCATAAAATGGTGCTAATCCGTTCCTGAACGACCGGATTCCGCAGGGGAAGCAGGGAGCCGATCCGGCATTCGGCCGTATCCCCATCCTGGATGTCTACCGATCCCGGTGTCCCGGTCATGATGATATCGCCGGGATAAAGGGTCATCATCCGCGAGAAATACGAGAGAATCAACCATGGGGAATAGATCATGTCGGATACACAACTTCTGTACCGGACCGATCCGTTAAGCACGGTCTGTATATCCAGTGCATCCAGGTCCCCGATTTCGTCCATGCCGACCAGCTCCGGTCCGAAACTGAAGAAGGTGTCATAACTTTTCGAGCGGCCAAGAAACCGCGGGTTGCGGGCATGGATGTCCTGGGCAGTCATATCCAGCGTCGGAACGATGCCAGCAAGTACGTGCGGCGCCTCTTCGGGGCTGACGTGCTTGCAGGTCTTACCGATCACCAGACCGATCTCCGCCTCGGCGGTAATGCGTCCGGCCCCGTCCGGAAGAAGAATGGCCTCGCCCGGGCCGATCATCGTGCTTGCTGGCTTCAAGAAGCAGATAGGCTCTTGCTCCGGCGGCACCACGGCCATATCCGCGGCCTTTTTCCGGAAATTCGCGCCAACGCCCCAGACATTGACCGCACCATGATACAAGGGGCCAAGATGTGCCTGCTCCAGGGGAACGGAGGGGATGGCGGTCAGCACCTCCTGCCCTCGTTCCCGCAGCCATCCGGACAGCGCCGCCGCCTCGCCGGTCCGCAGCAGTTCCAGAACGGTCGTCGGCCAAGCCGTTCCAAGCGATTCATTGATCCCGGTTAAGGGAAATACCCGATTGCCTGCGACGATGCCCGCGCTGCCTGGCCCGCTTCCCGCCAAGGTTATGAGCCTCATCGCTCGGCTCCCGCTTCCGCCTTGGCCCGGATATCGCCGAACTCGAATTCGCTCAGTTCACGAAACACCTCCGCTAGAATGTCGGTCACCCGTTCCTGAATGATGCTGCCTTTGGCTGCCGTCGCCTGGGTCGCATCGCCGCATATGCCGCTGTCGGAAATGTCCGCCATCCGCCAGGCGAAGCGTATTTTCCCCTCAAGGGTCAAAAATTTCTGCCCGGTCATGGACGGGGTCTCCGAGACGAGCCATTGATCCTGCACCCATCCCGGTTTGATGGCCTTCACGATCGACGTTTCGTAGTCCCCGCCATGAATGCCGTATTCCAGTTCATCGGCGGGCATGAGATCCTCCGCACCTCCCAGGGAGGAAGGCGATAAATAAAAGACGAGCATATCGTGGCGAATGCGGATTTCCCGGGACACCACGTTCAGCAAGTCGGTATTGCCGCCATGCGTATTAAACAGCAGCAGCTTATGGAAACCGCTCAGCCGCAGGCTTTCGGCGATATCCATGATCACGCTCTGCAGGGTCGTTGCCGACAGCGAAATGGTTCCCGGCAGGCCGAGATGCTCATTGCTTTTGCCGTACGAAACCGGCGGCAGCAGCCACACCCGCGCATCGGGCTTCAGCTTTTCGAGCGCCAGGGTCACCGTAGCCTCCCCGATCAGCGTATCGGTCATGACCGGCAGATGCGGTCCATGCTGTTCGATCGCGCCGACCGGCAGAATGACCAGCGTGCTTTCCTTGGGAAGCTCCTTGACCTGCTTGCTGGTCAGCCTTGGCAGGAATCTCTCCTCCCAGGCTGCTCCTTCGTATCGTGTAAACATCGGCATGTTCCTTTGCTATTGGATTTGGTTGATCACTGCCGCGGCCGCGGGCTGCATCGACGCCTCGATATCCGCTGCCCATCGAAGCAGCTTCAGGTCCTGTCCTCTGCCGGCAATGAGCGACAGCCCGACCGGCAGACCTTCCGTCTTTGCCAGCGGCAGTGTAACTTGCGGCAGCCCGCCCAACCCGGCGATGCAGGACAGCTGCAGGATCCGCGTGCGCGTCATTTCAATTTCCTCACCGGGCAGTCCGATCACAGGGGCTCCGCAAGGCGCTGTCGGGATGACGAGCACACCTTCGCTTCCGAGAAGCGCCTCAAGCCGGGCAGCAATCGCTTGCTGAAGCTGGCTCGCTTCCCGGTACGCTCCCTCTGAAATCGTGGCGGTCCAGGCAAATCTTTCGGCGATGCCGGGACCGAATCGGGGATGCTGCGCCGTGATCCATGCGCCATGGGCAGACCATATTTCGTACCCCTGAATCGTGCGGAATATGCCGGCCCACGCCGCGAGTTCCCCGTCCGTCAAATGGATGGATTCGAACGCTCCAAGCGATCCGAATGATTCGAGCGCACCGCGGAGCGACTCGGCGCAGCCGGGCTCGGCAGCTGCCCACGCTTCAACCGGCAGCATCATTCGGGCGAATTCCCCGCCGTCATCAAGCGGTTCCTCGAGAAGCACGCGGCCGACCTGCAGCAAGGTGCTTGCCCGGCGTGCCATCCAGCCGACCGTGTCAAAGGCCGGAGCCAGCGGGATGACGCCGTCCATGGGGACGCCGCCGTGCGTCGGGCGAAATCCGCAAATACCGCAAAAAGAGGAAGGAATCCGCACCGAACCGGCAGTATCGGTGCCAAGGCCAAAGTCCACTTCCCCGGAGGCAACGGCGGACGCCGAGCCGCTTGAGGAACCGCCGGGAATATGTCCTGGAGCGATAGGGTTCGGCGGCGTGCCGTAATGCACATTTTCCCCGTTCAGGCTGAACATCAGCTCATCGGTGTGAGTCATCCCACGAAGCTTTGCTCCGCTGCCGAGCAGACGTTCCACGGCGACCGAATGCTTCACGGCAGGCTTGTGCGTGTTAAGCCAATCGGGATTGCCGGCAGCATTGGTGTGTCCTGCTACGGCAAAAACGTCCTTTACGGCAAAGTTGAGCCCTTGAAGGAGACCGGCTTCCGCGTGTCTCGCCTCCGTTCCCAACCGAATCCACGGCGTGCATTCTTGCTGCATACGAGTTCCTCCAATCGTTATGAGTTCGCGGGAGCGGCCGCTCCCGGGAGAGCCGCTCCGCGCAGCACCGCCAAATCCTCCTCGTCCAGGCTTGCAACCGGACCTGACTTGATCAAATCGGAAAACTTCTCGTCGGGCACCATGGTCGTAAGAACATAGAGCCTGCCCTCACCGGTATTTTTGACCTGATGGTTGTTGCCGGGCGGAACGACGAAAAACGATCCTGTGCGAATCCCGGTTTCCATATCGCCTACGATGGCAATGCCTTCTCCGGCCAGCACGTAAAAATACTCATACGCTCCGCTGTGCTCGTTCGGCGGCGTCTGTCCGCCGGCGTCGAAAATTTCCACAACGGACACGAACGGCACCTGCGCTCCGTCGCACAGCATGACAAACTTGTTGGAATCCTTGCTTGAAATTTTGCGTACCTCGCATTGCTCGAAATGCCCCAGAACCAGACCATCGATCATATCAATTCATCCCTTTCTTTTCGTGTGCAGGCCTGCAGCAGATCCTCGGAACCAGCAACAAAGCCATAGCACTGTTTGATATTGTATAAGGCAGCCTCCGTGCAGTAAGCCGGAGAACTTGTCGCGCAGCAGTCTTCCAGCAGAATGGCGTCGTATCCGAGGCAAACGGCGTCCTGAAGCGTATGCATCACGCACTGGTCAAGGTTGACGCCGGCAAACAGCAGCGTCTTCACGTCCAAATTGCGGAGAATGCTGTCCAGCGGCGTATCCCAAAAACCGCTGATACGGTATTTATCCACCCGGATATCCCCGGGCTCCGGTACCATCCGATCAATCAGCGCCGCTCCCCAGCTCCCCTGTTCCAGCACCTTCGAGCCCGTATCCGGCAGCGGGCTGCCGATCCCATGGCTGACACCGTCCGGATTATATACGTGGAGCACCGAAGGGCTTAAGTTCATCCGGTCCTCCCGATTGCCCCAGTTGACCCACAGCACCGGAACCCCCTGTTCGCGAAGGACCGGAAGCAGCCTCTGAAGCGGCTTGGCGGGAGCCAACAGCGGGGCGGTATTGACTCCGATAGAGTCCAACCACCCGCCCGGGCTGCAAAAATCGTTCTGCATATCAATGATGATGACGGCAGTTTTGGCGAGATCCAGCGTGATCCGCTGCGGCAGCGCCGGCAGGGTCACGGTGACGAGCGGTTTGGGATCGCTCCTGGACAAATCGGCCAGCTCCTCCGACACGTTCCAGTAATTTTTCGAATTCCCCAATTTGTGCATGGGAACTCCCCTCCTTTGTTGCAAACTTGCCGCTCGGCTTGGCGGATGCAGTTAGCCGGCGATGGCCGAGTCATGCCAGGAACGCAGAAGCCGGTTCGACAGGGCATTGATCAGCAGGAAAAAGACGATGCCGACCACGGCGGCCGACAAGCCGCAGGCGAACAAATACGCCGTCTGCATCCGGGTCGCCGCGACCGTAATCGCGTAACCGAGCCCGCCGTTCAGCCCGCCGATGCCAGCGATATACTCGCCGACGATGGCCCCGACGACCGACAGGGAGCAGGAGATTTTGAAGCCGGCCAAAATGTAGGGCAGCGCTGCCGGGAGTCTGAGCCTCCAGATCGTCTGCATCTTCGTGGCGTTGTACAGATAGAACAGATTCTTCATGTTCTGCTCGGTCGAGTCTAGCCCGATCAGCGTATTGGACAAAATCGGAAAGAAACTGATCAGAAAGGCGATAATAACGATGGCGTTCATACCGGCCCCAAACCAGATGACGATGATGGGCGCAATCGCCACGATCGGGATCGTCTGCAAAATGATCGCGTAAGGGTACACGCTCCGTTCGACCGTTTTGGACAGCGCAAGCAAAATGGCAACAGCCACGCCGAGAATGGCGCTAAGGGCAAATCCCAAGACCGCCTCCATGATGGTCGTGCTCACCGACACCACCAGATTGTGACCGTTCTCCGACACCGCTTGAACGATATCGGACGGCTTGGGCAGCAAATACTCTGCGGTGCCGGTCAGCCGCAGCACCATTTCCCATACAAAGACGACGAAGACGAATACGCTAAGCGGCGGTACGACCCGAGACACAATTTCCCCCCAGACGTGGCTGCCGCTGCCGACACTCCTTCTGACCATAGGCGCGGCCGGCGAAGCCTGTTTCGCCGCATCGGTAACCGCGCTCACTGCTGCTTTTTCCATGACCTCAACGACTCCTTTCGTAAGTGGCATGTTTCCATACACTTCTAAATTTCCTATTATCCAGGAAAGCAAGCACCGGCTTCTGCGAGCCTCAGTGATTCAGCACTTCGGTTATGCTGCGCACATACTTGCCGAACTCGGACGTGGTCCGGAATTCATCCGTACGCGGATACGGCGCCTCAATCGGCACGATATCGGAAATCTTCCCCGGCCGCGGCGTCATGACGACAACCCGGGTTGATAGAAACACCGCTTCGAACACGTTATGGGTAATGAAAAGCACGGTCATCTTCTGATCCTGGCGCCAAATGCCCAGCAGTTCATCCTGCAGAGTCTGGCGGGTGATTTCGTCCAGCGCGCCGAACGGTTCGTCCATCAGCAGCAGCTTCGGCCGGGCTATGAGCGCACGGGCGATCGACGCCCGCATCTTCATGCCTCCCGAGAGCTGTCTCGGCAGTACTTTCCGGTAATCCTTGAGCCCAACCAACTCCAGCACGCGTTCGCCTTCTTCGTTGCGAGCCTTTTTCGGAACGCCGCGGAGGGTAAGCGGCATCGTCACGTTGTCCAGAAGCTTTGCCCAAGGCAGCAAGGTGTGCTCCTGGAATACAAAAGCGATTTCGTTCTGCTTCCGCGCTTCGCGGGGCGTCGTACCGAGGACCGATAGCTGGCCGGTCGACGGCTCGGTCAAGCCGGCTATCATGTTAAACATGGTCGATTTTCCGCATCCCGACGGTCCGACAAAACAGAGGAATTCACCCTCCCCCGCTCGCAGATTAACCTGCTGAACGGCAACCGTTCCATTCGGGTATACCTTGCCGATCTGGTCCATGCCGACCAAAAGCTCGGGAGCGCCGGGACTTCCGGGCGGCTGCGGATTTGCTGCGGTTTGCTGTGCTGTATACATTTCCAGCCCTCCTCCAATCCTTTATGTAATAATAAATAACATCTACGCCTATGCTGCTCAATGAATATCCGTTGTTTTTGTGGTTAATTACAATAAAACGTATTTCTTTTGGGTTCATTTACGAAAAGGATGATCATTAATGTCATGTTATCTAACACAAAAAAAGCCCGGAATTCATCCGGACTTTCATGCAATACCTCGGCGATCGATGCCACCCTCTGCCGTTACCGGTTATTTCAAAAAACTTTGGGCCTTCAGGGCCTCCGCGCACAGCGCCACGCGCCGTCCGAGCCGGCCGGCCATTACCAGTTCGCGTTCATCCGGCTTGAGGCTGCTGTCAGGACCCGCCAATGTGGAAGCTCCATAAGGAGAGCAGCCGATCGGATCGGCGGTCAAGTATTCCGGATTTTCGGAATAGGGCAGCCCGACCATGATCATGCCAAAATGAAACAGCGGCACCATCGACGTCAGCACATTCGCTTCGTGCCCGGTATGGATCGATCCGGTGCTCGTCAGCAGACCCGCCGGTTTGCCTTCCAGGCTCCCGTCGGCGCACAGGTCCCCGGCAAATTCCAGAAACAGTTTGACCTGCGCGGGCATAGAGCCGTAATACGTCGGAAATCCCCAGACGATGCCGTCCGCCCATCTTAAATCTTCGTTCGTGGCCACCGGTATGTCCTGCTGCCGGCGCATTGTTTCTTCGTATTTGGCGAAGCGGTCAACCGTCTTAAAACGGGTCTTCAGCTGCGAAGTTTCGCCTGGCTCCCCGTTGCAGTGCTTATCCTGATAAGGGGTCCGGTTACGCTCTGATTCCAGCTCTGGAATGCGGCAGATGCGGACATCGGCTCCCGCCCTGCGCGCACCATCAGCGGCCGCCCGCGCCATGTCCAAGACATGGCCGTATGCGCTGTAATAAAGCACCAATGTGCGGCTCATCCTCATACCTCCTCATTGCATGGTGGATACGGTGCATGCCTTCAAACGGAGAATCATAGCGTGAGCGCACGTTTCTGGACAAAGTCGACTCGTTCGCACGAGTCTTCCCAATAGCCCTGTAACAATGCGGAGCTCCATTTCTCCTTCGCCGGGGCTGCTTTCAGACAGGTGCCGCCGCGCCATACCCAGCGGCGTTCCGGCAGCATGGTCAGCAGTTCCTCCGGCGTCCTGGCGTCAAGCGCCACAAAATGGGCCGGGTTCCCCGGCAGGATGCCGTAACCGTCTGCGCCCGTTACACTGGCCGGGTACTCGGTGATCATCCGCAGCACTTCGCGCATCTCGGCAGGACTGCCCATATGAGCGGCATAGGCAGTAACCAGGCCGATCAGCAGCAGGTCCCCCCTTCCGAACGGATGAAACGGGTCATGCATATTGTCTGAAGCCGCCGCCAGCGGAATGCCGGCCGCCAGCAGCTCCTTGACTCGGGTGACCCCCCTGCGCACCGGGAAGGCGTCATGCCGGCCCTGCAGGTACAGATTCGCGCCGGGAAGAGTAACGGCGCCCATGCCTGCCTCGGCCATAAGTCCAATGATCATGGCGGCATCCTCGTCCTTCATGGCGGCTAAGGAGCATAAGTGCCCTGCCGTGACCTTTCCCCTCCAGCCGTATTCCATCGCGCGTCGGGCGATATGGATTGCCGTCCGCTGGTTCGGATCGTCGCTCTCGTCCGTATGCAGATCAACCGGGCAGCCCAGCTTATCGGCCAAGGCGAACAGCCTGTCGATGTCGGGTTCCGGGTTGGGGGAAAGATGAGGGGCACCGCCCAATCCCGTCACGCCCATCGCAACCGATTCCTCGGCCGTATCCAGCGCCGCTTCACTGAGCTCAAAATAAGGGAGCAGCGGGAACAGCTGCAGCTCTGCATACGGCTTCAGCTCCTCTTTGACTTCAAGCGCAGCTTCGATGGTGCGCATCGCGACGTCTTTTCCATGCTTGACGTGAAAATCAAGATGGCTGCGCAGCACCACCGTTCCGTAAGAAATGGACTGCAGCGCCGAGCGCATGATGCGTGCTTTGATCTCCTCCTTGGAAAACCTCGGGGCGGCTGCGGCGTAATTGACGACCGCTTCGCCAAGCGTGCCGGAGACATTCCCGACCTGCGGGAGCGAAAAAGCTTTATCCAGATGCATATGGGCATCCGCGAAACCCGGCAGAACGATTTTTCCCTTTGCGTCGAGCAGCAGCCGCGCATCCGCAGAGGATCCGTCCCATTTGTCCAGGCACACCGCTTCAGGAGCCTCCACTTCACCGGTTTGGGCCGTCACTGACGTCCACTTTCCGCCGCCGATGGCCAGTGTGTACAGCGTCTCCTCCGATTGCAGCGGCAGGGAGGCGTTGAAGATCACCACTTCTTGTTCCATATCAATCCCACTCCTTTTATCCGTCGGTATTTATGTTTTCTACTTCTGCACACTCGTGCGCCAGGCTCTGAGGACATAAAGGACGTATTCGATCGACCCGGCTGGGCAATAAGCGTTTGAATTCAGGCTCCCGCTCCGCTGTCACGCAATGGTTCATTTCATAATCCGCTTTATTCCGAGGTGTCACCAAGAATCGGCAGCTGAAGCCACGAGGCGTCTCCACTGGCATCCACCGCCACTGTGGCAATCTGCAGCGCATCCGGCCCTTGGCGTGCGGCTTCCTGCAGCGGAATGCCGTTGGGGTGGCGAAGCAGCAGCGGGTATGCGCTGCCGCTCAGCTCCAGCCGGAGCATCGAACCGACCGGGAGCTCGGCGGCCAGCTGCCGCATCCGGATCGTCGCCGTCTCCCAACCGCTGATGCCGCCGGATGCGCCGATCTCCGTGCGCCCCACGGACAGAAACCTCGCTTCGCCCGCTGGTGTGACCTGCGTGAGGACGGCCGTAAGGTCGGTAGGACCGTCCATCACCTGGCAGGAGACGGTTACCTCCGGTGCGCCGAGGATCCGCAGCGGCGCGCCGACAGGCTCCCCGGTATACACCAGGATTTCGAAGCGGTCCTGCTGGGCGCTCCGGTCCTGCGGCAGCACCGAGCGAAGCGGCATCGGCAGGCGCGCGTCGTAGACGAACACGTCCGCCGCCCGGCCGGGCTCCGCGCCTGCGACCGCAGCGAGCCGACCGCCGCCGGAAGCCCCGTTCGCAGGCAGCTGCGTTCCGGTTAAATACCACCGGCTGTCGCCCTCCGCTCCGGCCGGATACGCTTCGGCTTCGACCCAAACGCCGCTGCCGGCTTCATAATAACGGACCGGCTTCCGCTCCTTCAGGGCTGATCCGCCTTCGCCCTTCAGCCAATAGTCGAACCAGGCCAGCTGTTCCAGGTGGATATTGCCGTCCGCCTTCGGTCCGTAGTCCGTTCCGCCTGCTTTACGGCCCCACGGAATATGCGTCCATGGCCCGACCACCAAACGGTGGAAGCAGTCCGGCCTGCTCTCCTGTGCTTGCAGTGCATTGTAAGACTGAAGCGTACCTTCCAGCAGAAAATCGTACCAGCCCGCGATATGCAGCGCCGGAACCGGCTGTTCCTTGAAGGCGTCCAGCCAGTTCAGCCGGGACCAATACTCATCATAAGCGGGATGGTCCAACCAATCGAAATAAGCGGGGAGGTACGCTTCGAGCAGCGGGTGCCCCTGCGCCAATGGCAGTTGGGCCAGCACACCGGAAGGATCGCTCATCACGCGCGAACACGCCACTTCGGCTTCCGTGTCGCCCTTCCTTCTCGCCGTATCCCTGGCCAGCTGATAGGCCCAGGGCAGGCAGCTCTGCAGATCGAAGCTGCCGAATGTGTACATCCAGCCGTGGTACAGGTCGGCCGCAGTCATCGCAGGCGCGATGGCAGCCAAATGCGGCGGATGCTGCGAAGCGGCAGCCCACTGCGTCGCTCCCTGGTAGGAAAAGCCGTACATGCCGACCTTTCCGCTGGCCCCTTCCAACCCGGCGGCCCATTCGACCGTATCATAGCCGTCTTCGGCTTCGCTCACGAATGGCGTGAACTCTCCCTCCGAATCCCCGCGCCCCCGTACGTCCTGAATAACGACGATATACCCTCGCGCAGCATACCAAACGGGATGGGCGTATGTAACCGTTGAGGCGATTTTCCGGCCGTACGGCTGCCGCATCAGCAGTACCGGGTATGTTCCTTCCTCCGCCGGACGGTAAACGTCGGCATACAGCGTGATGCCGTCCCGCATGACGCAGGCTGCTTTCCTCTCCACTTTCACATGTCCGAATTCCACGGCTGTCCCCCCAGTGCGATCCTGTTTTTCGTTAGATGTTACATTTTATAACAGACAATACAGGAGTCTACAACGGTTCAGAAGGCATCTTTGTGACGAAGCACAATAAATAGGCCGATGTTTGGACATCGGCCACAAGGAACCCGTTAATTTATGTCATATTTCATAACTTCTTTATGAGATGGAGAACTACCAGCCGATCGCCGCTCCGTCGGAGCGGGGGTCCGAGCCGCCGATCCGAAAACCGTGAGCATCCAGAAGGATCGCCTGCGCATGCCCGGTTAAGGCATCCCAGTCGCCGATCTTTCGAACCTCATGCCCCATGGCGGCCAGCCCGCCGAGCACCTGCTCCCCCACCCTGGCTTCCATCTTCAGTTCCGTGGAGGCTTCGCCCCATGTCCTTCCCCACACCCAGCGAGGTTCGTTAATCGCTTCCTGAGGGTCCATTCGGTAATCGACGATCCGGGTCAGAAGCGCCGTCTGCGTCTGCGGCTGTCCTTCTCCTCCCATCGAGCCGTAGAGCAAATAAGGCTTCTGGTCCTTGAGCGCAAGGGCAGGCATCAGGGTATGAAAAGTCCGTTTCCGCGGTTCAAGCCGGTTGGCGGAAGACTCGTCCAGGGAGAAAAACGAGCCGCGGTTCTGCAGCAGAATGCCCGTTTCCCCAGCCGTCACGCCCGATCCAAATTCAAAGTACAGACTTTGGATAAAAGAAACGGCATTGCCGTCCCCGTCCACTACAGCGGCATACGCCGTATCGCTGCCGAGCGGTTCGGCGGTGAGCGGAGCGGCCGAATCGCGGCTTATGCGTCCCGCCAATTCCATGCAGTAGCCCTTATCCAGAAAGCGATCCACCGGAATATTTCGGAAATCCGGATCGGTGAGCTCGAGGTTGCGGTCGCGGAAAGCCAGCTTCACCGCCTCGACCAGTACGTGGTAAAATGCTACCGAACCGTGCGGAATACTGTTAAAATCAAAATGTTCGAGCATTTGCGCGATCACGATGCCCGTAAACCCTTGCGAATTCGGAGGAAGCTGATACAGCTCAAGATCGCGATAGGAACCGGTGAGCGGTGTAACCCAATTGCCCTCATGATCGGCGAAATCGTCCGCCAGCAGCAGCCCGCCGGACTTCCGGATGTATGACGTGATATCCCGGGCTAATCCGCCCCGGTAAAATTCGTCCCGGCCATTCGACGCGATCCGGCGCAAACTTTGGGCCAAGCCGCTTTGGATCCAGCGGGTGCCTGCCGGCGGGACACCACCGCCTCGCAAATACGCTGCAGTCGAATAGGGATTCGCTGCCAGCAGTCCGGCGCACAGCTTCGTATTGGCGTACTGGCTGCGGGATACCGGATAGCCCGCTCCGGCGTAGGTCATTGCCGGCTCAAGGACGTCCCCAAGCGGCAGGGTACCATACTCCCGCAGAATGGCGCTCCAGCTGTCCACCATGCCTGGAACGGTCAGTACGCTGCGGATCCCCCGCGTCGGGATGGCCTGCTCGCCGGCGTATGCCTCCGGCGATGCCTTGTACCCCGAACGACCGCTTCCGTTGTAACCCCGGACTGCACCCTCTCCGGGACTGTACAACAGCCAGAAAGAGTCGCCGCCCAGCCCGGTCATATGCGGATACACGACCGCCAGGGTACTGCTGACGGCAACAGCAGCGTCGAAGGCATTCCCGCCCTTTTCCAGTATTCGGGCACCCGCGGCCGATGCCAGTGCATGGGGGCTGACCACCATCGTTTTCGTGCCGATTGAAGCCTGCCTCATCACTCATCCCTCCTGCATCCTTAAATTGTTAACTAAATTAACATGCAGCAGGATTTTTTGGCAATAACTACTTTTCATCCTGAGGGAAAACCGTTATAGTGTAAATTTAAATAACATCAATGCCGCGCGGATGATCACCAGCTTCGGAAACGGTCCAACTCCCTTTCCCATGATGCCAGAGCTTTGCCTATAGAATGCGACCCTCGCATCCTACCCGAATCCGAGATGAAATGTCAGAACAGTTGAAAGACAAGGAAGGAAGTGCACCATGCTGAAAACATACGCAGAATTATCCCTCGCCATGTTCCGGACCGGAATTCTCGGGTATGGCGGCGGTCCGTCGACCGTCCCCCTCATCCGGCACGAGGCCGTCTCCCGGTACAGGTGGATGGCTGATGAGGAATTCGGGGAGGTGCTGGCCATCGCCAACACACTGCCCGGTCCGATCGCGACCAAGTTGGCCGCCTATCTCGGCTACCGCCTGAAAGGAACGCTCGGTGCGCTGGTAGGCCTGCTCGCCCATATTCTACCCACTGCGGTTGCGATGATCGCCCTAGTCTCTTTTATCGACGTATTCAGCTCATCCCGCATCATCCATGGCATGATCGAAGCGGTCGTTCCGGTCGTGGCCGTCATGCTGGGTCAAATGTGTTACGAGTTCGGCGAAAAGGCAGTCAAAGGCCTTGGCAAATATATGGCGCTCGCCTGCGGGGTCATCGCGTTTGTCCTGCTCGAGTGGGTGCAGCTGCACCCGGCGATCCTGATTGCGATCGCGCTGGCCTACGGCTCGGTACACTTTAAAGTCATGGGCAAGCTGAAAGAAAACCGCAAGCGGAAGGAGGAACGCCGCCATGGAGACATGGATTGAGCTCCTCATCGGCTTCTTTCTAGCCAACGTATTCGGTTACGGCGGCGGCCCCTCCTCCATCCCGCTCATGTACCGGGAGATCGTGCCGCATTACCACTGGCTGTCGGGCGCTGAATTTTCCAACATGCTCGCTCTCGGCAATTCGCTCCCCGGACCGATCGCGACAAAGATCGCCGCTTACGTCGGCTATGATGCGGCCGGATGGATGGGGGTGCTTGCCGCCGAAGCAGCCACCGTCGTGCCGTCCGCCGTCGCCCTAATCGTATTGATGCGAATTTTGCAGAAATACAAGCAGTCTCAGGCTGTCAAGGGCATGACGCTGCTCGTGCAGCCTGTCATCGCCGTCATGATGCTGCAGCTCACCATTCAAAGCTCCAAAGAGTCGATACTCTCCATCGGCTGGATCCAATTCGCCGCTATCGCCCTCATCTCGTACTGGCTGATGCAGCGCCGCAAAGTTCATCCCGCGCTCGTCATCGTGGGCGCTTTTGTTTACGGAGGCATCTTTCTGGGAAGATAGTCCTCCCCTCCGTAGCCCTGGCGAACCCGGACGGCCGTCCGATTCTATCCCCTGTTGCAGTAACCGCCTTTCCTGATGATTGAATTCAATCCGGTACAGCCCTTCCCCAAGGGCTTACCTTGTACGTTTCGGGTTTCGACAGAGTTCAGTTGCGAAAGGATGATGACTGTATGTATTTGACCATCGAAGATGCACTCACCATTTACCCGCTTTCTGAAGGTAAACTGACCGCAGGCCGCAGCGGTTTGAACCGCATCGTCAAATCGGTCAACGTGATGGATGCACCCGATATTTCGGACTGGGTCCGGGAAGGGGATATCTTGTTCACAACGGCTTATTTGATCAAGGACAATCCGGCGGATGGGGTCCGCCTGCTGCAGAAGCTGGTCGACAAAGGGGCGGCGGGAATCGGGATCAAGCTTGGACGGTTCTGGGCTTCGGTCCCCGACGAAATGCTGCAGGAAGCAGACCGCCTCGGTTTTCCCCTCATCGAGCTTCCCTTTCCGTTTACGTTCTCGGATCAAATGAAAGGCTTGTTCAATGCCGAATTGCAAAAGAACACGCTCCTCCTGCAAAACGTCCTGGACAAACAAAAGGAGCTCATCCGCTTCGCCTTATCCCCTGTTGATACGGGCCGCCTGTTTGACCGGATCCGCGAGATTCTCGGCGTGCCCCTGGCCGTCACCGGCATGCGCGGCCAAACGCTTTTCAGCACCCTGACCACAGACGAAATGCAGCTGCTCAAAAAACGCCAGCTCAAAGATACGCCGCAGTGGCTCCGCTGTGAGCAGGGAAGACTGCTGTGCGTGCCCTTGAAAAGCCCCGGCCAGGAGCATGATTTTAACAGCCGGGCGATTTTCCGGCTTCCTCCCGGCATTCCGATGAAGGAGGAGGAAGGGCTGTACCATCAGGCGGCCGAAATTATCGGCTACCATTTGAACGCAGTCGAACGCAACGATCTCACCCAATCGACCCAGAACGAATTTGCGGCAATGCTGAAAAACTACCTCAAGCAGCAAGTCTCCGCCGAAGCGCTCGTTGCCTGTGCTTCCAGCCACGGCATCCCTTTCGGCAGCGGTTCTTTCCAGTGCGTGCTTACCACATGCGATCCCGAATACACCGGCCGGACCGACCATCTGCTCAAGAGCGTCAAGCAGGAATTCCATTATCATCCGATGCTCAAGGATTTATCACCTTTGCATTTTCAACTCGAGGACACCATTCTCTCGATCTTTCCTTCTGAGCTCCCGCGAAGCTCCGGCAAGCTGCCTCAGCTGTTGACACGTGTCTTTTTCGAGCTTGCCGCCAAAGCCGGCAGGCATCTGCGCATGACGGTGAGCCATATCAAAACCCGGCCCGATCAATTGGAAGCGGCTTACCGTGAATGCCAGAACGCCCGCGACACGGCCTCCCGGCTCAACCTGGACGCTTTTGTCGTCGAGTTTGCCAACGTGGAAATCTCTTATATTTTCCAATCCGTCCCGGTTCATAAAATGCGGCAGTTCGTCGAAATGGCATTGGCCCCGCTTCAGGACCGAGCCCCCGACTCCGCCCAAGAGCTGCTGCGAACGCTGGAGCTGTACATGTCGAACAACGGACAGATCCACGAAACCGCCAAGCAGCTGTTTATACACCGTAACACCGCCGCCTACCGGCTCGAGAAAATCAGTGAGCTGCTTCAGGTCGACTTCAAGGATTATCACCACCTGCTGCGGCTGAAACTGGTCCTGATGTTCCGGGATATGCTGCGGACGTAAACGGAAGACCGTCCGCCGCCCAACAAGCAAGCACGTTATAAATTCGCAACAAAGCATCCTCTTAGACCGGCCGCTCCGGTCAGGAGGATGCTTTTGCGATAAGGCGGTAAATGTCAGGCGCAAGCCGCTTTTTTTCCGGTATAGATCCGCAGAAATGATGGTTCAGGTAGGTATGGTCTAGATACGAATTTGATAATGTGTACTATTGTGAAATTTTCATATATTGATTTTTTAATATATTTAAACCGGTTAGTCCTCAGCGATCGTTGCGTTCATGTGTTGGATCAAGCGGCTGAGCACGTCCCCGTTGTTTCGTATTCTTCCTTCGTGACCGGTGTAAAAGCATCATGACCGTTTTAGCCGTCAACAAATAAACCGGAGTATATAAGCAGGCAGAGGCAAGCGTATGAAATACGCTCGCCCCTAAACCTGCATTTGTTGTGAATTTTTCATATAATGCTATTTTAACACCTCAGAGGGCTTTGATCACTCGCAGATGCTTGATTCTGAATCTGTTCTTTCCTATCCTGACAGTTATCGAAGTCAAGCCTCACCGCTCATACGCTTCCAATCAAAGCCGATTGCCCGCAGGAATGCTCGTGCGATCAGCATGTGGCCGGTCAGGCTCGGATGCACCCGGTCCGATGCGATTGCAGTAGGGTGCACGTAGCCCAACATCGGCTCAAACACCGCTTGCGTGTCCACGAATAGCGCTCCGACACGTTCTGCAACCCTGTGGGCCGCCCGGCCGTACTCATCCATCCGCCGTCTCATCCCGTCCTCGGCGCTGCGTTCGATATAAAACGGAGTCATGATGACAAGCCCTTTCAAACGCGGGCGAACCTGCTCTGCCAATTCGGTCAAAGTGTGCTCATACTCTTCCAACAGCACATGCGATTCCTGAATCGCCGGCTGGTCGAACTGCCGCCACACGTCGTTGATGCCGATCATAATGGACAGCCAATCCGGCTTCAGATCCAGTACGTCCGTCTGCCACCTTTCTTTCAAATCCCTGACCGTGTTGCCGCCGATTCCCATGTTCGTGACCCGCAGGTTCAGCTCTGGATACGCCGTCTGAAGCAAGGTGTCCACGAGCGACACATACCCTTTGCCTACGCCTTGAAACAACCCTTCCCCGTAAGGGAATTTACGCTCGCAGTCCGTAATCGAATCGCCGATCATGACCAGGCGCTGTCCTTTGTCCATCTTCATCTTCGCGCTTCCTCCCATCTTTTGTTCCTTTTACTCCCTCTTCTACGCATCAAGCAGCACAAGCCGAATCGTTTTCACTTCAAAAGGACGGAAATCCAGCTTGAGCTTCCCTTCAGCAACCGGCAGATCGGCCGTCACTTCCTCCAGCATATTGGTTTCGTACGCTGTTTTGACAGGGAGGTCAAAGGTGAATCCGCATGATACGGTGGCACCTTTGCATTCATAGGCCCGGATGATCCAGTCTCCCGATCCGTCTTCGGCAAGCTTGACCGTCTCTGTAATTACGCTGGCTTGATCCGATTGCAGGAAAGATTTATGACCCACCTGGTTTCCGCCGTGCACGAGGCTTACCGGATAGTTCAGCTCATACGCTTCCTGAACGACGGGACTGTCCAGAAATGACCCGTTCCATACAAAGAATCCGTACGTAAACTTGTGCGTTCCCTGATCCGACGTTTCGTCCGGATGCGTCGGCGAACGAAGCAGCGTCAAGCTCATCGTGTTGTCCTGCACGGCGATCCCGTACTTGCAATCGTTCAGCAGCGCAAAGCCGCGGTTCGTCTCCGCAAGCACCGCCCACTTATGCTGGCATACTTCGAATCGGTCGGCATCGTGGGGCCTGGAAGCATGATTTGGCCGTTTGACGTAACCGAACTGAATTTCCTGTAACGATTCGTTCGCATGGACACGTACAGGAAAATCGACCCGCAGCATTTTGTTCTTCTCATGCCAATCTACCGTCGTATGAAACTCAACGCGGCGGCTGCCGGCCCGGATCCGGATATCCTGAATTAATTTGGATCGATGAAGCATGCGCTCAACGCGGATATTGGCAAACAGGGGCCCCTCTGCGGTGACATAGACTTCGGCCTTCTCATCCAACTCGACCGGAGCAGCCTGATAGCCGCGGTCGATTTCCCACGCATCAAACGCCGACGGCTGATCGCGGTACATCTTCATGGCGTTGCAATGTCCCGCCGTCCATTCCGTTCCGGTTTCCTTGTCCAGGATGCTGACGATCTCGCCGTATTCATTTATCCCAATGGCTAAGTATTCGTTCTCCAGATGCGACTTTGTAGCGGTTAGGACAGCTTGTCCCGGCGCTTCCGGCGTTACGTCTGCCGCAGTAACCGTATATGCCGCCCATCCCGCAGACGGCGTTTCGACTTCCGTGTAACAATTGCCGTCATGCCGCTGCACAGGGAGCGTTTTTCCGTCCAGGTCCGCGATACCTTCTACGCCTTCGGGCAGGGCAACCAGCTCTTTCCTTGCCCAGGAGAGCGAGTTAAACACCGTAACACCGGAACGTCCGCTACCCGCAAGCACCTCTCTTGCGCCGGAAGCCATCGCATCGATGAGCCCTTTCAATTCCGTCAGCTCTGCCTGCGCTTCCTCATGGACGCGGTGAATGGACGTGCCCGGCAAAATATCATGGAACTGATGCAGCAGCAGCTTCTTCCACAACCGGTCCATCTCCTCGTACGGATAGGCCCGGCGCTGAAGCAGGCTGGCGGCGGCACCCCACATTTCAGCCTCGTGAAGCCCGACCTCCGCCTTCCGGTTTAACCGCTTAATCTGAGCCTGCGTCGTATAGGTTCCCCGGTGCGCCGGATAGTACAGCTCCCCGACATATTTGGCATCCGGAACACCTCTTTCGATCTGATCCTCAAAATAGTCGATCGGTGAGCCGTGCACCGTACGCGGCACACCCTCCAAATTTTCAAGCCGGCGGAGGAATTCCAAGTCGTCCCGGTTCGCCCCTCCCCCGCCGTCGCCGTGGCCGAACTGTACGAGTCTTGTCGCAATGCCGTCCTTCTGCACCCGATTATTCCATTGCCGGATAAGAAACGATGGATTGACCCGAATCGGAAAATCGCCATAATCCAGCAGATGGGTCAGCACCTGCGAGCCGTCGATCCCTTCCCAAAGAAAGGTATTGTACGGAAACGGGTCCGACACATTCTCGTACGTCTGGAACATTTTCACGGAAGCAAAATACCGGAGTCCGCAGCCCTTCATAATTTGCGGCATGTTGCCGGAGTATCCGAACACGTCGGGAAGCCACAGCATTTCGTTTTCCTTGCCGAACTCCTCCTTGAAAAAGCGCTTGCCGTGCAGTATTTGCCGGATCAGGCTCTCCCCGCCGGGCAGATTCGTATCGGATTCCACCCACATGCCGCCTTCCGGAATGATCCGTCCTTCCTCCACCGCTTGTTGGATGCGTGCGTACAACTCGGGATACAGGTCCTTGGCAAGCTGGAACAAGTACGGCTGGCTCTGGACGTAGCGGTAATCGGGATACTCCTCCATGAGGGCAAGCTGATTGGACATCGTCCGGGCGATTTTCCGCTTTGTTTCCTCCATCGGCCACAACCAGGCGATATCGAGATGGGACTGCCCCATGAGGTACAGCAAAGGCGCCGTCGATCCGTTTACGCATTCCAGGAGCGGCGCCATCCGCTGCCGGCAATTGCGAACGTTATCCGTCAGCGCATCCTTCGCAAGCCCCCAGTCGATCGTCCGGACGACCTCCGTCAGCCCGCGGTCGATTTCCGCCGCGCGCAGCGAATCCGGATCGATATGATTTCTGACTTGAACCAAACATTCCAAATCGATATAAAATTGATAGATTTCCTCTTCAAAAAAGCAAAGCTGCGATTCCCCAAGCACCGGCTGGATGCCCGAATGGCCGGCATACGCCTCGGCAGCGACTTCAAACCGCTCGCCGGCCTTAGCGCTGCGTGTCAACGTCACATCATGGTGCTGAAGATCCAGCGCTCCCCGTACGATTCCGTTCACGTAGACCGTCGCCTCCGAACCGAAATCAGCCCGGATGACCAAGCGTTTGCCCTCGGCTTCCATGGGAGCGGTAACCGATGAGCGAAGCCATGCATACATCCAGTCTCCGCCCCACCGGTCGCCCGGCTCGATCGCCTCAAATCGGTTACTCTCTATTTCTTCGCAGGATAGCCGCTCCTTCGTGACAAAGCAGGTAAAATCGACCGGCGAGACCACCGTATAAATGTAACGGTTTTTATCCTTCAGCAGCTTCTCAACATGGTATAGAATCTCTTTTCTCTTATCCAAATGACGGATCACATCCTATGAATTGATCTGGGTTGCAGCGGATGCCGCTGTACCGGAGCGTGGCGAGACCATGCTGCTGCAGCGACAGGTTCACACGAGAGGACGGCCGGATCACGTCCGCCCAGGATCCAAGGGGCATATGCCCCTTAATCCCGCCGTGGTATCCGTGTACAAAATACGATGTTACGCCCGCTCCATCGGACTTATTTGCCTCCCGCACCGATTCCGGCAGCGGAGAATACGCGATCGAACCCGGATTTGGAACGGCGAACCAGCTGTTCCGGCGTGTCCTCCGGCATGACAGGCGTCAGCACTTCCTGCGATACGATACCGTCATATCCGATGCGCTGCAGCCCTCTTAAAAAGCCCTTCAGGTCGATGACGCCTTCCCCAGGATACAGACGCCCGTTATCCAGCACGGCATCGACCGGCAGATCCGGTGCGTCGTTGATATGCACATGAACGATCTGCTGCGGCTGCAGCCGCTCGATGTCGTCTACGGAGAGACCGTTCGTATACCAATGATACGCATCCAGCAGCAGGCCGACATTCGGCTCGCCGATCGCTTCGACCCAGTCCAGCGTCTCTTCCATCGTCCAGATAAAAGGGTATTTCCACGCCGTCCGCAGATGATGCGGACCGACGAATTCCAGTCCGAGCCTAATGCCATAGGCGCCGAGGATTTGGGCGCAGGTGCGGAGGCGCCGGGTGGCGACCGCCATGAAGTGCGCCGGTTTAGCGTCGGTCGATGGCAGAATGTACGTGCAGCAGCGCGTACATCCCAGCGCCCGGGCCGCGGCAGCCGCTTCCGTCAGGCCGGGAAGCCCGGCGAGGAACTCATCCTCGCCCGCCCTCCATTCCACAGGCAGGCCGATCGCGCCGATGACGACTCCGTGCCGCTCAAGCTCGGCCGCAGCCCCCTCTGTTCCCAATTGCTCGATCAATCCCCGGGCATCGATGTCAACCGCTTGAAAACCGCCCTCACCCGCCAATTCGATGAACCTCTCTTCACTTTCGACTGCTCCCAAACCGGCAAGCGTCAATCCCTTCAGCATGTGATATTCCTCCTCACTGTTGTTTAAAAAAATCTCCATCCCATTGCAATATGCCTGAGCAACCCGGCGATCTATTAACCACTCGTTCCCTGGACCGGTGTCAGCCCAAGCTTCGGATTGGCCAAGTCGAGCTTATACATGACCTGATTGTAGTTATAACGCGGCGTCGGGACATGATTGGTGAACGTATTCGTATACGTGCCCTCGAAGTAGATGATCCGGCCGCCCTCCTTATTGAAAAACTTATGCTGGGCCACGTTATAAAAAGTATAGTTGTTATGCGTGACGATCTTTTTGGCCGTGGTCCAAGGGCCTTGAGGCGCGGGAGCTTCCGCGTACCAGATTTCTCCGAGCACGGAGGACTTGCCTTGCATCTGCTGCCCGATCATCACGTAACGCTGCCGGTAATCGTTCCATTCGATGGAGCTTGAAGCGATTTGGACCTCTTCGCCGGCATCGGCGTCTTTTAATTGAAAGTAGGTCGGATCGTCCGCCTGGATCAGCCCGGCATCGATCAGCTCCTTCTCCTGAACCTGGGTGAGCGGCGGGGTGTTCTTTTTCCAGCCCCATACGAGCTGGCCGTCCGCGCCGCGTTCAAGGGACGTTTGGGCCCCGTTGTAAGTCGTTCCCGGCATCAGGCACGTAAACGATTCGTATTGGGTATAATCGGTGATGGCATCATAGCTTGCCGCCACGCGCAGGTTCGGCATCCGGTGTTCGGTAAAAAGCCAGTATCCCTTGCCGCCCTCCTCGTAATAAGCCGCCTGGCCGCCCGGATGGCGCCAATCGTCTTTGGAAGGGAACTGGACGACCTGCTCGAACTCCTTCTTCTCGTCGTTAAAGGCAAGAATGCCGAAGGCGCTGAGCTCGGGATTGTGCGTGCTGTACCCGGCGAGCAGGCGTTCCTGCCCGCTGCCGTCTTTGGCGGTCATCAAGCCGAACACCCAGGCGATGCCGGCACCGTCAGGCAGCTGGGGAACCAGGCTTTTAACGAAACCGTCCTCTTTCGTAAAGTAATCCAAATCGATGCCGGTATCGGGATCGAGACCCCCTTTTTCCGGCAGCTTCGATGTAGCACCCGTCACACGGAAGTTCCCAAGGGGATAAGCGGGTCTGTCCGTATCGCCCCAGAACCAGTACAGCCGATTGCGGTACTTTATCGTTTGGACGGAGTCCTGACCCATCACGAGCCCGTTCAGGAGCGGCTCCTTGACCGGCGGCTTCTGGCCAAGCAGGACGCTGTCCCGGTAGATGCCCTGACCGGTGACCCGGTATAACCGCTCAGCTATGTTGAACCGGTCCATTTTCAGCGTCACGCTTCCGCCGGGCGTCACTTCAACAGCCTGGCCGCGGTAACCGAACATGTCTGTCGGCACCTCATAGCCGTCGCTCGACATATGGAAAAAGACCGTTTGATCCATCAAGCCCGGCTCATTGAAAGCCACGACACCTGCGCTGTCCGTATAGTACAAAATATTGTTCGTCGTCTTCAGTTCGACCAGCGGAATCCCCCGACCCGTCTCGGCATCCACGACTTTGATCATAAACGGCTTCTGAACCACTTTCTTAGCGCTGCTTACATCCGGCATGGCGCTATTCCCTTCCGCCTGAGCCGCCATCGCGGCGCCCGGCGCCGTCATGACCGTCAGCATGACACAGGTCCAGATGCCCGCGCTTTTCCAAGGCTTCCATTTCATTTCGTTTACCTCCTGGGCGGAGTGCCCTATTGGGATCAGCGAATAATGTCCGCTTCCGCATCAGCCGTCACTTGCGGTTCTGAACTGGCTCAAGACCAAGCCGCGGATCGTCAAGATTCAGCTTGTACATGACCTGGTTGTAGTTGTAGCGCGGTGTTGGCGTATGGTCTGTATACGTATTCGTATAGGTCGCCTCGAAGTAAATGACGCGTCCGCCGTCTTTAAAGAAGAACTTGTGCTGGGCCGGGTTATAGAAGGTATAGTTGTTATGCGTAATGATCTTCTTCGCCGTCGTCCAGGGGCCTTGGGGCGAGTCTGCTTCCGCGTACCACATTTCCCCGAGAACCGACGTTTTGCCCATCACCTGCTGTCCGATCATGACATAGCGCTGACGGTAATCATTCCATTCGACGGAGCTTTGGGCCAGCGAAACCTCTTCGCCGGTATCGGCATCTTTCAGCTGATAGTAGCGCGGGTCGTCCGCCTTGATCAGGCCAAACCCGATCAATTCTTTTTCTTGATCCTGGGTCAGCACCGGGGTGTTCTTCTTCCAGCCCCATACCAGCTTGCCGTTCTGGTCGCGCTCAAGGGACGTATTCGCGCCGTCGTAAGCCGCTCCCGGCGTCAGGCACGTAAACGACTCGTATTGGGTATAGTCGGTGATGGCGTCGTAGCTGGCGGCCACACGTAAGTTCGGGATCCGGTGCTCGGTAAACAGCCAGTAGCCCTTGCCGTTCTCCTCGTAATAGGTCGCCTGACCGCCCGGATGGCGCCAATCGTCCTTGGAAGGGAACTGGACAGCCTGTTCGAACTGCTCCGTCTGATCGTTGAAGACGAGGATGCCGCGCGCAACGATGTCAGGGTTTAACGTCGTGTAACCCGTTAGCAGACGCTCTTTTCCCGTGCTGTCCTTTGCTGTCATCAGACCGAAAATCCAAGCCATGTTTCCTCCGTCGGGAAGCGTCGGCACCATGCTTTTGGCAAATCCGTCCTCTTTGGTAAAATACTTCAGATTCACGCCGACATCCGGATCAAGCCCGCCGTTTTGCGGCAGCTCCGACGTCGCGCCCGTCGTGCGGAAATTTCCCAGCGGGTAGGCGGGTCTGTCCGTATCGCCCCAGAACCAGTACAGCTTCCCGTTGTATTCGATCGTCTGCACGGAATCCTGGCCCATAATCAGACCGTTGATAACCGGCTGTTGAATCGGCGTATTCAAACCGAGCAGCAGACTGTCCCGATAAATGCCCTGGCCGGTCACCCGGTACAGCCGCTCGGCAATGTTGACCCGGTTCATCTGTAGCGTAACGCTGCCGCCAGGCGTAACTTCGACCGCCTGCCCGCGGTTGCCGAACATGTCGGCGGGAATTTCGTAGCCGTCGCTGGACATATGGAAGAAGACCGTCGTATCCATCAACCCCGGTTCGTCAAATGCCACGACGCCCGCACTGTCCGTATAATACAAAATGTTATTCGTCGTCTTCAGCTCAACCAGCGGAATGCCCCGGCCCGTCGCGGCATCCACGACCTTGATCATGAACGGCTCCTGTACCTTTTTTAGCGTGCTGCCTGTTTTTTGCTCGACGCTACTTCCTGCAGCCTGGGCCGGCGTAACGCCCGGTGCCATCGTGACTAACAGCAGCGCGGCGCAGGTCCATGCACCCGCCTGCTTCCACATTTTCATCTTCAATACCATCTCGGCTTCCTCCCGACTTCTTGTCGATTTGTCATTGGTGGAATGGTCTCGATGCTGTTGGTTAGGACGTTTTGGACTGGACTCTTTGGGCCGCATCGTTGTAAATCTTCAACACTTTGTCGATATCGCCCATTTTTTTAACCTGATCGATAAATTTCGGCCAGTTGTCAAAGCTCTGCTTCCCGGCGACAAACTTTGCCTGCTCTTCCGTAACGAACGTTTTGATCGGATTCATGATCTCGGATATTTCCTGGCTTTCGTCCGGTGTGAACTGGATGGCCGGCTCGCTGTACCACGAAGGGACATAATCGTTGTTCGGCATTGGCAGACTTGTCAGATAAGGCGACTTTTCAAGCGGGACTTCCTCATACTTGCCGTTAAATACGGTATAATCCGTTGCGGCAAAATCTACAAATGCTCTGGCATCGTTGACCATTTGCAAACCCGGGTTATAATTTTTGCTTGCCCGGATCCCGTACTTATCCCCTTCCAGCCATGGATCCTTCGCCGTTTTAAACGAATCCATAAAGGTCGGATTGCCGTCTTCTCCAATTTTGTAGGTCGTTCCTTCAATTCCCCAAGTCACGAGCCTGATGTTTTCGTCGGAATACTGTAAATCGATCAGCTTGATTAATTCTTCCGGATTTTTGGCTTTAGAGCTGATGCAGAACGTGGCCCAGCCCAGGTCCGGGGTATTTCCGTTCGTCGCTTCCTGCCATGCCTTTCCGTACTTCGGATTGTCCGGGTACAGCGAAACTGCAAATATTTTGCCGTCATCCGCATTCCTTGTGTAATCTCCCGGCTCCGTAAACCACTGGGTCAGCCACATGAAAGTATCGCCATTCATCGCCTTCTTCCGGATCGTGTCGTCCGTATCAATCGTATACTCGGGATCCAGCAGCTGCTCCGAATACAGCTTGTTCGCGAACTGAAGGGCGTCTTTATACCCTTCATTAAAAATGCCGTACACGTATTTGCTGCCATCCCAGTAAATGTCGTCCTTGATGTGATTCGCCGAGAAGAGCGATCTTAAACTGTTCCATTTCGTATCCACCGGGTACTTATCGGGATACAGCTGTTTCAGCTTTTTGGCCGCGTCATAAAATTCATCCAGCGTTACCGGAATTTTGATGTTGTTCGCTTTGAATACATCGTATCTGTAAGCGGATACGTTTTGAATCAGCAAGCCTTTATCCTCCGGAAATCTGGGTGTCGAAGTTTCTTTGAATGAGTACATTTTCCCTTCGGGATTGGTCACACGCGCCATGCCGTTCTTCACCTTGCTGAGATAGTTCATATAGTTGGGCATTAAATCCTTATACTGGCTGAGCTCAAGAATTTGGCCTTGTTCAGCCATGTCCGTGATATCGTAAAATAATGGCGTGACGAAAAAATCCGTCAAATCGTCGCTCGCAATCATGAGCTTTACTTTTTCGTCATATTCCGATGACGGAATATAATTAAACTTAATATTCAGTTTTTTGCCCAGCTTGGCTTCCATCTGCTTTTTCCATTCCTTGCCGATCATGCTGTTCTCGTTATCCACCCCGCTCGACGGAAGCGTGACAGAAAAAGATAACGTGTCGCCATCCGCAGAATCCTTGGAAGTCTCGTCGGACTTGGAGCAGGCCGTTACGGAAAAGGCCAGCATGCAAGCCAGGATCAGGCTGAGCATTTTTGCTTTTTTAACCATCCCAATTCCTCCTTGAAATTTGATTATTTTAATATGGCGTAAAAGAATTTTTCCTCTTACATCCATGTTGAACATATGTTGTCAGCCCTTAATCGCTCCCACTAATACGCCCTTCGTAAAGTGCTTTTGAAAGAATGGGTAAATCGCCATAATAGGGAACATCGTAATGATGATCACGCTCATTCGGATCGCCTTCGGATCAAGCGTTGATCCCGATGAATTGATGGCCACGTTACCGGCGCCCACCCTGCCTTGGATCGCGTTGGTATCCAGCGCAAACAAATAGTTTCGCAGAATCATTTGCAGCGGATACTTATCCTGATCCTTAAGATAGATTAGCGCTTCAAACCAGCTGTTCCAGCTTCCTACCAAACCAAACAAGGCAAATGTCGCAAGCAATGCCTTCGACAACGGTAGGACGATTCGGAACAGGACGACGACATCGTTGGCTCCATCCATGACCGCCGATTCTTTCAGCTCTGCCGGCACATTCGAAAAGAAGGTTCGGAACAAAAACACATTGTAAGCTCCAACCGCGCCGGGAAGGATCATGACCCAAACGGTGTCAAGCAGATGCAGACTGCGCATCAGCAGGTAAGTAGGAATTAAGCCCCCGCTGAAAAACATGGTGATCATCAGAAAGATGGTGATAAATTTCTTTCCCGCGAATCCGGGAATGGTCAGCGGATAAGCCAGCAGCGAGGTAAACAGCAGCATAATACCGGTAGAACCTACCGCGTAAAGGATGGAATTCAGATACCCCTTATAAATGAGCGAGTCTTTAAATACGTCTGCGTAAGCCTGTACGGTAAAGCCTTTCGGCCAAATCGTAACGCTTCCCGAGGCGATGTACTTCCCGCTGCTGAAGGAGGTAGCGATAATATTCAGAATGGGGTACAGCACAACGACAAGGATCAACAGCATGATGAAAATATTAAAGGCGTCAAACACTCTGGAACCGAAGCTGATTTTTCTCAAGATTATCCCCCCTAAAACAAACTCGTCTCCGAGACTTTGCGGCTGACCCAATTGGAAATGTACAAAATGACAAAGGAGATGACCGACATAAATAATCCGATGGCCGTGGTGTACTCGTATCTTGCGCCGAGGATCCCCTGACGGTATACATACGATCCAATGACGTCAGCTACGCTGTAAGTTTCAGGCGAATACAGCAGAATAATTTTCTGAAAATCGGATCCCAGAATTCCGCCCAAGGCAAAAATCAGCAGAATGATCGTTGTCGGTTTGATCGAGGGCCAGGTAATGTGCACGATCTTTTTCCACCGGCTCGCTCCGTCCACTTCCGCCACATCGTAATAGGTCGGGTCGATCCCGCTCAAAGCGGCAAGGTAAATGATTGTTCCAAAGCCAACCCCCTGCCATATGCCGGAAGAGATGAAGATCGTCCGGAAATAACCCGGCTCCAGCAGAAACATGATCGGGGTGCCGCCGAAGTATGTAATGATTTGGTTGAAGAGGCCGTCTCTCGCCGTAAAGTCCTTCAGCATCCCCGCAACGATAACTACCGAAATAAAATGAGGAAAGTAAGAAACGGTCTGGACGAATTTTTTAAAATGCTTGTTTCTCAGCTCGTTAAATAACAAGGCGAGGATAATAGGTGCAGGAAACGACCACAGCAGCGTATACAAACCTAGAAGCAGCGTGTTTTTTAACACACGGAAAGCCATCGGGTCATGAAAAAACGTGGTGAAATATTTAAAGCCGACCCAAGGACTTCCCATAATCCCCTTTGATGCGTTGTAATCCTTGAAGGCGATGGTGATTCCATACATCGGAAAGTAGCTGAAGACCAGCACCGTGATCATACCGGGCAACACCATCAGGTACAGATATCGGTGTTTCCACAGTTTGGACCATCGCTTTTTATTGGTTGCCGCCAACATAAACACCCCTTTTCTAGTTACTTCAAGTCATCGTTTGAACTCCGGCCGTTCTTCACCGAAAAACCACTTCGGATACGATCGCTTTTGAAAGCGCATTCAATTCATGCTGTTAAATACCTTCTCCCCGAGATCGAAACGCTTTCAAACAGGCGTGCAAGCTTAAATCTCTGCAACGGTTAAGACGGTTAGACAAAACTTAAACGTACTCATCAAGCAGGTAAAACCATATGCATTTTCCCCGGAGTTATTATGCTAAGCGAAGGATATCACATACTAATTTGTCCGTCAATATATAGATTTATGATTTTATTACAACGTTGTTAGTATACCATTCATTCACACCAGTACAAATCTGATATTTCCGGATAAAATCAACAATTTACAAGATAAATCGCATAGACAACCTATCTACTCGACCCGGATTTATACAATAAAGTTGAGTTAGTTCGCACCACTTGGTATACTATTTAACAAACAATGCGTTATAATTAAGTATATGTCCATATAAGAGGTGACCCTGCATGAGCAAGAACGATACAACATTGCCCAAGTACCAGCTGGTGAAAGATTATGTACTGTCGCAAATCGAGAATAACGAACTTGGCAAGGATGACCGGATTCCGAGCGAATCGGAGTTCTCCAAGCTGCTGGACGTCAGCTCCATTACGGTAAGGAAAGCATTGGCGGAGCTCGTCAATGAAGGCGTCATCTACCGGATCAGGGGAAAAGGCAGCTTTGTCGCCAATCCGGCGGAACCAGTCAACCAAACGTCCAATTACGTGACCTTTATTATTTCCGGCAATGATATGTACGACAGTTCGTATATGAAGATTATCAAAGGCGTGCAATCCTTTCTAAACCAGCAGGGATGCAAACTTATCATTGAATTTGTGGAAAATGATGTCGAACAGGAGCGGGAGCTGATCCTGAAGCTGATTCAGTCCGAGAACCGCGGGCTGCTGATTTATTCCGCCAATCCCGACGCGGCAAGGGAGTACCTCAACGAAATCCGGAAGAAGTCGATCCCGTTTGTCATGCTCGACCGCTTTCCTGCCGGTTATCCGGTCAACTGCATTACATGCAATAACCATGACGGCGCCTATGAGGCCGTTGCGTATTTAATCGCCCAGGGCCACCGAAAGATCGGTTTCGCCGCATATGATTTTCATCTGAGCACCGAGGTCGAACGGTACAATGGATACCGCCATGCCATGGCAGACGCCTCGCTCGGGCCGGATGACGATGTCTTGTTTCTTCAGCGGGAATTAGATTATGCGAAGCTGCTGCAGCAAATTCAAAGAGGCGAGCTCACCGCCCTGTTTTGTGTCAACGACAGACGCGCGCTCGAAGTGATCGGGCAGCTTACGCAGCAAGGGGTCAGCATTCCGGAGCAAATATCGATCATGGGTTTCGATGACGTAGAAAGCTCGAAATATGCCAAAGTATCTTTGAGCACCGTCAATCAGCCCTTCGAGATGCTGGGCTATGAAGGGGCAAAACTGCTGTTTGAGAGCAGCAAAGACATGTCCGGCGGATCCAAAAAAATATTGCTGTCCACGGAGCTCGTCATCCGCGAGTCGATCCGGTCCAACGTAGAGCCATGACGCTCTGCTTTTCTATTATGAATTTTTCACATAATGAATTGAGCTAACCACAAATCAAAAAGGGAACGGCCGCCTAAGGCCGTTCCCTTTTCCCTTTCAGGAGATGATGTTCCTGCTCTATATGATACGTTCATGTCATGCTGCTCTTTCTTGCAGGAATTAACTTTGTCCGCATTAACCCAGCTTTGCCTGATCCGCCAGTGTGACGGATGACTGCCGCGTACCGTGCAGCTCGAACAGTATGATTTCGTTCCGGCCTTCGCGCAGCAGCGGTGCCGGGATATACAGCGTGGACTGCGGCCCAACCTCCCAGTACCGGCCGAGGTTAAACCCGTTAATATAAGCGACGCCTTTTGTCCAGCCTGTGACGTCCAAGAAGGTATCGGCGGTTCCGCTTACCTCAAAGGTGCCTCTGTAAAATGTCGGGGTATTCTGGCTTGCAGCATCCAAGCCGGCGGCATCTTCTTCCTTCAGATGCGGAACAAAGGCCAGCTGGTCCAGGTTGTTCAGCGGAAGCGTGTGAATCGTCCATCCGAACAAAAACTGATTGCCTAACCGGACCCCTTCGGTAATCCCTTTCGGGTCGTGCATGTACGGCCCGTAATTAACCCTTCCGAGGTTCTCCACCAAAATTTGCAGCTTCGCGCCGCCGGCCGGAATCGTCAGCTTCAGGCTGCGCTGCTCATCCCAGCGCTGCACGACGCCCCGGTACTCCCCGTCGACAAAAATGAGTGCACGGTCCCGCACTTCCTGCAGGATCAGGTCGGCTTCGCCGCGTGGCCCGGAGACGAAGGTCGTGTACAGGATAAAGCCGTAGTCCTGATCCAGCTGCTCCATCGTTTCCGGCACAGCCCGCTCCACCGCGTCAGACAGGTCAGATAGCGAGTCGAATAAGCCGACCCGGTCGGTCAGGCGGACCTCGCCGTAGCTCTTCTGCTCGATCGGATCGGGAAGCTGCAGTTCCGGCAGGTCCACGTATTTGGCCAGAACGTCGCGGACCGCATAAAATTTCTCTGTCGGCTCTCCCCATTCATTCAGCGGGGAATCGTAATCATAGCTGGTGACGGTCGGCGCGTACCCTTCTTCCCCGCAGTTCGCGCCGTTGTAAAAGCCGAAGTTCGTCCCACCGTGGAACATATAGAAGTTGACCGAAGCGCCGGCCGCCAGCATGTCCTCGAACACGCGCGCAGCATCCGCCGCATCGCGGGTATGATGCGGCTTGCCCCAATGGTCAAACCATCCGTTCCAGAACTCCATGCACATATACGGCTTGTCCGGCTGATAGGCTTCCAGTTCCTGAAAGGCTTCAACCGCACGGGACCCGAAGTTGACCGTCTCCAGCACGCCCTCCACCATGCCGCCCTGCAGCATAAAATCTCCCGGCCCGTCCGAGGTGAACAGCAGCACGTCCACGCCGCGGGATGTAAGCCCTTTCTTCAAATGGTTCAGGTACGCCTTGTCATTGCCATAGCTGCCGTATTCGTTCTCGATCTGCATCGCGATGATCGGCCCGCCGTTCGTGCTGAGCAGCGGAACCAGCTTCGGAATCAGCACGCCATAATAAGCATCGACGTGGCCCAAATACCGGTGGTCATTGCAGCGAAGCCGGATGCCCGGTTCCTTGAGCAGCCAGGCGGGCAAACCGCCGAACTCCCATTCGGCGCAAATATACGGGCTGGGCCTTACGATGACATGCAGGCCGAGTTCACCGGCCGTTTCGATGAAGCGGACGAGATCCGTCCCGTGATCGAACACGAACTCCCCTTTTCTGGGCTCATGGATATTCCAGGCCACATAGGTCTCCACCGTGTTAAAGCCGCAAGCCTTCAGCTTCGTTAACCGGTCCCGCCAATACTCGGGAACGACCCGAAAATAATGGATCGCCCCGGAAACCAGGCGGATGGGCTCGCCGTCCCACACAAACTGCTTGCCTTGAACGCTTAGTACACTCATCGTTTCGCCTCTCTCATGAATGGGATTTGGAGGTTACTTTCTTTCCATTTTTTTATGATAAGCCTCTGTCATCTCATCCGCAACCTGTTTCAGTGTCGGATCGCTTCGGAGCTGCTCGATGAGCTTATCGTAGTTTTCGATCGTATCCTTGCCGATGATCACTTTGGTGCGCATATCGCTCACTTTTTTCGAAATTTCCGGATAGTATTTATTGTAGGCTTCGGAGTACAGCTCGTTGCCCGGGTTCGGTGTTTTGATTTGTTTGCGCTCATTGACGATTTCCACATTGCGGTTGTATACGTCGTCCGGCATGCCGACCGCTCCGATCGACATATCGTCGCTGATGAGGTGGATCAGGTTGTTCATGTTGCCGTCGCCCACCTGGTCCTTGGCTGCCTGCGGCGTCGGGATTTTGCGGCCGTTCTCGACCGTGTAATCGACGCCTTCAATGCCGTAAGTTGCAAGCTCATTGCCTTCCTTGCCGTAAGCGTAATCGAAAAATTCAAGGATTTTCTTTACCTTGGCTTCCGGCACTTTTTTCGGTATCAGGTACACGCCGTAATACGGCGATCCGGATGGCGTATATTTCTCCCCTTCCGCATTTTGCAGATAGGTGATCGGCATGTAATCCGCCGTCGGCACCACTTCCCTGATTTTGGCGCCCGTCACCCAGGCATGGTTCATCGACTGCGACGTGCCGCCCGATTTGCCGCCGCGGATCAGGTCGACCGTCTGGGAGTACTTCAGGATTGCGAAATCTTTCGGGAACAGTCCGGCGTCATACGCTTTTTTGATCCAGAGGAGCGCATCCCGCGAAGCGTCTTCCGTAATCGTCGGCACCAGCCTGTCGTCCTTCAGCTTCCAGGCACCCTGCACGCCGTTGAACACCCCGTACACAAAGCCCATCGTATCACTGTTGGCGGCATACGGAATTTCGTCCGCCTGGCCGTTTCCGTTCGGGTCCTTCTCCTTGAACGCCTTCAGCACGTCGAAAAATTGGTCCATGGTGGTCGGGGTCTGCAGTCCCAGCTTGTCCATCCAGTCCTTGCGCAGAATCGGGAACGCCCCTCCTCCATAGCTCGGGTAATAGCGGGGAATGCTGTAATTTTTGCCGTCGACCTTCGAATCCGTCCACATTTCGGCGAGCGCGGGCTGACTCAGGTTCGGGTAATCCTTGATGAACGGGGTCAGATCCCAGAACACGCCTTGGCCAATCATTTTTTGCAGCTGCGGATTCAGCAGCGATTCCACGAACGTCACCTCCGGCAGATCGCCGGATGCCAGCATGACATTGATCTTCTCCTCGGACGTTGTCGGCGACAGCCAGGTAATATCCAGCTGCGTGTTCGTGCGCTTCTCAAATTCCTTCCAGATCGGATTCGTATTGTCGATAAACTCCGTCGCGTAATTCAGCGTTTGCATCTGTATCTTGGTCGGGGCCGAAGAATCCGCCGAACCGCTTTTACCCCCGCCGCTGCAGGCGGACAGCAGCAGGCTGGTGCCCACCGCCACAACGAGCGTTTTGATGAACCATTGCCTTGCTCTCTGTTCTGCTTGTCTTTTCATAGAGAATAACCTCCTTTGGATTTACCTGTTATATATCTTCATTCCTTGACCGAGCCCACCATCGCCCCTTTGGCGAAGTGCTTCTGGAGGAACGGATATACAAGCATAATCGGAATCGTCGCAATGACTACCGCGGCCATTTTGAGCGTCTCTGTCGGCATCTGCCGGTTCATGGTAACGCTGATATTGGCGTTCTCGCCGCCGCCCATCGTCGTCGGATCGACGAGCATATTTTGCAGGAGCACCTGCAGCGGCCATTTGTTCTGCTCATTAATGAACATGATCGCGTTGAAATAGGTGTTCCAGTACCCCACCGCAAAAAACAGCCCGAAAGCGACCACCGCCGGCAGCGACAACGGAATGATAATCCGCCAGAACACGCTGATTTCGGTGCAGCCGTCGATCCGCGCAGCCTCTTCCAGGCTGTCCGGGATGCTGTCGAAGAAGCCTTTCATCAGCAGCACGTACCAGCCGCTCGTCAGCGACGGCAAGATCAGCGACCAGACGCTGTCGATCAGGCCGAGGTTTCGGACCACCATGTACAGTGGCACAAGGCCCGGCGTAAACAAAAACGTAATCAGGATCATGACCATCATCGTCCTGCGGAACCGGAGCCGGCGGACCGAGATGGCATAGGCCAGCCCCCCTGTCACCAGCAGGCTCAGCAGCGTGCCCACAGTCGCCAGAAACAGGCTGATCAGGACCGAATTGACGAACAAGCCGTTGCCGAGCAGATAGCGGTACGCGTCCAGCGACCAGTGATGCGGCCACAAAATCAAATCCCTCGTATAATACTCTGTCGGATCCGTAAACGAAAGCACAATCGTATAATAAATCGGAAACACCATGGCCAGGCTGAACAGAATCAGCAGCCCGCCGTTGGACAGGCTGAACAGGCGGTCTTTCCAGGTCAGGGACAGTTCCATCCGCTGCAACTCTCCTTTCGAAGTTTTACCTTAATACAAGCTGTCTTGACCCAGGCGTTTAGCCGCCTTGTTCGCAAGGACGACCAGGACGACGCCGACGACCGATTTGAACAGGCCGATGGCCGTGCTGTAGCTGAACTCGCCTTGGCGAATGCCGACCCGGTAAACATAGGTATCGAACACTTCGGCCACCTCCGTAACCGCCGCGTTCATCATCAGGTACACCTGCTCGAAGCCGGTATCCATAATCGTGCCGAGGCGCAAAATGAACAGGATCATAATGACATTGCGCATCGCGGGCAGCGTAATATGCCACATCCGGCGGAACCGCCCGGCACCGTCCATGACAGCTGCTTCATACTGCTGGGGATCGACGCCCGCGATCGCCGCGAGGAAGATGATCGTACCCCACCCTACTTCCTTCCAAATGGACTGAACCGTCAGCATGCCCCAGAAATAATGCGGATTCGATAAAATATCGACGGTGCTCCTCCCGCTTGCCTCCAGCAGCTTGTTGATCAGCCCTTCTGACTGGGAGAACATCAAATACGTCAGCCCGTAAATCAGCACCCAGGACAGAAAATGCGGAATATAGATCAGCGACTGAACCGACCGCTTCATGATCTGATTTCTCACTTCGTTCATCATCAGGGCCAAAATAATCGGAGCCGGGAAGAAGAATACCAGATTCATCAGACTGATGCCCAGCGTATTGCGGAGCAGCATCCAGAAATCGGGGTTGGAGAAAAAGCGGACAAAGTGCTCAAATCCGACCCACTTGCTGCCCATGATCCCCAGGTAAGGGGAATAATCCTGGAAGCCAATGACCAGATTCGTAATGGGGATGTACTTAAAAATAATGAAAAACAACAGCCCCGGCATGGCCAGTAAATACAAATACTTGTCGCGCCGAAGATCCGGCCACAGCCTCCGCTTCTTCAGGGTGATCTCCCTTAGCGGGGCAGATTTCCCCGGGGCGGATCGCCGCTCGGACTGCCCGCCCATCGATGTTTCGCTCATCGCGCTCCCTCTCTTTCGTCAAAAATGTCGGTCCCCTGCTTGCCGGTCCGCGGCAATCGGGATGGCTGGCTGCTGCCCGGGTTAATATCCATCCGGAGGTTGTGAGCCTGCCGCCCTGTGGCCGCTTATGTGAATCATATTAGGGAGCGGCCGGATTTCCGGCAATTCGATTTTCTTTCCCGTTAGAACAGGCGCCACACCCATGGTCATGCCCTATTCTTTAATCGAAGCGGCCGAGGCCGCTTTCGATCAATCATTTCCGCATATCCGTTTCTGGGGATTGCACTTTTTTGACTGGCGGAAATTCATGGGTTACAGGTCTATTCAACCCCGCTGCCGTTCGTTATGATAGACATACTATCGTCATAATCAAGATTCAGGGCGGAAGCAAACGAGCGGGAGTGGATACCATGTTGAGAGACTACTTGGCGAAAAGGTTCGCATCGAAAGGGACCGTATACTGGAGAAGCATCGCGCTTGCGATCCTGCTGACCTGTATTCCGATCACGATCGTCAGCTGCATTGGCGGGTATGTCGGCAACCGGTACCTAATCCAGCAGTATCAGCAAAATAACGAGATCATGCTGCGGGAATCCGTGCGCAGAATCGACGGCCAGTTCGCCCAGCTGGTACAGTACGCCCTGCATATGATGGCCAACCCCATCTTTAAGCCCGCGATCGCGGACATGAACTATGTCGATGAGTTCGAAAAAACCCAGGAACTGCTGGACACGATGTCGCTGATCGAAAACGGGGAATCGCTGATCGATCAGGCTTATTTGTACATACCGAAGCAGAATGTGCTGCTGCAGCCCGTCCTCGGCCTGCGCACGCTGGACGATCCGGCAGATCGTGCCGTTTGGAACAGTCTCATGAACGGGGATAAGGGCATTTTCTGGACGAATCATCTCACCCGGCCGTTTGGGCGCAGCGGCTCCAAGCATGCGATCGTCATGAAGCTGCCTTTTAACGGCCAAACCTCTTACGGGGCGCTCGTCCTCTACGTCAACCCGGCCATGCTTCAATTGAACGTGACCCCCGACCAGGCGGCCTATGTTCTCGATGGCAGCGACGTAGTCATTGGTCAGTCGGATGCCGCTAAATCGTATCCCGAGCTGCTGCCGCGGATCATGGAACAGCTCGGCTCGACCAAGCGCACGTATGACAGCCAGTCGCGCTTTCAAATCCGTGCGGATCATGAGCAGTTCCTCATGAATGCGGTTTCTTTTGAAAAGATGAACCGGATCTGGACCTTTGTGACGGGTACCCCGTCATCCAAAGTCACTGCGCCCAACAGTGCGTATACGCATGTGGTGGTCGTCTACTGGATCGTGTCTCTCATCGCCGCGCTCGGTCTGAGCTGGTTTGCGTCCAACCGCTTCTATCAGCCGTTCCGCAAAGTCATGGATCTGGTCAGGGACGGCAAAACGGATGAAGACGCCGACCCGTCCGACGAAATGGCCTATATCGAGGCAAAATGGCAGCAGTACCGGTTTGCCAACGAGTCGCTGCAGAGCCGGCTGGATCAATCCACTCCCAAAGTCAGGGAAGCGCTGATCAACCAGTTTGTGCTGGGACAAGCCGCCCATTTATCAGAGACGGAAATGATCGAAAAGCTTCGCGCCCTGCAGCTCGACGTGACAGGCTGCCTGTTTTCGGTCGTGGTCTGCCAGCTGCACGGACTTGACGGTCACAAGGCTCCCCTGACAGAAAAGGACAGCCAGCTCATCACCTACGCGGCCATCAACATCGTCGGCGAAATATCGGAGGCGTCGGCCGCCTATGTGCATACGCTCGATTTGCTCGACGGTTCGATTGCCGCGGTGCTGATATTTCCGGAAACCGCCGCCATGGACGATGCGCGGGACGAACTGCTCCGGCTTGGCGGGGAAATGCTCCGCACGCTGGAGCATGTGCTGCGCATGCCGTCGACAATCGTCGTAAACGGCCCGGCGCCGCTGTGGATGGACATTCCTTACCTGCTGGAACAGTCGCGCAAAGCGCTCAGCTACCGCACGTTTACGTCGGAGAGCCAGCTGCTGGATGCAACCGCCGTGCTTGAGCAGGCCAATCCCGAAGTCGATTTTCCATACGATCTGGAGCAGGAATTTACGCATACGCTGAACCTCGGGCTGGAACGCGAGGCAGCCGACATCCTGGAGCGGTTCGTAACCGCTCTGAAAAATGAAGGCGCCCCGGAATGGGTCGTCCACCAGGGACTGATGCGCCTGAAGAGCAGCCTGTACCGGTCCATGCTGCAGTCGGGACATAACCCGTACGCCCTCTTTGACGGCGTCCAGCTGGAAGAAGAACTGAGGACGCTTAGGGACGCTGAGGCGTGTATCCAGTGGTTCGGTAAACGGGTGATTCGGCCATACATCGACATGCTGTCCAAGAGCTACCAGCATGCCATGAAGGATATCGTGGACCAGGTGCTGGCAACCATTCACGACAATTACATGTGCGATATCTCCCTTGAGACGTTCGCCATGGAAGCAGGAGTCAGCGTGTCGCATCTCAGCAAGGCGTTCCGCCAAATGACCGGCTCGAATTACATTGATTATTTAACGGCGCTCAAAATCGGCCGCTGCAAAAAGCTTCTGCTGACGACCGACCTCAAAATGATCGAAATCGCCAAATCCGTAGGCTATCAGCCTCCGTATTTCAACCGGATGTTTAAAAAGCTTGAGGGAATGACGCCTGGGCAGTACCGTCTTCAATTTAGCGAAACGAAGCTGGGAAAGGCTGAATAAGAGTGGTTCTCCCGGTCTCCGGGCATGCAAAAAAGGCTCCTTTCCGGAACTTGAAGTGTTCCAGAGGGAGCCTTCTCTATCGGGCAATTCATTAAGGTTAATAGCGCTTCGTCATGAGCCGTATAACCCCGGGACGCCTTACGTCAGGCTGATCTGCTTACGTCAGACCCACCCAGTCCCGCGGGGCCACTTCCTTCCAGCGCGCCCGGATCTCCTGGTACTTATCATGGCTCAGGCTCGTGCTTGCAAGCATCTCAGCGTTCTGCGACCAGCGCCCGGGCTTGTTCGTTCCCACGATCGCGGTATCCACCCCGGGCGTATCCAGCGTAAAATGAAGGGCATCCGCCACCGCCTGCTCGTTGTCCCGCAGAAAGTCATACTGCAGCTCTTTCAGCCGCTGCCAGTATTTATATGGGTAGGCGTTCTCGGGGAGCTTGTCGTAAGTCCAGGCTACGTTGGCGATCGGCCGCTTGGCGATGATCCCCATTCCCCGCTTACGCGCTTCGGGCAGCGTCAGATCGATCACTTCCTGGTCGGCGATGTTGAGCGACACCATCAAGCTGTCAAACACGCCGGTTTGTACCGCATACAATGCGTCAATCGAATCGCCGCTGTATCCGATAAACCGCGTCTTTCCCTGCTGCTTGGCCTTTTGCAGCACCTCGATCACCGCGCCCTGTCTCAGCACATCCTCCGAGCAGCTGTGCAGATGGATACAGTCGACGTAATCGGTCTGCAGCCGCTTCAAGCTGCGGTCGATGCTTTTCTCCAGCAGCTCAGGGTCCCAATCTTTATAATCCAAACCGGAAGCATGTCCGCACTTGGTGAATAAATAATATTCGCTGCGGCGGTTCGCCATCGTTTTGCCGATCAGCTCCTCACTGTCGCCGTAGCACTCCGCCGTATCGATCATGTTCAGTCCCGCATCAAGCGCGCTGCCCAGCAGCTGCTCGACTTTGGAAAGGTCCGTTTCCTTGCCGATCTCCGCGCCGCCAAAGCCCAAAATACTCACTTCCATGCCTGTATTGCCGAATGCCCGTCTTTCCATAATGAAATCCTCCCTGGTTTCATAATTGGATGCGTTCATAGATACGAAGTGACATTTACACAGTATATGAGATGTTTACCCGAAGCGGAGGGTTGCTAAACCGCTGGCATGGACGGTTCTTCCTCCCCGGCCCGCTCCGATTCAAGAAATGCTCGATTTCCCTGCCAACGAGAGCCTATGTATTCAGATCCATCTATAAACTGCTGAAATATTGGCTGATATTGCCATACTGCGGGTGAACCTTTTCCGAATACCGCTCGTTCGTGTAGCTGCCGATCACTTTCCGCCAGAAGGCCTGGGCCGGCAGATTGTTTTTGATCTGGGTCACCTTCCATCTGCCCTTGAACCGATCGAACAGCGCCTGCGCAGCCCAGGTTCCCATGCCGGTGCGGCGGTATTTTTGCATAATAAAAAACTCCGTCATGTAAAAGTCGCCTTCCATCGGGTCGTACAACCGGTCCACCAGCGCAAAACCGGCCGGCACTTTGTCGTAAGAAATCAAAAAAGCATGCTTGCCGGTTCCCCTGCGCCAGTACTCATCGATTCCCGGGTATTCGGGAAATTTGCCGTTATCATCCACCACGATATCCTGGTAGCGGGAAAAATCGTACATATACAGCTGCATCAAATTGTAGATCACTTGCCTGCGCTTATGCGGAACCAGGTCCAGCCTGAACTCCATAACTTCACCTTCCTATTTTCCTGTTCACGATCCTGACTTCATTTCCACTATATAACTTTGTCAACGGACGGGCAAGGTTATACGCGGACGGATTCCTTGACATATACGTAATTGAAGCGGACATCTGTTCGCACATTGTGTTAATATAAAAAGATACGAAGAAAAGGAAAGATGAGGGATGACGATGAACGTTCAAAAGGAACAAGACCGGAAAAAGCTCGACGACAAAGTGCTGACCATGCCTTGGTACGTCCAGCAATTTATCGATTACAAGCTGCCTGATCTGTCGCCGTCCACTTTGCTTGAATATATCCGGGATTACGAAACGTTCTTCAACTGGCTGCGGGCCGAAGGATTGTCCGCTGCGCCGGACAACGGCAAGGTAACGCTGGAAGAGCTGGAGGTGCTGCGGATGGAAGACGTCGTCAGCTATCGCTTGTATCTAACGACCCGCCGGGAGAGTGCCAACTCCAAAATTACCGTCTCCCGCAAGCTTTCTTCCATGCGCTCCCTGTTTCATTACTTAAGCCAAATTGCCGAGGATGACAACTTTTATCCGCTCCTGAAGCGCAACATTATGGCGAAAGTGGAGATCAAACGGATCCACAAACCAAAAGACACGGCCGCCAAGCTGAAAGGGAAGATCCTCGAGGAAGACGAGCTGCTGGAGTTTATCGGTTATATTATGGACGGCTACGCAAAGGATGTCGCCAATAACAAGCAGGCGCTCCACGCCCATGAACTGAATAAGGAACGCGACGCCTGCATTGCCAGCCTGATTTTGAATTCGGGGCTTCGGGTGTCCGAGGTCGTTAACCTGAATGTCGATGATCTGGACATGAACAACAAGATGCTGTATGTGTACCGGAAGGGCAATAACGACGAGACGTTCAAGACCCCGGTCTATTTCCGCGAGCAGGCCAAGGATGATTTGGCCCAGTACCTTACCCTTCGTCAGTCCAGATACAAGGTGCCCAAGCGGGAAAAAGCACTGTTTGCAGCGCTTCCGAACGGGCATCAGGAAGGCGGACGCATGACCAAACGGGCGATCCAAGCGATGATCATCAAGTATGCCAAGCGCTTCGGCAAGCCTTATCTCACCGTACATAAGCTCCGGCATTCCTTCGCCACCGACTATTATTTGCAGAACGATATTTACAAAACGAAGGAGCAGCTCGGCCACGCCTCAACCGAAACGACTGAGGTTTACGCCCATCTTACGGACAAAACGATGTCCGAGGCGATTGAGCGGAGGCTGGAACCGTAACGGCTTTAGGCGCGGTCACAATAAAAAGCAGCACTGCCGCATCCGGTATATTCAGGATGGGCGTGCTGTTTTTTTATTGCAAACGATTAGTTTCCGTTCATTCCGTCGTACCGTGCTTACTATGGTGAAGCAGCCATTCCGTGATCCGGCCGGTGTCATTGACGCCAAATACCGGAACGGAGCCCGGATGCACATCCATGCTCCCCTTCATCGCGTCATCGGTAAGCCAGGTGACGATCGCATTCACGGATGTTAATTGGGAAACGAGCGAATGGTCTTCCTGGCTGCGGACCATCACGAGTTTGGGGTACTCCGCCTGCTTGAAGCCCTCCACAAAAATCATGTCATATGCGGAAAACCGCCCGATGAGCTCGTCCAGCCCGGTTTCTGTTTCCTCGATCACGGCCGTACGCCGCGAGGACACAAGGGCGACTGCACCCGCCCCCGATTTCCGGTGCCGGTACGAGTCCGTTCCCGGATGATCGATGTCGAAATCGTGGGCGTCGTGCTTAATCACCGCTGTCCGTACGCCTTTGGCCGCAAGCAACTCGACGAGACTGCAGACGAGCGTCGTTTTGCCGCTGTTCTTATACCCGACGATTTGCCAGACGGGCGGTAGCGCTTCTTGCCGGCTCATCTCGATCCCTCTTTAAGCAGCAAAATTTGCACCTTGGACCCGGCCGGTGTGACTGCCTTGGCGGGCGGGATGACGATCAAGCAGTCGCTGTCTTTGATCGTCACCATGACGCTCGATTCGTCCACCGCTGCCGGAACGGCATACACCAATCCATCGCGGACTTCCATTCTTCCGCGAACGTAGCGGGTAAAGGCGTTCACTTTGGTATAGTCGACGTCCAAGACGGCTGACCATTCCGTAAGGTAGGCATTCTTTCTTCCCATCATGCCCTGAATGGTCGGCCGAACGAACAGCTCGAAGCCGACGAAGCAGGCGCCGGGATTGCCGGACAGTGCAAAGAGCAGCTTGCCGTCCTTCACGGCCGCTGTCGTGACGCTGCCGGGACGCATGGCGATTTTGTTATACAGCATCTCCACCCCGCCGCCGCGGACGAGATCGCCCATAATGTCGTAGTCTCCGACCGACACACCGCCGCTGGTCACGACTGCATCGTATTCCCGCAGCGCCTCCTCGACCCGTGCTTGTGCCAGCTGCAAATCGTCCATAATGGCTTCCAGAATAAAGGGCTCGCCCCCCGCTTCCCGCACCTGGGCCGCGAGCATGTACGTGTTGCTGTTGCGGATTTTCCCCGGCTGCAGCGGCTCTTCGACGGACAGCAGCTCCGACCCCGTCGAGAAAATCGCGATCCGCGGCTTGCGGTACACCGGGACACGATGAATGCCGAACGTCGCCAGCACCGAGATTTCCCCGGCCGAAATACGGGTCCCCGGGCTAAGCAGCAGCTGTCCTTCCTGAACCTCCAGGCCGATTGGGGTAATGTTTTGCCCCTTATGGATTTTTCGCTTCAGTCCAACCCGAGCCGTTCCGTCCTCTTCCCGCTGCTCTGTCATCTCCAGCATGACGACGGCGTCCGCGCCGTCCGGCACTTCGGCGCCCGTCATGATCCGCGCAGCCGTCCCCGGCCGGATCACTTGGCTGGACACGCTGCCGCAAGGAATCTCATCGATGACTTCCAGCCAGACCGGATCGTCCGAGCTGCAAGAAGCGGTGTCGGCTGAACATATCGCGTACCCGTCCATTCCGGAGCGGCGGAACCGCGGAAACGGATGCGGGGCGGTAACGGGCTCGGCCAGAAAGCGCCCGACGCTCTCCGCCAGCGGTACCGTTTCTACAGCGCCTGCCTCGACATACCCGGCGATCAGCCTTTGGGCATCCTTGACCTGCATCGGTTTCCGGTGAAATTTATCGTAATCGGTTCGTGTCTGATCCATTATGTATCATCCTTCCGTTGCTGAATGTCTCCTCTGTCTATCATGACACAAAAAAACGCACGAATCCATGCTTCGTGCGTTTTCGTCTGCCGTGAACACGGCATCAGGATATTCGCTTGCAGCCAGCCGTCACCTGCGCCTTGTGATCTTGCCCGATCCGACGCGGGTTTTCGGCTTCGTGTACGACCGCTTCGGTGCATCAAACAGGCCGGAGCCGCTGCTGCCGCCCCTTGAAATGCTGCCCCTGCTCGGAGTCTTGGTATCCTTCTTCCGGTCAAAAATGCTGCCTCCGGAACCGACGCTCGGATTCGTGTCGCTGTTTTTGCCGCGGCGGAGAATCGAGCCCTTCTTCTCAACCGTCAGCGGCGGCGCCACTTTTTTATCGTTGGTCGTCGGCTTGTGGTAGGTTCCCTGCTTCGGCTGATAAATGTCTCTGCTCGTATACCCCCGGTAAGAGCCACCCCCGCCGAACGAATCAAAGAGTTGTCCGATGAGCGCGGCCGTCAGATATCCCTGAAGGAAGCTTGAATCGTAATTCCGCTGCACATACTGCTGCGAGTCGATTTCGATCAGCGTATCGCTTGGCTTGGCGGTATCTTTCTGCAGATGGTACCATTCGTTACCATACACCAGGAACATCCGGTCGGCATCTTCCGGCGACATCTGGTCGGGCTTCTTCTCGTCCGTCAGCTCCTTCGCAACCTCGGGAACCGTCTTGTCCGCGGCCCGGTACACATACGACGTAGCGTTACCGTCGCGGTTCACCGACTCCAGCGGATATGTCTCCTTGACGTTTGGCGAGCCGATGCCGCATCCGGTCAGCAGAGACAGCACAAGGCTGGCGACAAGCAGAAGCTTCAGGCCGAGAAACCTGTTTCTCTTCTTACCCATCATGTGCCCCACCTCTAATTGGCCCGGATGACTTTCACATCACCTGGGATTACTTTCTCTCCTTCATACAGCATAAAACGTCCGTTCTGCCACTCGATCCGCAGCAGATGATAATCGTCGGATTGGTACTGCCATACGTGCTGCTCTCCCCCTTGCGTAAACGGGGTTTTGCCTTGAATCAACACATGACCGATGTATTCTTCTTCCATATAGTAAACCCGGTCGTCCAGTTCGATTTCGGTTGGTACTTCGGCAGGGTTGTCAAGCCGGCCGTCGATGGGAGCGTACAATTCATACTCCAAGGTCTCGCGCTCTTCAATATGAAGGTAAGCGATCGTGTTCCCGTCCCGGAGCGTGAGCAGAACGGCGTTTCTTCCGCGGTTGTGCACGCGTCCGATGACTTCGTATGTGACCAGCGATACCTCGCAAATATCTCCCGGCATCAGCGCCAGCATGCTTTTCTCCGGTTTCGGCGGTTCCGGCTTGGCAAACAGGTTGCCGATTCTTTTAAATACACTCATATGCTATAACTCCTTAGGTAATCAAACTTTAATATATATTGGGGTCGTGCTACAGGCAGGCGGTAATGATGAGGGCGCCTACCAAATGGATCGTACCGGCAAACAGGCCATAACCCACTTTGCCCTGCTGTGTACCTGTATCCAGGTCAAGCTTTGCCCACCATCTCATCAAGACGCGCACGATCGCTTCCAGCACGAGTAAGATCAAGAAGGAGACGATCGATACGACAAGCGCTTCCAGCAGGTTATTCGAGGTCCGAATCGAAACGGACAGAATGTAACCCTGGGACAGCAGCTTGATGACCAGGCGCGAGGTGACCGCCATGTTGCCCGCCTTCACTTCTTCAAAATCTTTGTACTTGGTAAACAGCGAATCCACAAACATCAAAATAAAGAGCAGGATCGCCCCGGAACCTGTCCATACCAGAATCCCTTTAATGATATTAAAATCCATCCACCTTAGCCTCCACATCTTCTCAACGTCTCACTCATACATAATAAAAGCGAAGGAGAAATATGACAAATGTTCCCCTTCGCTATTCATCATACCCGGTTTATGGCAGATTATTTGTTATCGTACTGCTTCATGAGCGCTGCCAGCTCATCTTCGACCTCTTTATCCTTGCCGAGCTGTTCGAACTCGTCGTCGAGCGATTTGCCTTTGGCGGACATTTCGTTGCTGGCTTCGGCTTGCGCCTCCATCTGCAGCATCTTCTCTTCCATCCGCTTCATGCCGTTCGTCGCAGAATCGGTGCTGAAGCCGTTCATCGCCTTGTTGATTTCGGTTTGCGCTTTGGCCGCATTGTAGCGGGCTACCAGTGTCTCTCTTTTGTTCTTCATTTCGGTGAGCTGCTTGCGCATTTCCTCAAGCTTGGCACGGAGATTGTCGGCCGAAGCCTTGTTCTGGTCGTAGCTTGCTTTGTATTCGTTCATTTTCTGCTCAGCCGATTTTTTCTCTTCCAGCGCACGGCGGGCCAGCTCAACGTTCTGTGCCTGGGCTGCGGTGTGTGCCTGCTGGGTACGCTTCTCAACGAGCGCCTGCTGCTCTTCGTACAGCTGCTTGAATTTTTTCTCGATAGCGATTTGAGCGGCTACAGCCTTCTCCGCGTCTTCCAAATCTTCGGTCATATCGCGGATATATTGGTCCGTCATCTTGATCGGGTCTTCTGCCTTATCGATAATCGCATTAATATTGGACATTGTTAAATCGCGCAGTCTTTTGAAAATAGCCATGGTTTCTTGTTCCTCCTGAAAGGTTAATGTGTTCTTCTTGATACTCTTTTACGCAGCAGTTTTAGGACCGTTTCAAAAATCGCCAAAATTTTTTTCGGGTTTGTTCATCTTCCATAATATAGCAGCAATGAGCCTTCATTCAAGGCTATGTTTACCGTTTAAAAAAACGCGGGAGCCGATCCAACCGATCTGACTCCAGCGTTTTGTTGTGAATGCTTGATTAGCTTTATCTCCGCAGTGCCTCGTTAAAATGCGCGCAAGTACTGTTTCGGGATCTTCTGTTCTCCGTTCAGCTCTTGAGCCGCATGGAGCGCCCAGTAAGGATCCTTCAGCATGCCTCTGCCGACTGCGACCAGATCCGCCTTTCCTTCCAGCACCACCTGCTGCGCTTCCTCGTAATTTTCCAAGCGGCCGACAGCGATTACCGGCACATCCAGCTTTGCCTTCATTTGCTCCGCCAATTCCACCTGGTACCCCGAGCCGGCCTTCGGTCCGCCGTTCGATCCGATATGACCTTCACCGCCGGAGGAAATATGAAATACGTCCACGCCCGCATCCCGGTATCGTTGGCAGATTTCCGCGCAGTAATCGACGTCATAACCGCCGTCCACGTACTCCTTGGCTGACACTCTCATCAGAACAGGCATGTCTTCAGGGACCGCCTTCTTGACGGCTTTAACGACTTCTTCTCCGAACAAAGCCAGGTCTTTTCCATACGCATCGTCTCTTCGGTTGGTCAGCGGAGAATGGAACTGATGGATTAAATAGCCGTGAGCGCCGTGTATCTCCACCGTATCAAAGCCAGCCTCCACCGCGCGCCGGGCCGCTTCCCCATAGGCGGTAACTAAACTCTGGACCTCTTCGGTGGACAAAGCTCTCGGAATTTTATATTTTTCGTCAAAGCGGATGGCCGATGGAGCTACAGGCGGGTTCGCGTCTTCCGCCTTGCGGCCGGCATGGCCCAACTGGATGCCGATCCTTGTGCCATAGGCGTGCACTTCGTCGACGATTTTGCGGTAAGCAGGGATCTGCCCGTCATCCCATATTCCCGTATCCCGGTTCGTAATCCGTCCGTCGGGATGAACCCCCGTCATCTCTACGATAATCAATCCGGCTCCGCCGACTGCGCGGGATACATAATGGACATAATGCCAATTGTTAGGAATCCCGTCCTCAGCCTGTACCGAATATTGGCACATCGGAGGCATAACAATCCGGTTTTTCAGAGATAATCCTTTAAGTACATAAGGTGTAAATAGATCTGCCATTGCTTCGTGTCTCCTTTATGTTGTATGTGATTAAGCCTATATGACAACAGGGTTATATGATTGCAGCGCCGCCGCTCATTGTCCATACCTCGCGGTTACGGCCAACGTGCAGCGACCGTAATCCATCAGTTCTATTATACACGCTTTGCCGAACGATATGAAAATGTGGCCCAGCATCTGATTTAAAGCAACATAATTGCATCAACTTATGGACATAACAAGGATAATCATGTTTTCGCTGTTTGTCCGCGGTGGAAAGGAGTCGAGACGGATGAAAAAGAAGCTGTTATGCACATTGCTGTCTTCCCTGCTGATTTTGTTGTTGATCTGTCCTTGGCAGTCCGGGCGGCTGGCAGCCGCCGCTCAAGGCGGTGAACCCCCGAAACATCCGTCAGGTTCCGAACCTGCACGGGAAACCAGCAGCCGGGAGGCGAAAGAAAAGCGGAAGGAACAGCAGATCCTTACGCTCGGCCAGCTGATCAAAAAATATCCCGAAACGTTCAAAATTCACGGTCCGCGCGTCAAAGAGGTGGCCCTAACCTTTGATGACGTGCCGGATCCCAGGTTTACTCCTCAGATCCTGGATGTGCTCAAAGCCCATCATATTAAAGCCACCTTTTTTGTGATGGGCAGCCGGGCGAAGAAGCATCCCGAGCTGGTCGAGCGCATCGTCCGTGAAGGACATGTGATCGGAAACCACTCCTATAATCATCCCGTGTTTCACAAATTGGAGATGGACGAATATGTAGCCGAGATTAAGCGGACGGAGAACACGCTTTACGGCATCGTCGGTTATAAGCCCAAGCTGATCAGGCCGCCTTATGGAGACATCACGGAACGCCAACTGCGCTGGGCCAAGCAGCAGGGCTACAAAATCGTAAACTGGAACGTCGATTCGCTGGATTGGAAAGGAATCGGCAAGGAAGCGGTCAAGCGCAACGTGCTGTCCACCGTTGGGCAAGGCTCGATCATTCTTCAGCATGCGGGAGGCGGAACCACGTCCAATCTCAGCGGTACGATCGATGCCCTTCCGGACATTATTCGGACCTTGAAAAATAAAGGCTATTCATTCGTCACGCTGCCGAGGTTACTTCACGTTCCAAAAGACAAGTAACGCGCTGAGGGTACAAAAAAAACCGGCTTGAGTACAAAAGCCGGTTTTTCCGTGTTATTATGAATAGCATTGACTATTTAATGAAGTACAGCTCAACGTCCTGGAATCCGAAGGCACTGACGCTTTCCGGGCTGCCAGGCACGAAAATGTCGATGCGTTTCCCCTTAATCGCGCTGCCGGTATCCTTAGCTGTCGCTACGAAGGCTTTCTTCGGGAGGCCCGGGAAGCTGTGACCGGTAACGAGCACTTTCGTTCCCAATGGAATAACGGACGGGTCAACCGCGATCGTGCCCAGCTTCAGCGGGTTGCCGAAGTAATCCACTGCGCCCCACTTGCCGTTTTCGCTAGCTGCGGAAGAGTATGCCGTAGCTCGGACGTCCAGCGTTTTGGAGTAATCGAAGGTTTTACCCCATGCTTCCACGACTTTGTCATCGCCGTTGACGTTCAGGGAAGCAGCCGTGATGATGGAGCCGCTGTCCTCTGCGGCAAATGCCTTGGCTGTGCTTGCTCCGGGAACGTTTAATTTCAGGCCCGGATAAATATTGGTTGCTTGTACATTCGGATTTGCATTCATCAGTTGATTCAAATTAACGCCATATTGTTTAGATAGTGTATAGAAGGTGTCTCCATCCTTCGCTACATGGACCGAGTCCGCAAACGTGGGTACCGCCTGTACCGCCAGAGAAATGCCGATGATGGCTGCAAGTGTCTTGATTCCTTTAAGTCTTTTCATGGTTCCTCCTTAAGTCGTGATGCCTGCGAAGTTAGCTGTCGGATTCGGATTGAGGAGACAACCCTACGCCCTGTTGGTGCGATTCACCCCAAGCGTACTATGTACACAAATTACATCCCCCGCACTTTACCTTAAAAGTTTCGGCTCAACAAATATATCACAATTTTGTAACCTGTGCGCATGAAAATGTTACCAATACAAAAGCCTCGAAATATCAGGCTTTATATAGAGTTGTTAGCTGACTTAATCAAGGGAGCAACCGCTCAATTCCTTTCAAAAAAGTTACAACATCTTCATTCATTTTAACGATTTATTCATGAAAAGGTACAAAAAAAGCCCTGGATGAGTATTATTCTCGTCCAGGGCTTTATCATTTGTAGATGCAGGCTCTTGGTCAAAGGACCTTGCTCAGAAAATCTTTCGTGCGGCTGTTTTGCGGGTTACCGAACACTTCTGCAGGCGTCCCCTGCTCGACAATTTGTCCGCCGTCCATAAAGACGATCCGGTCGCCGACTTCCCGGGCAAATCCCATTTCATGGGTTACGATGACCATCGTCATGCCGCCCTCTGCGAGCTTCTTCATGACCTCCAGCACTTCGCCGACCATTTCCGGGTCCAGCGCCGAAGTCGGCTCGTCAAAGAGCATGACGTGGGGCTGCATGGCCAGCGCCCGCGCGATGGCGATCCGCTGCTTCTGCCCGCCTGACAGCTGGGACGGATACGCATCCTTCTTGTCGGATAATCCGACCGTGCGCAGCAGGTCAAGGGCAATCCGTTCCGCCTCGGCCGGCGGCTGCTTTTTCACCTTAACCGGCGCCAGCATGAGGTTCTGCAGCACCGATTTATGCGGGAACAGGTTGAAATGCTGGAACACCATGCCCATTTTTTCGCGTGTGGCATTGATGTTGTGACGTTTGTCCGTAATTGGCTCACCTTCAAACGTGATCTGTCCCCCTGTAGGAGTTTCGAGCAGATTCAAACAGCGGAGAAAGGTACTTTTTCCCGAGCCGCTGGGGCCGATCACGACGACGACCTCGCCTTTGGCGATGTCGATGTCGATCCCTTTCAGAATCTCCAGCTTGCCGAACGATTTGCGCAAATCTTTAACGCTGATCATCGGTATTCAGCCTCCTTTCAAATGCCCCCAGCAGCTTGGACAAGGTAAACGTCATAATGAAGTAGATGGCTGCAATGACCAGCAGCGGACTGAGGTAATCATACGTAATCCCTTGGATAGCCCCCGACTGGTACATCAAGTCGGTGACGCCGATAAACGATACGATGGATGATTCCTTGATAATCGTAATAAACTCGTTACCGATGGCCGGCAGCACGCTTTTTACAGCTTGGGGCAGCACGATGTACCGCATCGTCATGCTGCGCGTCATTCCCAGGGAACGGGCCGCTTCCGACTGGCCCCGGTCCACCCCTTGGATTCCGGCACGGAACACTTCCGCAAGGTACGCGGAGCTGTTAATGGACAACGTAATTGCACCGGACTCGATCGGCGTAAATTTGACCCCGAAGGCCACGAGGCCATAGTGAATAATAAACAGCTGAACAACCATCGGGGTACCGCGGAGAACTTCCACCCACACCGAACCGATCATCTTCGGCAGCCAAAAGCGGGACATCCGCATCAAGGATATAATAATGCCCAGCACGAAGCCGCATATGACGCCGATGGCCGCCAGGAGCAGTGTATACTGGATACCTGTCGCAAAATACGTCCGGTAATCCCAAAAAACGGAGAACATATTCATAAAGACCCAAGAACCTCCTTTGTCATCATACCTGCCTGTCCCATCCTTTCCCTGTATACAACAGATCGGGACATATTTGAAACAAGGTACCCATCATTGAACAGAAAAAATAGCGAATTCGCTTCGCTATTTTTTCCGATGTATAAAATGAGAACAGACAGCTTAACCTCTATTTCTGTGCAGCCAAATCGCTCGCTTCGGCAACGTACTGCTCAATCTTGTTTTCGGATTTCAGACGGTCCAGCGTTTTGTTGATTTGGTTCACGAGCTCAGTGTTACCTTTTTTGATCCCGATCGCGTAGCCGTCTTCCTTATAATCAGGAACCGCATCCGCAATTACCAGACCTTTGACGTTCTTGATGTATGCTTCGGCAACCGGCTTCTCCATGATGGAGGCATCCACGCGGCTCGAATTCAGCTGCAGCACGATGTCGGAAATTTTGCCCAGACCGGTGATCTTCGCGCCCGGAATCGTCTTGGCGATGTCCTCCTGGATCGAACCCTTCTGAATGCCGAGCGAAACTCCTTCCAGAGCTTTCATCGTGCTGTATTTGTCTTTGTCAGCCTCTCTGACGACAACGGCCTGCTCCGCCTTATAGTAGTTGTTCGAAAAATCGATTTGTTTCTTGCGTCCTTCGTTTGGTGTAAGGCCCGAAATGACAAAATCTACGCGGCCGGTGGACAGCTCGCCGAGAAGCGCATCAAAGCTCATGTCCTTGACTTCAAGCTGCGCCCCCATGTCTTTGGCGATTTCCTTAGCGATTTCGATATCGAAGCCGACGATTTGGTCCTTGCCGTTCACCATTTTATGAAATTCGTACGGCGGGAAGTCCGCGCTTGTTCCAAGCACGATTGTCTTGCCGCTGGCCGGCTGTTCGCCCGCTGCCGTGCCGCCTTCAGTCGAAGGTTTGCTACCACATCCGGCAAGCAGGGAGCCTACCAGCAGAATGCATGCCGTTAGAATACCCCATTTTTTCATATCTATCTCTCCTGTCCATTTCAATGATACTTATTGTTGTTCAAAGGCATGATCCGTATCCGGCCCAGCCCGAAAAACCACGGTTCTAATCATACAATAAAAATGCATGATTATGCAATGACATTTTCATACAGTGGTCAATACATTTCAAAATAGCCAGGATAAGGCGGATTACAGCTTTTTAATTCCATTTATTCCTAGTTCTATGGTTTCTTTTTGTCACCTCCCCCTCTTTTTCGGAATAAATATGTATTTACCGTTTCAAAGCCCGTCTCCTTCCTAATATGGATGCATAAATCCCTTCAAAAACCTGCACCCTTTGAAAGAAAAGCTTCTTATTATGTAATTACACGCAATGGGGACTCCTACGCAAAAAGTTCACCGAAACGTCAGATTAAGGCGGCAGCCATGGTTCATCATTCCGGGAATGAGGTATTAAATAGCTAGATATTTAGTGGAGGTGTAGTCATGCTGCTGGAAGCTTTATACCATGTCCCCCGGGACAAATGGGCCTATGCATACGATCCGAAGACGATACATCTGCGTGTCCGCACCAAACGAAACGACGTGGATACGGTAGTTGCGATGACCGGAGACAAATACGACTGGGATTCGACCTATTTTGAAATTACGATGGAAAAAGCCGCGACCGACGATATGTTCGATTATTGGGAGGCTGCCGTGCTGCCTAAATACAAGCGTCTTAGCTATGCGTTCCGGATCACTTCCGGCAAAGAAACGATTTACATGCTCGACAACGGGCTGTACCGAAATTGTCCGGCGCCGACGGGCGGCTATTACGAATTTTCTTACATACATGAGATCGACGTGTTTAAGGTGCCGGATTGGGCAAAGGATGCTATTTTTTACCAAATTATGCCCGAACGTTTTGCGAACGGGGATCCAAGCAATGATCCGAAAGGGACACAGCCTTGGGGAGGACAGCCGACAACGGACAATTTCTTCGGCGGCGACCTGCAGGGCGTCCTGGATCATCTGGACGACCTACTCGATCTGGGAATTAATGCGATATATTTCACACCTTTGTTTACGTCGCCGTCGAACCATAAATACGACATCGTCGATTATAGGCAGGTTGATCCGCATTTTGGGGATAACGAGCTGCTCAAGCAGGTCGTGGAAGCCTGTCACAGCAAAGGGATCCGCGTCATGCTCGATGCCGTGTTCAACCACTGCAGCGAACAGTTTCCACCGTTCCAGGACGTCCTTAAGCATGGGGAAAAGTCCAAATATGCCGATTGGTTTCATATCAACCAGTTTCCGGCACGGGTTGAGAACGGGATCGCCACGTATGACACGTTCGGCTTCTTCGGCAATATGCCGAAGTTCAACACGGCCAATCCCGAGGTGAAGCAGTATTTGCTGGACGTTGCCGAGTACTGGATCAAGGAAATCAAGCTGGACGGCTGGAGGCTGGACGTGGCGAACGAGGTCGACCACCATTTTTGGCGGGACTTCCGCATGGTCGTCAAAAACGCCAATCCGGATGCATATATCGTCGGGGAAGTGTGGAGCGATTCCCTGGCCTGGCTGGTAGGAGATCAGTTCGACTCTGTCATGAACTACCCTTTTGCCGACAAGGTGCTGGAGTTTTTCAACGGCGGCATGGACGGGCTGACGTTCGCCAACAAAATGGGCACCATCCTAATGCGCTATCCGCAGCAGACGAACGAAGTGGTGTTCAACATGCTGTGCAGCCATGACACACCGCGCCTCTTGACACGTGTCGGGCACGATAAGCGCCGGATGAAGCTGGCGGTCGTCTTCCTGTTCACGTTCATGGGGACGCCATGCATCTTCTACGGCGACGAGGTGGGCCTCACCGGAGGCGGCGATCCGGACTGCCGTAAATGCATGGAGTGGGATCCGAAGAAGCAGGACCGCGAGCTGTACGATTTTTACAAGCTGCTCATCGGTCTTCGCAAAAAAAACAAAGCGCTTCGCGAAGGCCGCTTCCGCTTTTTGAAGGCGGAACCGGGCAATCCCAACATTATTTACGAGCGCATGGACAGCCGGGTTCATTTCACCATCTGGATGAACAACACCGACAAGCCGCAAGTGCTGTCCCACCCGATGGTTACGAACGACTGGAAGGACGCCTTATCGGGCGACAAGGTGCCTACCCAGAACGGAACGATGAATGTCAGTCTGGACCCTTACGGGTACCGGATTTTGTACCGAAATCTCACCAAATAAATCGGTTTCTTCATAACGAAAAGCCTTCCGGAGTTCCGGAAGGCTTTTTCCAAATGGATTCTTGGCAGCTGTGGATATTACCACGGAGCCGGCCTGGACCAGCTCCTTGTGCTCAAACGGTGACGCGTTCATAAATGTCCATATATTCCTTGGCGGACATGTTCCAGCTGTAATCCCCGGCAAAGGCGTTCTTCACGATTTTGCTCCAATGCTCCGGCTGCTGGTAAAACGCTGCCGCGCGGTGGATCGTATGCATCATGTCGTGGGCGTTGAACGCCGTGAAGCTGAAACCGTTGCCCTCGCCCGTAAACTCGTTGTAAGACTGCACGGTGTCGTTCAGCCCCCCGGTCTCGCGAACGATCGGGATGCTGCCGTACCGCAGCGCCAGCAGCTGGCTGATGCCGCATGGCTCGAACTTCGACGGCATGAGGAACATGTCGCTGCCTGCATATATTTTGCGTGACAGGGCGTCGCTGAACGTAATCTGCGCCGACATGTTGTCCGGATGCCGCCCTGCCGCTTCGCGGAACCAATGCTCGTAGGCGGAGTCGCCCGTGCCGAGCAAGACGAACTGGAAGTCGTCGTGATCCAGCATTTCGTCCAGCACCCGCGTCACGAGGTCCAGCCCCTTGGACTCCACCAGCCGGGTTACCATTGCAATCAGTGGCACGTCCGGCTTAACCGGCAAGCCGAGCTCCTGCTGAAGCCCCGCTTTGTTTTCCCTCTTTTTCGCCAGGTTCGACCGGTATTTTACGTAGAGGCTCGCATCGTTAGCTGGATTGTAGCTCTTCGTGTCTACTCCGTTCACGATCCCGCTCAGCCGGTCACCGAGCGAATACAGCAGCCCTTCCAACCCATATCCGTAGTGGGCCGTCTGAATCTCCCTGGCGTAGGTCGGACTCACTGTCGTCACGTGATCGGCGTAGACGATCCCGCCTTTCATAAAGTTGACGTTTCCGTAAAACTCAAGGCCTTCTGGCGTAAAATATTGGTGCCCCAGCTCCAGCAGTTCGCCAAGTACCTCGTAAGGATAAATTCCCTGGTACAGCAAATTATGTATCGTAAACACGGTACGGATGTGCTGGTAGTACTCGTTATGGCGGTAGTGCGCCTGCAGCAACACCGGAATTAGCGCCGTATGCCAGTCATGGCAGTGGAGCACGTCCGGCTCGGAACCGATCAGCGGAAGCACTTCAAGCACGGCCCGGTTGAAAAAGGCAAAGCGTTCGCCGTCGTCCATGTATCCGTACACGCTGTCCCGTCCGAAATAGTATTCGTTATCGAGAAAATATACCGGAATGCCGTCGTACACGAGCTTTTCGATGCCGCAGTATTGATTTCTCCAGCCGACCGGCACTTTTATTTCCGTGAGATGCTGCATTTCATCCCTAAATTGCTGTGGTATCCCTTTATGTTTGGGCAAAATGACCTGCACATCCGCGCCGCTTCGCTTGAGCGCTTTGGGCAGGGCGCCAATTACATCGGCAAGTCCCCCTGTTTTAATAAACGGTGTCGATTCCGCTGCTGCAAATATGACTTTCATCTCTCCTGCCTCCTATTCATTGATCCGCGGGCCGTTCTTCCGTCACCGGTTTCCTTCCGGTGCCTCTGCCCGATCTTTTCTTTGTCTCTGCAGTAGGCATTTCTAACCCTTCCTTGGCTTTGGACGCCGACACCCGGGTGGTTTCACCGGATTTGCCGGACTTTGCCGCGGCACTTCGCTTGCTTGGCTTACTCTCTTTACCCGAAACCGCCTTTTTCGTACGGGGTTGCTCCCTTTTATATATCAGCATACTGAGCGGCGGCAGCGTTAATTCCAGACTGCACGTTTGTTCATGCCAAGCGATCTTCTCCGTCTGAACGGGTTCGGCGCTAAACTCGCCGCTTCCACCATATTGGGAATCCTCGCTGCAGAACACAGGCACGTACGTGCCGGCCTTGGCAATCCCGATCCGGTAATGCTCGCGCCGCACCGGTTGAAAATTAATAATGACGACAAGGGTGTCACCGGCTTTCTTCCCTTTTCTGAGGTACGAAATGACGCTTTGCGTGTTGTCATGCGGCGTGATCCATTGGTACCCTTCAAGCTCATGATCCCGCTCCCACAGCGCCGGTTCGTTCAGATACAGCCGGTTTAATTCCGCGGTATACCGCTGCATGTTGCGGTGGCTCTCGTAATCCAGCAGCAGCCAGTCGAGCTGCTCCTGGTCCTTCCATTCGATAAACTGGCCAAACTCCCCGCCCATGAACAACAGCTTTTTCCCGGGATGGGTCATCTGGTACCCAAGCAGCAGCCGAAGCCCGGCGAACTTCTGCCCGTAATCCCCAGGCATTTTGCTGAGCAGCGATTTTTTGCCGTGAACAACTTCATCATGGGATAAAGGCAGCGCATAATTCTCAGAATAAGCATAAGCAATCGGGAATGTCAGCAGATGATGCCGCCCGGGCCGCTGTTCAAACGGCGTTTCCACATAATCCAGCGTGTCGTTCATCCAGCCCATGTTCCATTTGTAATTAAAGCCGAGCCCGCCTTCGTGTACGGGTGCGGTAACCCCGGGCCAAGCGCTGGATTCTTCGGCCATCATCAGCGTATTTGGGAAATAGCTGAACACCACGGTGTTCAGCTGCTGCAGGAAAGCGATCGCCTCGGTGTTCTCGAGACCACCGTTCTCGTTGCGCTGGAACTGTCCTTCCTGCTTCTCGAAATCAAGCCGCAGCATGCTGGTGACCGCGTCGACCCGGAGCCCGTCAATGTGGAACATATCCAGCCAGAACAACGCGTTGGAAATCAGAAACGAGCGGACCTCCGGTTTGCCGAAGTCGAAGCTGAGCGTGCCCCAGCCGGGTTTTTCAGCCTTATAGGCATCGCTGTATTCAAACAGCGGTGTCCCGTCAAACCGGCGGAGTCCGTGGGCGTCCTTAGCGAAATGGGATGGCACCCAGTCCAGGATGACGCCGATATCGGCCTGGTGCAGGGCGTCCACTAAATACATAAAGTCATGCGGCGTCCCATAGCGGCTCGTCACGGCGAAATAGCCGGTTCCCTGATATCCCCAAGATAAATCGTATGGATGCTCCGCAAGCGGCATAAACTCGACATGGGTATAGTGCATTTCCTTCAAATAAGGAATGAGAAGATCAGCCATTTCCCGGTATGTATAAAAAGTCCCGTCCTCTTTCTGCCGCCACGTACCGAAATGGATCTCATATATATTCAGCGGCTTGCGGTAAGGTGCTTTTCTCTTCCTACGCCAGGGGCCGTCATTCCATACATATCCGGCAAGATCCGTGACCACCGACGCGGTAGCAGGGCGAAGCTCCGACCGAAACGCATAAGGATCGGCCTTCAGGAACCGTTCTCCGCCAGGTCCGGTCATGTCATATTTGTAAAAAGTACCTGAACGGATTCCGGGGAAAAAGCGAGTCCAAAAACCTGAATCGGGTATCTTATATAACGAATCCTTTTCTCCGTTCCAGTTGTTCCAGTCTGCCGCCAAGCCTACAGCCTGGGCATGGGGCGCCCAGACGGTGAACCGGACGCCTTCCTCGCCTTCTTCCACAGCAGGATGAGCGCCCAACATCCTGTGACTGTGATAGGAGGTCCCTTCATGAAACAAATAGATGTCTTCCGCAGACAGCGGCTGACCCGGCGCCTTATTCATGTTCTCCAAATGATCACCTGCTTTAGGAATATAGTGCATGTAAACCATTACCCCATTGTAGCCAAAATGAAAATAAAAATGACCGCTGAAAAATAAAATTGTAATTTTTCAGTGATATTTCAATATAATCGTTTCAGATGGGCGATAGTCGTTTATTTATGTACTACATTGACAATTTTGAATGGGAGGAAACGACATGAAGAGAAAAGAATGCATCGCCATGTTGCTTGCCGGAGGTGAAGGGCGCAGATTATCACCTCTGACATCGAAACTGGCAAAGCCCGCTGTTCCGTTCGGCGGTCGTTACCGTATTATCGATTTTCCTCTCAGTAACTGCGTAAACTCAGGCATTGACACCATCGGTGTGCTGACGCAGTACGAGGCAGAATCGCTTCATCTGCATATCGGGGAAGGCGAACCATGGGGCCTCCAAAAAAATGGAGAGGACGGAATCACCCTGCTGCCTTCTTACAACACAGGATCCTCAGAATACTTAGGAACTGCTGATGCCATTTATAAAAATATCGAATATATTGACCGTCACCAACCGGAGCATGTACTGGTTTTGTCCGGTGACCATATTTACCACATGGATTATAAACAAATGCTTCAATTTCACCAAAAGAACGGCGCCAAAGCCACCATCTCTGTCATGGAGGTGCCTTGGGAGGAAGCCAGCCGTTTCGGGGTCATGAGCGTGGACGAATCGCTTCGTATCTCGGACTTTGCCGAGAAACCGGCCGAACCCGAAAGTAACCTGGCATCCATGGGCATCTATTTGTTTGAATGGGAGTACCTCCGCAGACATTTGATGGAGGACGCCGCGAATGATGCCTCAAGCCATGACTTCGGCAAGGATATTATTCCGAAGATGCTGGCGGATCAGGATGAACTGTTCGCCTATCGCTTTGACGGGTATTGGAGAGATGTCGGCACTGTTGCCAGCCTTTGGGAAGCACACATGGACCTCTTGTCCGACGATCTAGACTGGAAGCTGCATAACAGTGAATGGCCAATGTACACCCGTCCATGGCGTACGAAGCTAGGGTCGACACGGAACCGCAGCGTGATGGCGACCAACTGCCTGATCTCGGAAACGTGCACGTTGGACGGCATAGCACATCAATCCGTGATGTTCTGTGGTGTCGAAGTCGGCAAAATGTCCGAGATTAAGGACAGCGTCGTGATGCCGAACGTCCGGATCGGACGCAACGTGCAGATTGAGCATGCCATTATTGGCGAAGGAGCGATCATTAAAGACGGCGCCGTCATCAAAGGAACGCCGGGTCAGGTAACGGTAGTCGGCCCTTACGAAACCGTTATGCCGAAACCAAGCATTCGTACCCAGCCTTCCCGACTCCTGCAGGATGTATACGAAAAAACCGGACGCCTGCGTGCCGAAGGCTTATCCTCTTAATACAATATGTGTGAATATACAAAGAGCGAACTCCTTTTTTCCGGGAGTTCGCTCTTTGATGTGTATGAACTTCATGAAAGTTTCTCGTCTGCGGGAGGCAGCTCGGGTGTACCGTCCGTTTGAGCGGTATTCTCCGGCAGCCGAGGCAGGGACACGACGATCGTCGTCCCCTCCCCCAACGTGCTCTGGATGAGCAAAATTCCTTTATGAAGCTCAACCAGCTGCTGGGAGATGGCAAGCCCAAGACCGGTGCCGCCGTTGAGCGGATCCACCTGAAAGAACCGGTCGCGCACTTTGACCAAGTGATCCTCGCTGATCCCGATTCCCGTATCCCTCACTTCGGTTACGACATTGTCGCCTTCGAAGTACACGACCAGATCAATTGCCGAATGCTCATGCGAAAATTTGATCGCATTGTCCACCAGGTTCAGGAACACCTGCTTCAAGCGGTTCGCGTCCCCGGCCACGAGCGGTCTGTCCTCGGACTTCAGCCGGAGCTCAATTTGCCTGCTCTCCGCCTTCGTCCACAGGTTCAGCATGATTTCCTGGAGCAGTTCTTTGATGTCGACACGGCCAATCGCAATCTTCATCTCATTCTGCTGCAGTTTGGAGAAGTCGAGGATTTCCTCAACGAGGCCGATCAGGCGCTCGGTCTCCTTCGTAATGATCTCCATGCCGATCCGGGTCTCCTCGGGGTCATAGCCTCCCGAATTGATCGTTTCGCTCCACCCTTTAATACTCGTCAGCGGCGTCCGCAGTTCGTGCGAAATCGACGAAATGAAATCGTCCTTGACCTGATTGCTTCGAACGATCTCCTGGGCCATATAGTTCAGCGTGGATGCCAGCTCGCCAAGCTCGTACTTGTAGTCGCCCTTGATCCGCTGGTTGAACTTGCCGCGGGCCATCTCGGCGGAGACGGCCGTAATCGTGTTCAGAGGCTGCACGATTGAGTTGGCCAGACCCATACTGAATACGAGCACGATGGCGAGTACAGCCGCTCCTACACCCGTGGCCAGCATGGTTAGATTAAACAATTTATCGTTGACCGTTTCCAACGAAGTGACATAACGGACGATATAGCCATCCTGCCCGCTGCTCTGCTCCAGCTTCGACACGGCCATGACATTCTCGCCGGTGCTGGCCTGACGCCCGACCCAACGGCCGACGTTGCCGGACAGCGCCTGGGAAATATCGGCCGTCTTCACAGACATATCGGGCTGAAACTCGGAAGAGTTGATCAGCACGTTACCCTGGGTATCCAGAATTTGCACGTTGGCCGAGTTCAGATCGTAGTAGGTCAGCATGGAAGCCAGGTCGCGGTTCCCGTCAAGTCCCGGGTTGATCCGCTGGTAATAATAATCCTCCACATTGTCGATATGGTTTTTAATATGACTATAAATGCTGTCATAGTAATACGTTCGTATGGCTAATAAAAAAATGACTTCCGCCAGCAGAAGCGCCGAGAACACTACGATAAAGTAGTGCAGGACAATCTGCCTGCGTATGCCTTTCTTGATCATTGTCCCTGACCCTTCCATTTATAACCGTGGCCCCATACAGTCTGTAAAAACTCGGGGTCCGACGGATTCTCCTCGATTTTTTGGCGGAGACGGCGGATATTCACGTCCACGATCTTAGGATCACCCATATATTCTTTGCCCCATACATGATCGAGCAGTACGTCCCTGCTGAGAGGTGTATTTTCTTTTTCGAGGAAAAATTGGATCAGCGAAAATTCCGTCGGCGTCAGTTCGATCGCATGCCCATTCTTCTTGAACTGCTTGGAGATCAGGTCCAGGCTGAACGGACCGGAGTGAAAGCTGACCTTCGCCGTCGTTTCGCGGTGAACGTTCACCCGGCGCAGCAGCGATTGAATCCGTGCGATTAATTCGGTCGGACTGAACGGCTTGCTCACATGGTCGTCCGCCCCGACGGACAGAGCGTACACCTTGTCCTGCTCCTGCACTTTCGCTGTCAAAAAGATAATACCGATCCGTTCGTTCGTTTCCCGGATACGGCGGCATACCTCAAAACCGTCGATCCCCGGAACCATAACGTCCAGCAGTGCGATATCGATATCGGGATTGGACGTCAGTTTATCGAGCGCCTCGTTCCCGTTTGCCGCCTCAAGCACATCGAAGCCGTTGCGTTTCAAGTTGATCACAATAAAACTGCGGATGGAATCCTCGTCTTCCAAAATTAAAACTTTACTCACTGATCTTTTCCTTCCTTTCAATCGGGGGTACCTCGTTCTTCAGCTGCTTCTTGCTGTTATCGATATCAAAGTCCCCGTATTTCTTGTAGCCGATCACCTTGTCGTTCGTCCGGTACAGGTACTTCCATTCATCATGCTGTTTATCCCACTCGGCCAGGGTGAAAAATTTGATCTCGGCCACCGTTTTGCCGGTATCAACCATCACGAAGCGCAAATACTGGTTCTTGATGGACTTGGTGTCCACCGTCACCTTGTTGTGCCACTCCGGCGGGAAGAAGCCCAGCTCGAAGCCGTTCTGTAAATCACGATATTGCTCGGCGACGAATTTTAGTCCTTGTTTGCCGTCCCACTGCGAATATACGAAGAAGTTCGGAATTTCATCCGGCTTGAAATAGTTCCAGCCGATCGGCGGCTCTACGGATCCGATTTCGATGATCCCGTCGTTGTTCACGTCGCCGCTCTTGACCGGCAGATCCTTGAATGTGGTGTCCTGATTGCCTCCGAACACGGACTTCAGCTTCCCGTCCTCCATCACGATGATGTTGGAATAAGAGGCGTCTCCCCCGCCGATCGAGGTGTCGATCACAATGCCTTCCTTGGCTTTACCTTCTGGATCCTTATAGACATTACCTGCGACAATATTGTAATAATTCGAAACGTACGGATCCATATCCAGCTTGTCAATTTCAACATAGCTGCCTTCTTCATACTGGTATGTTGCCACGAACGCCTGATCATTCTGCTTCAGGCTAATAATCGTCAGGTCGTTCTTTTTGTCCCCGTTCAGGTCCATAATGACGAAATTGGTGTAATCCTGCATCAGGTCTTTCTTGATGCTGCCCTCCGTGTACGTATAGACGTACAAACGGTTCACAGGGTTTTCGTCCCTTCTGGAATATCCGGCGATAATATCCGGTTTGCCGTCATTGTTCAGGTCCTTGAACTGAAGAGATTCCAGTACCCTGCCCTCTCCGTCGAAAGATGTTACCTTCGTCCACGTTCCGTTGACCAGCTTGAAAATCATGCAGTGGATGACCACCTGCTGATCCGGCGTTTCGTAGAATACGACCGCTTCGTTGACCTTATCTCCGTCCAGATCGACGAAATGGATCAGGTTTGTGTCGGTTTCTTCCCTCGAGCGGATGAGATCCGCTCCATCGGGAAGCTGCGCGTGGATGATCGAGCTCAGCGTCTCTTTATCCGCAGACAGCATCGGCGTCTTCATCAAGCTGACCGGGTCGCTGATAAACGTGCAGCCGCCCAGTACAAACGTCAGCAGGACCGCAGCTGCTGCACGTATCCAGTTTGTCTTCAACAAATGCATTGCATCACTCTTTTCTATACCAAGCCCGCAAGCGGGCGCAAAGTCTAAATCATATTCTTTTCCCTCATCGTCAGACGGCGGCCGCGGATGTCGAATGCGACCTCCCCGCCAGACAACCCGACGATACGGGTGGCAAATTTCTCGGCGAGCTCAATCGGAAGCACGGAAATGACGGTGACGCGCTCCTCCTCGCACAGATTTTTCAGCGTTTCCATGACGCTTTCCGCCGATTTCGGGTCCAGCCCGACCACCGGCTCATCGGCGAGAATAACCTTGGCCCCATGAACCAAAGCTCTTGCGATGGCTATGCGCTGCTTTTCACCGCCGCTCAGCGTGCCTGCCTTCATACGGGCTTTATCCAAGAGACCCATCTGCTCGATGACGTCCATCGCGCCCATATAATCGTCCGAGCGGACCATCCCCGTCACCATGCGCCAAAGCGGCGTCTGACTGGCTTGGCCGATCAGCACGTTCTTCAGTCCTGTCCGGTTCGGATAGAGCTGGGGATTCTGCTCTAAGTATGCCCATTCGCGTCTAATTTTTCGTTTTCCGCCGAGAGGTTCCTTCAGCACATCCTGGCCGTCGATGACAAACGTCCCTCCGTCCCATTTTTCCTTCAGTGCCAGGCACCGCAGCAGCATGCTCTTGCCGCTTCCGCTGGCACCGACAACGGCGATAAGCTCGCCCTTCTGGATATCGAGGGATACCCCTTTGAGTATCGGAATTCTGTCCACACCGACTGACTTGGTTAAATGCTGAATTCGTATCATGACATTTCTCCTCTTGTCCTGTGATCTCTATCTCTTCTTGGGTTTGAACAATACGTTTCTATTATATCGATTATATAGAGTTTTCGCACATTATTGAACCTTTTGGGAAAAACTATTCTATAGCGGCTCCTGACTGCGTCCCCCCGAAGTTCGAAAGGCGGTGCCGACGGCGCCGAATAAGGCGAAGGCGAGGCCCATCACGATGAACACGCCTCCGTTCCACCCATACTGCATCAGGGTCCCCCCGATGTTCGGCCCGGCGATGCTGCCTATATTAAAATGAAAGGATGCGACGACATTCGCTGCGGGAAGCAGCGCCTTCGGGAGAATATCCGCAGCGTAAGCCAGGCCAAGCGAAAAAAACGAGCCGACCATGCCCCCCGCCAGGCACAGGAGCAGAACGAGCCAGGCTGTCGCCGTTCCTGCCAGCGGCACGGCCATAAAGGCTGCGCCGCCGATGAGGCCGCAGGCGATGAGCACGTTTCTGCGGCCGAAGCGGTCGCTCAGCATGCCGAGCGGCAGCTGCAGAATCAATCCGCCAATGCCGATGAATGGAAGCAGGAATGCGATCTGGGACTCGCCCATCCCTGTTCTTAGCCCGTAGACCGGAAAATTGCTGTTAATCCCGGCTTCCATGTACCCGTACAGCAATGCGGGAAGAAGGGCGTACCAGGCGAGTGCATAGCTTCGGCGGAAGCGCCGCGGAGGCTGCACCTCCCCTTCCGTCCGCTCCGGGCGGAAATCGGGCAGCTTCGCCCAGACCAGCACAAGCACGAGCAGCATCAGCAGCGCCAGCACGATGAAGGGCACTGCATTTCCGAACTTCAGGAGCTGGATCCCCAGCGGCCCGAAGCTGAATCCAAGGCCATACGACATGCCGTACAGCGAAAGGTTTCGGCCCCGGTATTCGGCCGGCGTGACCATCAGCACCCATAATTGGGCAGCATAATGAACGGCGCTGTCTCCGATGCCGACGAGCAGCCTTAAGACAAACCACACTTTCACGCTCGGCACAAGCGGAAACAATATGACGGAGACGAGCACGAGCACAAGGCCGGCGCTCACCAGCTTCTTAAAGCCAAGCGCGCCCAGCGTCCGCTCAGCGACAAGCGTCATGGCGAATGATCCGACGTACAGGGCGGCTGCGTTTAATCCGTTGACGGAAGACGATACGCCCATTTGCTCCAAAAATATGGACAGGACCGGCAGCAGCAGCCCCTGACTGAGCCCTGCCGCAACGATCACGGTGATCAGAATGAGGTAATGAATAGATAATCCGCGATTGCTGTCGTTCTGTGTTGACAATGAAAATATCCTCCTTGAGTGCAAATCCGTTCAAACTCCCTGAACATTATAGTGGACAACCCTGCTATCAACAAGCCATAATGGAATGAGCGCACAGATTTCATAGGAGGTTATTGGTTTCATGAACTATGAAGTAAAGGTTGACGTTTCACCGATTTACGAGCTGCTCAGCAGCTTTATGGTGTACATTTCGAAGAAATGGATTCGCAACCTCGACATCGGGCCCGAATGGATCGGTGAAGTGAGCGGCAAGCTTCCACCTGAAGTGACGTCCGCCTTAGGCCCGGCCGCAGCTTGGCCATTCGACGATTACGACGTGCTGTATGCCTGGGCGATTCACCGCGCAAACGGCGATACCGTCCGCGCCTTTTTGGATTGCCTGCATGAAACGCCGGCAGAGGTGCTGTACCAAGCCGCCTCCCCCTACCTGCCTTCTTTAACTGTAAAGGAAGCTGAACGAATTCGTGATTCATATACACCGCTGCTCGAGTTATGGTATGAGCATTATTTCAAGCATGAGGAACCCGCCATTATCCCGCTGATCGAAGAGGATGCGGAGGAGAAACGCATGCTGCTGACCAAGATGGATCCCCAAAGCCTGGTGGAGTATGCTTCCGGCGGGCTGGTGGTTGAAGATGTTCCCGGGCTGGAGACCATCGTGTTATTCCCGACCGTGCACAACCGCCCGATCAACGCCTACTGCTTTTACCGGAAAATGATGCTGATCCAGTATCCTGTCGACGTACCTGAAGAACAGGAGGATGAGCCGCCGACCTGCCTGCTGCGCATGACGCATGCGCTGGCTGATCCGAAGCGGCTGCGCCTGCTGCGGTATGCGGCGGAGAAGCCGCGTTCCCTGGACGATATGATGCGGGATTTGAACCAGACCCAGGAGCTGCTTAAGCACCATTTGATGATCCTCAGGGTAGCCGGTCTGCTGCGCATCCATTTGGGTTCCTACAACACCGAGAAATTCAGCATTCGTCCGGACGGAGCGGCGGAACTTCAGATGTTTCTGGAGTCCTACATCCGTCTTTAAGGAGTGACCTAAATTGAAAGCACCAGAACAGCATATTCTGTTCGATCTGGATGACACGCTGATCCACTGCAACAAATATTTCGGCATCGTCCTCGGGGAGTTTTTTGAATGGGTACAACAATGGTTTGAGCCCCACCAGATTAAGACAGAAGAGATCCGCAGCAAGCAAATCGAAATCGATGTCGCCGCAGTCAGCCAAGCCGGCTTCAGCAGCGGCATCTTCCCTAAATCGCTGATCGAAACGTACCGCTTCTTCAGCCGCAAGTTTAACCGCCCTGTCCAGCCTGACGAAGAAAAACAGCTGATGGAGCTCGGCTTGAGCGTGTACGAGCAGGAAGTGGAGCCCTATCCGGGCATGGTAGAGACGCTGGAGTCGCTGAAATCACAGGGACATCACCTGTATCTGTATACCGGCGGGGAAACGGCGATACAACAGCGGAAGATTGACCAGATGAAGCTGAGCCAGTACTTTGACGACCGGATCTATATTACGCAGCACAAAAACGAAGCGACGCTGGAGAACATCCTGAAGCAGGGCGGCTTCTACCGCCCTTCCACCTGGATGATCGGCAACTCCCTGCGCACCGATGTTATGCCGGCATTATCGGCAGGAATCCACAGCATCTATATCAAACAGCAGAACGAATGGATTTATAACATGGTGGAGCTGCAGAAGAAGCCGGACAGCTCCCTTTACACGGTCACAAGCATCGAGGAAGTTCCGGAGGTTATCCACAGCAAGAGCATCGTAACTTCCTCGAACGCCTTGAGACAGTGAATGTGCCGCCTCTATAAAAAAAGGCAAAAAAAGAGCGGGCCCGCCAGGGTCCGTTCTTTTTGGTTTGATTTAAGTCGAACGCTCGATGCTCAGCTTACCGGAACTTCGATCCTGCAGCACGATCCGCGCTTTATACGGTTCCCCGGTTCCGCTGAAGGACAGCAGCTGCGTACGGCCGGAAGCCAGCAGCGATTTCAGCATGTTGGCGCTGATTTTTTTGCCGGAGAACTCCTTCCAGATCACAAAGCCGCAGCCGTCTTTGAACGCGGTACAGCCGTAACCCTTTTTGCCTTCGATAATCTGGCCGTGGCAGCCCGGCCGCGGACATGGGCCATGTGTCAACCGTTCCCCCGGCGGTGCGGGGGCCGCGGCAGCAGCGGCGGTTTCCGTACGGGCCGTTCGCGAAGCGGATCCTGCCCCCCGCTTGCCCCTCCCTGTTGCCGACCTTGAACGCGATTTGCCTCGGCCCTGTTCCTGTTCTGTACCGAAGAGCGAAGATGGTGCCGCCTGCTGGACGCCAACCTTTTCGATAATGGAGACCGTAAATTTGCGGACATTGTCCATAAATTTGGCGGAAGCCGCCTCGCCCTTAGATATTTGATAAAGGCGCCGCTCCCACTGCCCGGTCATCTCGGGAGAAGTCAGCAGCTCGACGCCTGCCTGGCGAATGAGCTCGACCGCCGTCCGGCCCTTCTGGGTAATCGTAATCTTCTTGCCCTGCATAGCGATATACCCGACATTCTTCAGCCGTTCGATCGTCGCCGCCCGGGTGGCCGGCGTGCCGAGACCGCTATCCTTCATCGCGTCCCGCAGCTCGTCGTTTTCAATCGTCCGGCCAGCGCTTTCCATCGCCTTCAGCAGAGTTCCCTCCGTATAGCTCTTTGGCGGCTGCGTAGCTTTCTCTTTGGCTTCGCTCTTGCCGCATTTCACCGGCTTCTCGGGATCCAGATCGAAAGACCGGTCATTCCACTCCAGATTTTCTTCCTCTTCCTCCTGCTTTGCGGATTTCGTTTTCTTCCCGCTCTTATCGGTGCTCGGCATCAGCACCTTCCATCCCAGCGACAGCAGCTCCTTCACGTTCGTTTTAAACAGGTCCCCCTCCACCTCGGTCAGCACCGTATGCTGCTTGTACAAGGCGGGCGGATAGAACTGGGACAAAAACCGCAGAATGATCAGGTCGTACAGCTGCTGCTCCTCCTTGCCAAGCTGGCCGGGCCGCTTAAGCGTCGGCAGGATGGCATGGTGATCCTCGACCTTCTCCGGATTGCAGATCGCCTTGTTGTTCTTGTGTACCAGGGATGCGTTGGCCCCTTCAGCCTGTTCCTGATATGAAGTGGATTTCAGCATATGCAGCGCCTTATGCATCCCTTCAATATTTTGCTCATTGACGTAATTCGAGCTGGTCCGCGGATATGAAATCACCTTATGCCGTTCATACAATGCCTGCGCGATGTCCAGCGTCTTCTTGGCGGAGAAGCCGAACTTGGCGTTTGCGTCCCGCTGCAGCAGCGTAAGGTCATACAGCTTAAAAGGAAACTCCTTCGTATCTTTGACTTCGTATTTGGCGATTTTGCCTTCCTTCCCTTTGACCCTGGCGGCAATCGCCTCGGCCTTCTCCTTGGAGGTCAGCCGGTCTCCCTGCCACGTTCCCGTGTACTCCAGCGCCTCTTGGCGAAAATGAGCCTTAACCTCGTAATACGTCAGCGATTCAAACGACTCGATTTCCTTCTGCCGGTCATAAATGAGCGCCAGCACGGGCGTCTGAACCCGCCCGACGGACAGCAGGGTGTTATGCTTGGTCGTAAACGCTCGGGTCGCGTTCATGCCGATAAGCCAGTCGGCCTCGCTGCGGGCCCTGGCGGCCTGCGTCAAATTTTCGAATTCCTCGGCGGCCCGCAGCTCCCTGAAGCCCTGGGCGATGCTCTCTGCGGTCAGGTCCGAAATCCATAGCCGCCGGACGGGCTGCTTCAGCTTCAGCTGCTGCTGAATCAGCGCAAAGATGTACTGCCCCTCCCGTCCCGCATCGCAGGCATTAACGATCCGGTCGCAGCGTTTTGCCAGCTCCCCGATCGTTTTCAGCTGATCTTTCGTTTTATAATGCGGCACGATTTTGAATTGGTCGGGCATGATCGGCAGATCACGAAAGTTCCATTTCTTGTACCGGTCATCATAGGCATCCGGCTCTGCCAAACCGACGAGATGTCCGATGGCCCAGGTAATGATATACTGCTCCCCCTCCAGATAGGAGCGGGCATTCTTCGCCCTCGGCTCAATGACCGCGGCAATGTTGCGCCCCATATCCGGTTTTTCTGCTATGACTAGAGTTTTCAACAATCATTCGCTCCCCGCATGGAAAAAGGCCGAGAATAGCTGCTCCCGGCCGGTTTATTCATGGATAACTTCCACGTTCTGATAGAATTGACTCTAAATTATGATAGCATACGAGAGGCCCGTTTTTCAATGCAAGCGGGAAAGCCCTTGGAGAGTCATCTCTTGGCGGCGGGGCCTTCCGCTCCATGGATCGGGGAGGGTTACAACCAAAGCGTTGCCAGTCCCTGACGATGTTTTCTTTGGTTTCGGTCACTTGCTTTTTTTGCGGTAAAGCTGAAATGCAAGCGGCATAAACACGGCAATAATACATCCCAAGCTTATCAGCGTGGTAGTCAGGGCAGCCGTACCCGCCGTACCGTGCATCAATGCCCGGGCGGATGTGGAAGCCAGGCTGACGGGGTTGTAAGCAACGACCGGACCCAGCCAATCCGGCATGGTGGACGTATCGGCAAACACGTTGCTCGTAAACATGAGCGGATACAGCACGAGATAGGACATCGTCGTGAGCGATTCGGTTTTCCGTACGGTCAGTCCCAGGCAGGCAAAAATCCAGCTGAAACTGAAAGCATAGAGCATCACGAGCAGCATTGACAGCAGCACTCCAGACCATCCCGCTTCCGGACGGAATCCGAGCAGCATTCCGAGCCCTAACGTCGTAATGAGCCCCACGGCGAAGGAAATGAGGTTGATGGCCATCGTGCCGATGATCGCAGCGGGCTGCCAGAACGGCAGCGTTCGGAATCGGTTGAAGACACCGCGTTCGATATCTGTTTTGAGATTGATGCCGATGTACACCGTCATGGTGGTGACGGTATAGACCATCATGCCCGGCAGCAGATACTGCAGGTAATTTCCCGTTGATCCTGAGATGGCCCCGCCGAACAAATACGTAAAGATCAGCAGAAAGACCGCCGGGAAAATGATCGAATCGATCGCTAAATAAGCCGCGTTGCCGCTCGTTTTCCGCCATGAGCGCCAAATAAAGGTAATTACCGCCTGCGGCACGCTCGGCCGCGGCGGACGCTCCCTCAAGTTCAGGGCGGCCACCATGTTGGACTGTGGTTCGCTCATCGGTTCTCCTCCTTCAGAGTTTCTGCTTGAGCGCTCCTGCCGGTCAGCGTGAGAAAAACCTCGTCAAGACTAGGCTCTCCAAGCGAATATTGGTGCGTATAAATACCTGCCTCACTGAGTTCTGTCAGCGCCAGCGCAGCCTGCCGCGGATCGGAGACTTGAGCCGACAGTTCGGCGGGGTTCGTATGAAGCCTGGCTTCTGTTTGAAGTACACGCCGCAGGACCTGCTCGGCTTCCCCCCGCTGCTTCGGATCGGCCAGCCGGATTTGAATCGAGCCTGAACCGATCGAAGCTTTTAGTTCGGCGGGCGTCCCTTCGGCGATGACGGCGCCCTCGCCGATCACTGCCACGCGGTCCGCAAGCTGGTCCGCTTCCTCCAGATACTGGGTTGTCAGCATCACAGTTGTGCCATGATCCACCAGGGCTCGCACGATATCCCACACTTCGCTGCGGCTCCGCGGATCCAGACCGGTCGTCGGTTCGTCCAAAAACAGAAGGTTCGGGGCGACGAGCATCGCCGCCGCAATATCCAGCCTCCTCCGCATGCCCCCGGAATACTTACCGGCCGAACGCCCGGCCGCATCGGTCAGGCCAAATGCATCCAACAGCTGTTCGGCCCGGACTTTGGCCGTTTTGGCGGAATAACCCGCCAGCCTGCCGAAGAGGACCAGATTATCGCGGCCGCTCATCCCCTCGTCCACCGCGGCGAATTGCCCAGTGAGCCCGATCCTTCGGCGCACGGCATCGGCTTCCCTCACGACGTCGAGTCCAAAGATCCGGACCGAACCGGAATCCGGTGCGAGCAGCGTGGACAAAATGCCGATCAGCGTCGTCTTGCCTGCCCCGTTGGGGCCGAGTACGCCGTACACGGTTCCTTGCTCAACCCGCAGGTCCAATCCCTTCAGAACATCCTCCTTGCCGTAAGCTTTCCTTAGCCCGCGCACATCAACGGCTGCTTCTTGTTTCATGTTCTACCTCCTACCTAGCGCTTGAAATTCAACTTACACCCAAATTTTATAACACTCATGCAAATGGGAAGGCTGGCTTAAATTTTCATTTGAATTCACAGTAACCCTGCAACGGAACATTATCATGTCACTTAAAGCTTTTTGTGCAGTGTTTGCCGTCATGTTATCCTTGGGGGAGTGAAGATAATCCAAGCGCATAAGGGGGAAAGGGAAATGCGTTATTATAAGCCGATCGAAATCGCCAGGGAATTGTATATCAGCACAAGCGCCCTGCGCCACTATGAATCTTGGGGGGTAGTCCCCGAGCCGGAGCGGTCGGATAACGGCTACCGCCTGTACACCCAGCTGCACCTGGCTTATTTCCGCTGCCTGCGGGCTATGTTCTCAGGATTCGGCGTCGGGACTACCTCTGAAGTGCTTCGCTTGATTCAACAGCGTAACATGGACGGAGCCTTCTGGCTCGTCAATCAGGAGCAGGCTCGTCTGCAGCATGAAAAAACGGTTGCCGAACAGACCCTGGCTTTACTCCAGGATCCCGAACTGCCGCTTGTCTCGGGCAAACGTTTGAAGGGCCGCATGACGATCGGCGAAGCAGCTGAGCTTACGGATGTGCAGCCCTCGGCGATCCGGCATTGGGAAAAAGAAGGGCTGATCCAGCCGGAACGGGATCCCGAAAACGGGTACAGGCTGTTTACCCCCATGCATGTCCGGCAAATTTTGCTGATCCGCACATTAAGGAAGACGGTTTATGTGCTGGAAAACATGAAAGAAATTGTGCATGGCGTCGAGCAGCACAGCGTTGAAAAAGCGAAGAAGGTGACGCTGGAGGCGTTATCGAGTATCCATGACCGGAACCGGCGGCAGTTCTTCGGGGTTCACTTGCTGGTCGAGCTGTGCATCGAAGAAGGACTGATCGATCCGGTAGAATACATTAAAGGCTTGTGGTTTGATTATTTCCAAAAAGCCAAAGCGGAAAAAGCACCCGGCGAAGCTCCATGAAAAGGGAGCCCTCGCTTCGGATGCATTTTTTAACTTAACTATGTATCAGCAGCTCACCCTATGATAATCCCAGACCTTGGGAGAGCATGATGTTTTTAAAGAGGCAGGTTGAGCCTGCCCGTTTACCGTTTCAGCTCCAAATGCAGGAGCGGGAACGGCCGTCCGGAGCCGTCAAGCTCGGACCGTCCCGTCCGTACAAATCCATACCGCTGATAAAATGCGTATGCCCCGTCGTTCTGCTCGTTGACGTCGACCCGCAGCCGGCTTCCCTTCAGCTGCTCCGCATACCGGAGTAAACGGGTGCCGATGCCTTGTCCATGTCGGTCGGGATCGACGAACAGCATTTCCACCATACTGCCGTCCAGCCCGATGAAGCCCAAGGGGACGCCGCTGTCATCCTTTTCCACCCACACCTCCACGTGCTTCAGTGCCTGCTCGTCTACAATCTGGCGGTAAAACGCGATATCTGCCTCGGTTAAAAAAGCATGTGTCTCACGAACCGCCCGGTACCACAACTCTACCAAATAATCATGATCTTCTTCCAGATAAGCCGTTATTTGTCCCATCGATTTCTGCCTCCTTACATCGGTATTTGACCTGATACAGTAAAAACAACAGCCCCGCCAACAATGCGGAGCCGCTGTCCTATCATACCCGGGTCATGAGCCGACGATCTTATACCAGCACTGTCGAGCCCATCAAATATTTGTCCACTTCACGGGCAGCTTCGCGGCCTTCGTTAATGGCCCATACGACCAAGCTTTGGCCGCGGCGCATGTCGCCGGCTGCGAAAACTTTGTCCACGTTTGTGTTGTATTTACCCTTCCGCGCTTTTACGTTCGAGCGGCGGTCCGTTTCAAGGCCGAGCTGTTCGGTAATCGTCTGCTCCGGTCCGTCGAATCCGATGGCGATCAGCGCCATTTGCGCTTTGAATACCCGCTCCGTTCCCGGAATCGGCTGGTAGATTTTACGCCCTGTTTCGTCCACCATCCGCTGAATTTGAACGGTGTGCAGCTCTTGGAGGTTTCCTTCGTCATCACCCACAAATTTGGTGGTCATGATGGAAAATTCGCGCGGATCGCTGCCGAAGACCGCTTTCGCCTCTTCCTGGGCGTAATCCAGCGTGTATACGTTCGGGAACTGCGGCCAAGGGTTGTTGATCGGATCGCGCTCCAGTGGCGCCTTCTCATGCGTACCAAACTGCGTTACGCTTGCACAGCCATGACGGAGTGCTGTTGCGACGCAGTCCGAACCGGTGTCGCCGCCGCCGATCACGATGACGTCTTTCCCTTCTGCGGAAATGTAGTTCCCGTCGGCAAGACCCGAGTCCAGAAAGCTCTTGATCGTACCGTTCAAGTACGTCATGGCATAATGGACCCCGTTCAGATCGCTGCCTTCAATGTTGAATTCGCGCGGTTTGGTGGCTCCGCCGCACAACACGACGGCATCATAGTCGTCAACGAGCTGCTGTGCAGGAATGTCCTTGCCGATTTCGGTATTCGTAATAAACTGGATGCCTTCCGCTGCAAGCAGATCCACACGGCGCTGAACAACGGATTTGTCGAGCTTCATCGACGGGATGCCGTACATCAGCAGGCCGCCGATGCGGTCCGCACGCTCGTACACCGTCACGCTGTGGCCCGCTTTGTTCAGCTGTGCCGCCGCGGCCAGTCCTGCCGGGCCCGAGCCCACGACCGCCACGCGTTTGCCTGTACGTTTCTCCGGTGGGTTCGGCACAACCCATCCTTCTTCAAATCCTTTATCAATAATAGCCTGCTCGATCGTCTTGATCGTTACCGGCTGGCCGATCAGGCCGACGGTACAAGAGCCTTCGCATGGAGCAGGACAAATCCGGCCGGTAAACTCCGGAAAGTTGTTCGTTTTATGCAGGCGCTCCAGCGCTTCTCTCCACAAGCCGCGGTAGATGAGGTTGTTCCATTCCGGAATCAGATTGTTGACCGGGCAGCCCGAGGTGCCTCCAGCCATATCGATTCCCGTATGACAGTAAGGTGTTCCGCAATCCATACAGCGTGCGCCCTGGGTGCGCAGTTCTTCTTCGGACATATGTTTATGGAACTCTTCCCAATCCTTAATCCGCTCTGCAGGATCGCGATCCGCCGGAAGCTGGCGGCTGTACTCCATAAAGCCTGTTGGTGTTGACATGACGCATTTTCCCCCATCCGTTCTTTTCTATCTTGTTGAAAATTACTTCCTATCTATCACATTAACGACACGTAGATAGATTGAACCCGAGCCTGTGCATGTATTATCCCCTGACCACGGCGCAGCTTTCGAGTTAGAGCATGATATGCTCAAGTTCATTCTACATAGATATTTCAATTATAGTATCATTTGAAACTTTGAATATTAAATGGATTATCCGCATAATTATTTGTACTATTTCACATCGAGATCACATGTCATGATAACATGAATTTCGGTTAACTTTTGCGGATATAGGTGCAGAAACGGTAGGAATACGGGTTTTTCGCATCCGTGATCCCTTCGATCTCTTCTTGCAGAATCCAGTCTCCGAAGTCTACTTCAGGGAAATAGGTGTCGCCTTCAAACGTCTCGTCGATCCGGGTGACGATCAGGCAGTCCGCTACCGGAAGCAGCTTATAGTAAATCTCCGCTCCTCCGATCACCATGATCTCTTTATTCTTGCCGAGCTCAACCGCTTCTTCTATCGTATGAATGATCTGGGCTCCCTGTGCCTCGTAATCCGGATCGCGGGTCAGGACGACGTTGTCGCGTCCAGGCAGCGGTTTACCGCCGAAGGATTCCCACGTTTTGCGGCCCATGAGGACCGTTTTGCCCATCGTCTTTTCCTTGAAAAAAGCCATATCCCGCGGAAGCCGCCAAGGAAGCTTGTTGTCCCGCCCTATTACTCCGTTTGAGCCCATGGCCCAGATAAACGTCATTGTCATGGTCAAAAAGCTCCCTTCAACATAAAATGAAAGCCGGCTAGATGGCGACCGGCGCCTTAATGCCTGGATGATGCTGATAATTCACGAACTCGAAGTCCTCGAACTTATAGTCGAAAATCGATTCGGGCTTCCGTTTGATCACAAGCTGAGGCAGCTCGAATGGCTCACGCTCCAGCTGGGTTTTGACCTGTTCCAAATGGTTTGAATAAATATGCACATCGCCGCCGGACCAAATGAATTCGCCGACTTCGAGCCCACATTGCTGGGCTACCATGTGCGTTAGCAGCGCGTAGCTGGCAATATTAAACGGCAGTCCGAGGAACGTGTCGACCGAACGCATCGTCAGCATGCAGGACAATTTGCCCCCGGCCACATAGAATTGGAATACGAAATGGCAAGGAGGAAGCTTCATGTTCTCAATCTCCGCCACGTTCCATGCGCTCACGATATGTCTGCGGGAATCCGGATTCCGCTTGATCGATTCGATCACATTCGCAATCTGGTCAATATGGGTGCCGTCCGGTGCCTCCCAGTTCCGCCACTGAGAGCCGTACACCGGTCCCAAATCCCCGTTCTCGTCAGCCCACTCGTCCCATATGGAAACGCCGTTTTCCTTCAGGTACCGGATATTCGTATCGCCGCTCAAAAACCACAGCAGCTCATGGACGACCGATTTCAAATGGATGCGCTTCGTCGTCACGAGCGGGAAGCCCTGGGACAGATCGAACCGCAGCTGTCGTCCGAAGACGGAAATCGTGCCGGTTCCGGTCCGGTCCTCCTTGGGGGTACCGTGTTCCAGTATGTCCTGCAGCAGCTCCAAATAGTTTCGCACTTTGTATCCATCCTCTCAATGCCGAATGTCTATATATCTGTTGATTGTGTATATTCTAGTTTACCATGTGGGGGCATGGTTGATAAACACCTAAAAAAGTCCATCCCCAGTGACCAGAATCCGTCCGCTTGCCGCATACCGGAACTAACTACAAAAAAACGGTTCCCAGGGTCTTCCCCCAAGAACCGTCCCATGCCAAAGCCTTGTTACCGTTACATCATCTCGAGATTTTTCATATGACAGACGCAGCGTTACCCTTTAACGGCTCCAATCGCCACGCTCCCGATGATCTGCTTGGAAAAGACCGCAAACACGATGATGATCGGCACAATGGAAATCGCCACACCCAGGTACAACAGGCCGTAGTCCATCCCGTAATAACCCTGCACGAGCGCGACCAGAACCGGCAGCGGGTATTTGCTCTGCGAGAAGAACAGGACGAGCGGACCGAGGAAGTTGTTCCAGGAACCGATGAACGTAAAGATGCCGAGTGCGGAAACCGCAGGACCCAGAATCGGCAGGATGATCTGGTTGAACGTCCGAAACTCACCCGCACCGTCGACCCGCGACGATTCGATGATCTCGTCCGGAATGCTTCCGTCGATAAACTGCTTGATGAAAAAGACGTTAAAGGCGTTCGCTGCCGCCGGCAGAATGATAGCCGCGTAGCTGTCGAGCAGGCCGAATGTGCTGAACAGCCGGTATACCCCGATCAGGGCCAGCTGCCCGGGCACCATCATCGTGGCCAGCAGGGCGAAGAACAGCTGCTTGTTGCCTTTAAACCGGAATTTGGCGAAGCCGTAGGCCGTCAGCGCCCCGATGTACAGGGACAGCACCGTCGTGGACCCAGCAATGAAAAAGCTGTTCATGAATCCCCGCCAAATATTGATTTTTGCGGCCATGTTGCTGTAATTCGCCCACAGATCCTTCCCCGGCAGAAAAATGAACGACGAGGCGATGTCGGCATTGCTGTGGCTGGAGTAGATCAGCATGAGATAAAACGGGATGATACAGATGACGGCAAACCCGATCAGAAAAATATACAGCAGCACCATGCCGGCGGACAGACGGCGTTTGGGCTTGGCGGCATACGGAAGTTCCCGCCGGATCGGTCTAATCGCTTCCATGTTATCGACTCCTTCCTCAAGCCTTCTTCCGGTTCGTCAGCACAAACGACAGGACGGAGAACAGAATGATAATGATGAACAGGCAAAACGCGATGGCGGCTCCGTAGCCAAACCGCGTGCTCTGAAAAGCGACGTTGTACAGGTACATGATGCTGGTCATGGATGCGCGGTCCGGCGCTCCCGTGCCATTGGTGAGAGTAAAGGGCTGATCGAAGATCTGCATCCCGCCGATGATCGAGGTGATGACCTGGAACAAAATGATCGGTTTCAGCATCGGAACCGTGATGTGCAGGAAAATGTGCTTTTTCGTGGCCCCGTCGATTTGGGCGGCCTCGGTCAGCGAAGGATCGATTCCCTGCAGTCCGGCCAAATAAATGATCATGGAGTAGCCGAAGTATTGAAAGAACAAAATCGAGGACACGATCAGCCGCATGAACCAGGCGTTGTTCTTCCAGTTGATCGGATCGTGGATGATGCCGCTCTCGACGAGAAAGTGGTTCAGCCCGCCCGACTGCCAGTCGAAGATCAGGCTTACCAGCAGCCCCAGCGAAGCGGCGGTGACGATATGCGGGAAGAAGTAGACGGCTCGGAAGATGTTTCTTCCCTTGACGAACTTCTCGTTTAAAATAAAGGCAAGCACAAGCGAAACGGTCAGCTGAGGGATGACGGACACGCCCCAAATAAACAGCGTGTTGAGAAAGGTTTTGTAAAATATCGGGTCGTGGAATACCGCAACGTAGTTACCCAGCCCCACGAATTCCGGCGTCCGGATCCCGTCCCAGTTCGTAAAGCTGATATACAGCGAGTATAGAATCGGATACAATCCGAACAGCAGAAAGATGATAAAGAACGGTGCAATGAAAAAATAACCGTAATGGTCCTTCCGTATCGATTTGGCAAACATGGACGCACCTCCTGGTATAGGTTGTTCCAACGTTGTCGCAGCCGAATAATCAACCGCTAAGCGTCAATCCACCTCCAGCTCGGGGTACCTGAGCTTGACGTCCCGTTTAATTCTTTGGATGGCTTCTTCTTTCGTCTTCATCTTGTTGTTCAGGTACAGCTGCAGCACGTTTTTGTAAATGTCATTGTTGATCACCGTATCAAAAGGCGTCCGCTGATAGCTCGGCACGTTTTTCGCTTCCTCGGAAAAGAACTCGAAGTGCTTCTGGTTCCCCAGGTAAGCGGAAGTCAGCGTCGGAGCCAGCTGGTCGTCCACGACCCGATTGCTCGTAAAGTAGTCTTGGTCATGGGCCAGCTCGGTCAAAAACTCGTGGTCGAAATTGTAGAAGTGGATAAATTTCCACGCCAGATCCTTGTTTTTGCTTTTGCTGTACATGGCGATATACGTTCCCCCGGAGCTGAATGAGGCCGGGCCGTGCGCAAGTCCCCATTTTCCCGACGTATCCGGTGCATTCGCCTTGAACGTGTACTGCAGCGCCCAGCTCGCTCCCGGATAGAACATCACCTCGCCCTTTTGCATGGAAGCGGCATATCCGGCGCTCCCGTCGTCAAATTCGGCCAGCACATGCCGCTGCCGCGCTTCCCTCACCATATCGAGCACCTTCAGGTAAGCGTCGTTGATGACAAGCTTGTTGTCCTTGACCCATGGAATGCCTTCGTATGACACGGAAATGGCGTTCCAATTCGCCAGGGCGTGCACTTTGCCCCCGCTTTCTTTGGCAACCCTTTCGCCGATGTCGAAAATTTTGTCCCAAGAGTCAATCTGCTTGCTGACTTCTTCCGGATCGTCTGTGCCCAAATATTGTTTAGCCAAGTCCCGGCGGTAATAAATGCCTCCAGGTGTCGCCTGGTAACCCAGCGCTTTGACGTTCCCTTCAGAGTCCTTTTCGTTGGCTTGCACGAAGGGATACTGCTCAGGAATGAGCTTGTTTGCATCGTACGGAGCCGCAGACAGGTTCTCCAGGTAGGGAACGTCGATCAGCTCACGGATGTTCCCGTTTTCGAGCATGAACACGTCCGGTGCCTTGGAAGCCGTCTGCAAGGCGGATTTCAGCTTGGTGATGTAAAAGGTGCCGGGGATGTTGACGAAGTTCACCTTGACCCCGGGGTACTTCTTCTCAAACTTGTCAATGGCGTAATTCGCCTCATCGGTAAAGCTCCATACGGTTATTTCCTGGCTTGAGCCCGTTCCTTTGCCTGAGACCGTACACCCGGCCAGCAGGATGGACAAGCCCAGCAGACCCAGCATAAAGGTATATCCCCAATGATTTCTTCTCATGAGCACCCGTCCTTTGCTTTTCGCTTGATGTTGGTCAATCCCAGGATAACAACTAGTCCCCCCTCATCCACGATTAAAAAGGAAACGCTTACATCTAAGTTTGTTATCATTTTATGGGATTTTTGCCGGCCGGGCTCATCGGATATTGGCCTGGATTGTTCATTTATTGCGCAGTCCTGCCGCTTCGCTTGCGAAATTCGGAAGGCGTGCAGCCATTGTACTTTTTAAAAATGCGGTTAAACGAGTTCAGATTGTTAAATCCGTTCCGCACAGCGATCTGCAGAATCGATTCAGAGCCGCCAAGCAGCTCCCATTTAGCCTGTGCAATCCGGTATTGATTCAAGTAATCCATAACCGTCATGCCGCGGGCTTCCTTAAACAGCTTGCATAAATAAAATTTGTTAAAGTTCGTATGGTCGGCAATGTCATCCAGCTTCAGCGGCTGGTCGTAGTGCCTTTCCATGTACTCGCACACCGCCTCAATAAAGGCGAATTTTTTGCTCTCGGAGCAGGCGCCCCCTGGACAATCATCCTCCATTTGCCCCGGCTTGAGCCGGATCAAGCGAACGATCAGGTCGTACAGCCTTGCTTTCATGGACCATTTATAACCGGGCTGCCTGCCCGATTCTTCTTCAGCAATCGCTTTCATCATCAGCGCCAAATTTGCCTTCTGCACTTGATGTGCCGGAATGACGGTATTGTGCGAAACGAGCGACTTTAAGTTTTGCTCATCCGGGCCGCATGGGTTCGTTCCTGTTAAAAAATGCATGCGAAATACGATAATCAGCAGCTTGCCGGTACCGGGCAGAAAAGAATGGACTTCACCCGGCTTAATCATCAAAATCTCCCCTTTCTTCAGCTCACATAAGTGATGGTTCAGTTCGATGCGCGCACCGCTTTCGGCCACATATACAATTTCGACTTCTTCATGCCAATGCGGCGCAAAAAGAAACGTTTCTTCTGTCTGAACCACACGAATCGGAAAATCTTCGTCCATCAGTCCTCTTTCCAGAAATGAGGTCATCGTTCCCATAACATCCCCCACCTTCCCTAGAATGAAACGTTCTGCTCTTTCCATTGTAGCAAAATCCTCAACCGGTCAGCATCATCACCCAGATGATCCCAATAATTAGAAAAACAACATATCCCCTCTTATTATCATATGGGTGGATTGCAAAACAGCCCCTTCTAGGCTGGTTATTTCTGCCGTTAATGGATCCGGCACCTTTGGCGCTAACGCCTGAAATGACGAAGTCCCTTCAATAACAAAAAAAAGAAAGAGCCGCATGAGGCGGCTCTTTCCTTGAGTTACTTCTATATATGATGATAACTTAACGGCGTGGTGCGATCACGTGAATCGGATTGCCCAGCGCAAGCTCGGCAGTTTCCATAACGATTTCGCCCAGCGTTGGATGCGCATGGATCGTCAAAGCGATATCTTCCAGCGTGGCGCCCATTTCGATAGCGAGGCCCAGCTCAGCGATCAGGTTGGAAGCTTCCACCCCGGCGATGTGGCATCCCAGCACGAGCTGAGTTTCCTCGTCAAACACCAGCTTCACGAAGCCGTCCGCAGCATTGAGGGACAAGGCGCGTCCGTTGCCCGCAAACGGGAACTTCGCTGCTTTTGCTTTGTAGCCTTTTTCTTTTGCTTCTTTTTCAGTGTAGCCTACGCTCGCGCATTCAGGATCAACGAATGCTACGGCAGGGACGACTTTGTAGTCAACGACGGAAGGATGTCCGGCGATGGCTTCAGCCGCTACTTTACCTTCGTAGGAAGCTTTGTGTGCCAGCGCAGGGCCTTTAACGATGTCGCCGATTGCAAAGATATGCGGCTTGTTCGTACGTCCTTGATGATCGACTTTGATCAGGCCGCGGTCATCCAATTCGATACCGATCAGGTCGAGTCCGAGCTCTCCGTCGGTGTTTGGACGGCGACCAACCGTAACGAGCAGGTAGTCGGCAGTCACTTCTTTCGTTTCGCCGTTCACGGAGTATTTCACCGTAACTTCGCTGTCGGTTTGAGTTGCACTTTCCGCTTTGGCGTTAGTGATGATTTCCACGCCGGTTTTGGTCATGCTCTTCACAACGAGCTTCGTCATGTCCGGATCGAATCCGTTCAGGATGGAATCCAGTCCTTCGATGATCGTTACTTTTGTTCCGAATTTGGAGTACATTTGGCCAAGCTCGGCACCGATGTATCCACCGCCGATGACAACCATGCTCTTCGGAATTTCAGGCAGGCTCAGCGCTTCTGTCGAAGACAGGATACGGCCGCCGAACGGGAACGCTTTGAGCTCGATCGGACGGGAGCCTGTAGCGATGATGCAGTTTTTGAAACGGTAGCGAGGGGACTCGTGTTCGTTGAACACGCGCGCCTCGTTTTCGTTGATGAACATGCACTCGCCGTTGAAAATTTCAACCTTGTTGCCTTTGAGCAGGCCGGCAACGCCGCCGGTCAGCTTTTTCACAACGCCGTTTTTGAATTCCTGGGTTTTGCCAAAGTCCACTTTTACATTTTCAGCAGTTACGCCGAAAGATTCGCCGTGAACGGCAGACTCATATTGATGAGCGGCCGCAATCAGGGCTTTGGAAGGGATACATCCGCGGTTCAAGCACACGCCGCCCACTTCGGATTTATCCACAATCAGAACCTTTTGTCCTAGCTGTGCAGCACGGATGGCTGCCACGTAACCGCCGGGACCAGCACCAATCACTAATGTATCGATATCGAGAGAAGCGTCACCTACTACCATATCTTACACCTCCATAACCAGCAGCTCAGGGTTGCTGAGCAGTGATTTAATATAGTTCATAAAGTTTTGGGCTGTAGCACCATCGATGATGCGGTGGTCAAAGCTCAGGGACAGGGCCATAACTGGAGCTGCCACGATTTCGCCGTTCTTCACGACAGGTTTTTCGGTAATGCGTCCGGTACCCAGGATCGCCACTTCAGGGAAGTTGATGATCGGAGTAAAGAACATGCCACCGGCGGAACCGATATTGGTGATGGAGATCGTGCTGCCTTTCATTTCTGCCGGAGCCAGTTTGCCGTCACGGCCGCGTGCCGCGAGGTCGCGGATCGCGTCAGCGATCATCCAGATGCTCTTACGGTCGGCATCTTTGATGACCGGTACGATCAGACCGTTATCTGTATCGGTTGCGATACCGATGTTGTAGTACTTCTTGTAGACGATTTCGTTGTTTTCTTCGTCGATCGTCGCGTTCAAAGCAGGGAATTGCCGGCTGGCCGCCACAAGCGCTTTGACGATGAACGGCAGATAAGTGACCTTCGTGCCTTTCTTCTCGGCGATCGGTTTCATGCGGGTACGGAATGCCACCAGCTCGGTTACGTCCACTTCGTCCATGATCGTAACGTGCGGAGCTGTATACGCCGATTTCACCATGGCGTTAGCGATCGCTTTACGGATTCCTTTGAACGGTACGCGCTCTTCTTCAGCACGTGGATCCGCGGCTGCTGCTGCCGCTGCAGGTGCAGCTGCCTTCTCTTCAGCCTTAGCTGCTGCAGGCGCTGCTGCTTGACCGCCGCCATTCTTGAAGGCTTCGACGTCCTCTTTAGTCACTTTACCGTTGTTGCCTGTTCCGCTCACTTGCGTGATGTCAACGCCTTGCTCACGCGCAAACTTGCGCACGCTTGGCGTAGCCAGCACTTCTTTGTTCGGAGCTGCAGGAGCCGGAGCTTGGTCAGCGCCGCCTTCTTTGGCATCAGCAGGGCTGCTTGCCGCAGGGGAAGATGTTGTATCCGCGCTGCCTTTTGCTGCGTCTGCTTCTTGGGCGCCGTGATCGCCGGCAGGAGCTTCCTGCTCAGGCACTTCGCCTTCCGCATCGATAATGGCGACTACTTCGCCAACACGGCACACCTGTCCGTCCTTCGTGAATACTTCCTGTACTGTGCCGTTAACCGGACAAGGCACTTCTACAACCGCCTTGTCGTTCTGCACTTCCATAATGATGTCGTCGTCTGTTACTTTATCGCCGGGCTTGATATGCATTTTGATAATTTCGCCTTCATGCAAGCCCTCTCCCAGTTCGGGGAACCGATATTCAAATTTTGCCACGTTACTACCTCCCTATTGAATGACTGCGATTCTTAGAATTCCATGACTTTGTTGACTGCAGCGATGATTCGAGCCGGTGTAGGAAGCCATGTATCTTCGATTTGGGCAAAAGGATATACCGTGTCAGGTCCAGTTACGCGCAGTACTGGAGCTTCCAGGTGAAGAATCGCTTTTTCGTTGATTTGAGCAATGACCTCAGCCGCAACGCCGGAAGTTTTTTGAGCTTCCTGTACGACGATGGCACGGTTTGTTTTCTTGATCGATGCAACGATCGTATCGATATCCAAAGGATTCAGCGTACGCAGGTCGATGATTTCGGCTTTGATGCCTTTCGTTTTCTCAAGCTCTTCCGCTGCTTTCGTAGCGGTATGAACCATCATGCCGTAGGCGATAATCGTCACGTCGGAACCTTCGCGGACCACGTTAGCCTTACCCAGCTCAACGACGTAATCCTCTTCAGGAACTTCGGCGCGGAACGCGTGGTACAGGTTCAAGTGCTCCATGAAGAACACCGGATCGTTGTCACGGATCGCCGCAATCATCAGGCCTTTGGCGTCGTAAGGGTTCGACGGCACTACCACTTTAATACCCGGTGTTTGAACGGCCAAACCTTCCAGGGAATCGGTGTGAAGTTCAGCTGCTTTAACCCCGCCGCCAAAAGGTGTGCGGAATACGATCGGCGCGTTGTAGCGTCCGCCGGAACGGAAACGCATGCGGGCCGCCTGTACAAACATTTGGTCGAGCGCTTCAAAGATAAAGCCGACAAACTGGATTTCGGCTACCGGACGGAAGCCTTGGATCCCGAGGCCTACAGCCAGGCCGCCGATCGCGGATTCAGCCAGAGGCGTGTCAAAGACGCGTTCCTCTCCGAATTCTTTTTGCAGCCCTTCCGTCGCACGGAATACGCCGCCGACATTACCTACGTCCTCACCAAACACAATCACGTTCGGGTCACGCTTGAGTTCCACGCGCAGCGCATCGCGGATTGCTTCCTTCATATTCATTTGTGCCATTGCTTCATTTCCTCCTTAAACATTCGTTAAACTACGCAAAACGGATCAAACGATTTATTGGAAATCGGCCTTTTGTTCTTCCAAATGTTTCGGTGTTTGTTCGAACATGCTGTCGATCAGGCCGGGAACGGTCATTTTTTGAGTCTGTTCCGCTTTTTTGATCTCTTCGTTTACTTTCGCTTTGGCTTCCTCTTTCACGCGGGCCGTGTCTTCTTCCGACCACAGGCCTTTCTTCTCCAGGTACTTGCCGAGGCGCGTAATCGGATCCTTCGCGTTCCATTCGCCTTCTTCGTCCTTCGTGCGGTATTTGGTTGCATCGTCGGACAAGGAGTGCGGACGGTACCGGTAAGTTACGCCTTCGATCAAAGTTGCGCCTTCCCCGCTCCGCGCGAGCTCAGCAGCTTCTTGAACAGCACTAATAACGGCAAGCACGTCCATACCGTCGACTTTTACGCCGCGGATACCAGCTGCAACCGCTTTGTGCGCGATCGATAAGGATGCCGTTTGTTTTGCGAAAGGAGTCGTAATGGCGTAGCCGTTGTTTTGTACGAAGAAAATGACAGGAAGTTTGAAGCGTCCGGCATAGTTCAGGCCTTCGTAGAAGTCGCCCTCGGAAGATCCGCCGTCACCTGTGTACGTAATGACCACTTGCTTCTGCTTCTTCAGCTTGTAGCCCATGGCAATACCCATCGCGTGCAAAATTTGCGCACCGATAATAATTTGTGGCATCAAGACGTTAACGCCCTCAGGAATGCGGCCGCCTTCTTGATGTCCGCGGGAGTACAGGAATGCTTGGTATAGCGGAAGTCCGTGCCATACGATCTGCGGCATGTCGCGGTAGCCCGGGCAGATAAAGTCATCTTTCTCCAGCGCGAATTCACTGCCGACCATCGTCGCTTCCTGACCGGAAACCGGTGCGTAGAAGCCGAGACGGCCCTGACGTCCAAGGTTAACAGCACGGTCATCCCAAGTACGTGTAAATACCATACGGTACATAATTTCTTTTAACTGATCATCAGTAAGTTTAGGCATTTTCGCTTCATTAACAATTTCACCGTCCGGAGAAAGCACGGAAAGCGCTTCGACTTCCTCGGTGTATACTTCATAAGGAACCTTGCTCATTCTCTTCACCTCAACAAAAAAATTTGAATATCAAGTTCCGCTGTTATAGAATTATTATACACCTGTTTTATTCGTTTCGTCAAAGCTATTGCGGATTAAATTTCAAAATATTTGCGCTTTGTATGTATAACAGGCGAATGTATTTTGTATAACAGGCAGAGTGCTTTGACTGAAACAGGTACAAAATCGGCAAACATGGGTTATAGTAACTTATTGTTTTCCCGATTGCAAAAATTAACCGCACGAAAGGTGATCATGAATGACGGATTCAAAATACTTGAAACGAACCATTCACAAGGAACAACTGGAGAGCCGCTTTTTGAATGAAAGCCGTAACCTGCGCGTTTATCTGCCGCCCGGCTACCACGAGGTCGTCAGCTATCCGGTCGTCTACTGCCAGGATGGAGAGGAATTTTTTAATTTCGGCCGGATCGCGACCATCGCCAATCAGCTGATTCTGGACGATCTCGCCGAACCCTTCATCGTCGTAGGCGTCGAGGTCGACACCTCCGTGCGAACCGAAGAATACGCGCCGTTCGGCAGCCGGTTCGAGGCCTACACCCGGTGCTTTGCCGAAGAAATTATTCCCTTCATCGAGCAAAAATATCCCGTGCGGCAAGACCCCGGGCAGCGCGTGCTGGCCGGCGACTCGCTGGGAGGATGCGTTTCGCTCCACCTGGCTATGAACTATCCGGAGATGTTTCACCGGATTATCAGCTTGTCCGGCGCTTACTATACGGACACCCAGGAAATCGTAGCCGAAAACGATGACTTGTCCTGGCTCGATGTCTACATGATCGTCGGCCTGCAGGAAACCCATTTCGAGAGCGACCTTGGAGTCTACAACTTCGTCGAGATTAACCGAAGCATGAAAGAACTGCTGTTGGACCGCGGCGCAACCGTTCGGTATACCGAGAAAGATGGCAAGCATATTTGGGGCTTCTGGCAAAAAGAACTGCCGGATGCACTGCTCTATTTTCTTCGCGCCTGACCCATTACCCTCTATTGAACAGCACAAAGGTGAACATGTTCCGGTATGAATGCTAATGCAGCAGCCACAGCTCAGCCGACGTTCACCTTTTTTTATCCCCGCAAGTGGTTACGCTTTCAATTCCAGCCTGAAAAAACGGCAGTGCGCCTGCCGCTTTCCTTTTTGATCATTGCCTCGTTCGGGCGTGTCTTTTCTATTATAGCTTTTCTTGGCATATTTTGTCCAAAAGTACCTGGCAGCCCGCGTCCATCAATTCGTAAACCTGCTCGAAATTCCCCGTATAATAAGGGTCCGGCACTTCGCGAAGCTCATGATCCGGCAGCAGGTCCATGAACTTCAGGACGGTCGCCTGTTCTCCCCCCGGAAGCTTGCGCAGGTTCGCCGCGTTGCTGTCATCCATGCAGACGATATAGTCGAAGGTTTCGAAATCGCTGCTCGCGACCTGCCTCGCCTTCATTCCCGCATAACTGATCTTGTACTGATCCAGCATCCGCCGGGTTCCTTCATGCGGAATCTTGCCGAGGTGCCAGTCACCCGTGCCTGCGGAATCCACGTTGATCTTTCCTTCCAGCCCTGCCTCGCCCACTTTATGTCTCAAGATCGCCTCAGCCATCGGTGAGCGGCAAATGTTGCCCAAACAAACAAATAAAACGGAAATCATGTAAGTCTCGTCCTCCTAGCTTTATGCTGATTCCTTGTGCCGTTCGTCTCGGATGACGGGCTGTAGGGCAGATGGCTGCAGCGAACGCCGCGGGAGCTTCCATTTATAAAAAACAGACAGCATCCGGAACACCACCACCGCCGCAAACAAAACGATCACTTCCAGTGTAGTCTGGATCCAATGCAGTCCGATGGCTACCCCGGCCAGCATCGCCCACACGGCATATATCTCATCTCGAAGCACAAGCGGCTTCCTTCCGGCGAGCAGGTCCCGGATAATTCCTCCCCCAATGCCCGTCAACACGGCGGCAACAACGACCGCGCTGAGCGGATGATGCATGTTGGCTGCATACAATGCGCCTTGGATCGCGAAGGCTGACAATCCCACCGCATCCAGCAGCGCCTCCGCCCTCTTCCAATGCCTGATCCAGTTTACAGGCAGCAGGAAAGCGACGATCACCGCCACGACCGCCAATTTGATCAGCAGTCCCTGGCTCCAAAGCGTCGTCACCGGCACACCGATCAGTACATTGCGGATGACCCCGCCGCCGAAAGCAGTCACCAGGCCGAGAACCAAGATTCCCAAAATGTCGTACTCTTCCTCCATGGCTACGAGCGCACCGGACATGGCGAAAGCGATGGTTCCGATCATGCTGAATAGTTCAAAAACGTGCATGTCCACTTTCTTTCTGACCTCTCCCTAACATATGCTGTCATCCATTGTAGCCGCTGTCGGCCGAATTGTGCAACCATCTATTCTGATTTATACTAGAATAACTTCCAAGCCCTTTCGATAAACAGCGAATTAAAGGGCTTGCCAAGAGCCGTCAATGCGACAATCGGAGGTAAACAGGATGGAACAGAAACGGGTATTGATCTTTTCCGGAGGCGATCTGCACAAGCAGTACTTGAAGGAAATCAGGCCTTCCGACTTTTTGATCGGTGCCGACCGTGGAGCGTTATTTTTAATAGAAAACAATTATAAGCCTGATCTGGCTGTAGGCGATTTTGACTCCATATCTCCGGCCGATTTGCAAAAGGTTAGAAGCGGCAGCAAGCAGCTCATCGATTGCGATCCCATCGACAAGGATTTGACCGATACGGAGCTTGCGCTGGACCTTGCCATCAAAGAACAGCCGGATATCATTCTGCTGATGGGGGTAACAGGGTCGAGGCTCGACCACACGTTAGCCAATATCCAGATGATGAACCGGGTATTGCAGCACCATATCTCCTGCGCCCTGCTGGACCGTAACAATTATATGACACTCACCGGCTCTTCCATTGAGGTCCAGGAGAGAGGGTACAAGTATGTTTCCCTGCTGCCCATGACCCCCGAAGTGACCGGAATTACATTAACAGGATTTCAATACCCCTTGGACAACGCCACGCTTAAAATGGGAGAATCCCTCGGCATCAGCAACCAATTAACCGATTCCCAAGGCACAATCACCGTGGAAGGCGGACTCCTTCTGGTCATCCAAAGCAATGATTAAAATAGCAGCAGCTTTTGTTTGACAACAATTTTGTAACCGAAATGAAATGTTGCAAAAAACGATGAAAACCCTTGTTTATCAAGGGTTTTTTTATTTGCTACAAGGATGGGTAGATGTATTTCTTAATTTTTTGTAACTTTTAATCGTTTTTTAATAAAAGCCCATTTCTCTTACAGCCACAACGTTTTGTTACACATCATCCAGAATTTAGGTTGTTTCAAAGCTGTTATACTCGGAGACGAGCTTGAGAGAAAACGAAATTTGGAGGTAATACAACATGAACAAACAACTGATCCAAAAAGTAGTAACCGTAGGGTTATGTGCATCTATAGGTTTTGGTGGAATGATCGCAACGAGCGCACAGGTAACGGAAGCCTCTGCAGCTAATACTCAAGTTGCAACGACATCGACAACTACTGGACAAAAAGTCGTAAATTACGGAAAACAATATATGGGTACTCCATACAAGTTCGGTGCTTCGACCAGCACAACAAGAAATTTTGACTGCTCTTCTTTTATGAAGCATATCTTTAAGAAGTACGGTGTAAACTTGCCGCGTACTTCTGTGGCGCAATCCAAAGTCGGAAAAGCCGTATCGAAAGCAAACCTGAAGCCCGGAGATCTTGTGTTCTTCTCCAGCGGCAGCAGAGCCAACGGACATAACGTAACTCACGTGGCGGTATATGCCGGCAACGGTAAAATTCTGCACACGTACGGTTCTCCCGGCGTAACGATTTCCGATCTGAACTCCGGCAACTGGAAGAGAACTTATCTGAAAGCACGCCGCGTACTGTAGGTTATAATAGACATCAACGTGGAAGGCTGGTAGTCCTGTAGGACTATTGGCCTTCTTTTATTATATAACCCACTCCGCGCACGGTGTGAATCAGTTTTTGCTTAAATCCGCGGTCAACCTTTTTCCTCAAATGCCGGATATATACATCCACGACATTGGTCACCATATGAAATTCGAATTCCCATACATACTTCAAGATGTCCTCACGGCTGCACACTTGGTTCACGTGCCTGGCCAGGTACAGCAGCAGGTCATATTCTTTTGCGGTCAGTTCAATAGGGATTCCACCGCGCGTTACCGTCCGGCTCTTGGGTTCGATATCCAGGTCGGCAATCGTGACCGTCTGTCCGTACTGTTCTTCGATCAGCCCGAACAGCGACAGCAAATTGCGGATCCGGGCCAGCAGTTCGTCGGTGTCGGCAGGCTTTTTCAGCACGTCGTTGGCGCCTGCACGGAAAAGCCTGGACACAGGAAGGTCCATATCGGACTGCGTCAAAACGACGGCAGGGAACCGCCGGCCCTTCTGCTCACGCTGGACGGTGCGAATGAGCCGGGTTAAAGGCACAGCGGAACCGGTCAAATCCATGAGCAGCAGGTCGACCGGATGGCTGCGCGCGTATTGAGCAGCTTCTTCTTCGTCCCCGGCAATATATATTTCGAACCGCTCTTCCAGAAGAGCATCAACGACCTCACTGTCCATCGCCAGTCCCATAGCCAGGATGCTTTCGTGCATGTCAGCCCACCGACTTTTTTAGTATTGATAATGTGCGGTCAGAACCGCTTGCTCCGGCGAGCACGCCGATTGTTTCCTTTTAGGGTGGCCACAAAATAAAAAACCATTCCGGAATACGGAATGGTCTGAATTTGAAAATGATGCCTTTTACCCAAAATACCGATGATACAGCGACCTGGCCTCGGGAATATCCTTGGTGCCGTGCACCAGCACCCTCCCGTCGGCAAAGATGACCATCCGCTTCGATTCCAATTGAAATGATACCAGAAAAGGGTTGGCGTCGACGATACCCTCTCCAAGCTTGGCCAGCCTGTCGGCTGTTTCCGCCAAATCAAGGGACCGCTTGCTTCCTGGACGGATCTGAACGGTGTCGCGCCCGCAGAGCACGTCGGTTTTCTCCAGATTTGAGGCTGACAGGTAGGGGTACGTCCGCTGATGTCCACAGGTCGGGCAATCCTCCATTTTCGCATGGTCTACGCCGATCGTGATCCACTCGTTGCGCCAAAGGTCAAAGGACACCAGTTTGTTCGATAGCGCCTCGGGATGCCCGCTTAATAGCTTCATAGCCTCCGTAGTCTGGTGGGCCGTCACCATCTGTACAGCCTGTGGAATGATGCCCGCTGTGTCGCAGGTGTCTCCACCGAGCGGGACAGTGCCCAGCAAGCAGTTCAGACAGGGCGTCTTGCCGGGGAGAATGGTGTAGGTGATGCCATAGCTGCCGACACAGCCCCCATATATCCAGGGAAGGTCATGCTTGTGGGCGAGATCGTTGATCAGTAGACGGGTATCGAAATTATCGGTACCGTCCATGATCAGATCCACTCCGCGGACCAGCTCCTCCAGTTCATCGACGCGTACGTCCATAATATGGCTGTCGATGACAATCTCCGAATTGATCGCCTCCAGGCGCTGCTTGGCCGCTACCGCCTTCGGCAGCCGCCGCTGGGCGTCTTCCTCGGAAAACAGCTGCTGCCGCTGAAGATTGCTCCATTCCACGTAATCCCTGTCGGCGATCGTGAGATGGCCCACCCCGGAACGGGCCAGCGTCTCGGCGATCGAAGTGCCGAGCGCCCCCGCGCCAATAATGAGAACGTGGCTGCCCGCCAGCCTCTGCTGGCCTTCCCTGCCCAAAGGGGCAAACCGCTCCTGCCGGGAGTAACGGTCTCCTGTATGTTGCATCGCTCATCATTCCTTTCATAAAAAGCCGCAATCCCGAAGGAAAGCGGCTATGATATGCTTTTGGTTATTGTTTGCTGCGAGTGCTCGATATTTACAAGGCAGTTAAGCCCGCTGTGCGGACCACTCTTCTACGTTCCAAATTTTGGTGACCCAATCCTCATAAAAATCCGGTTCGTGGGAAACGAGCAGCACCGTCCCCTTAAATTCCTGAAGGGCGCGCTTCAGCTCGGCTTTGGCCACGACGTCAAGATGGTTTGTCGGCTCGTCAAAAAGGATCCAGTTCGCTTCACGCATCATCAGCTTGCACAATCGGACCTTTGCCTGCTCGCCGCCGCTGAGCATATTGAGCGGACGCGTAATGTGCTCGTTCTTCAGGCCGCAGCGGGCCAAGTGAGCACGGACTTCGTGCTGGTTCAAAGACGAGAACTCATTCCATACGTCGTCAATCGGCGTGATGTTGCCGGGGCGGACTTCCTGCTCAAAGTAGGCCGGATACAGAAAATCGCCAAGGTACGTTTTGCCGCTGATCGGCGGGATTTTACCCATGATCGTCTTCAGGAGCGTCGATTTGCCGACGCCGTTGCAGCCGACGATAGCGATTTTTTCTCCGCGTTCAATCGTCATGCTCATTTTGGGAAGCAGGGCGTGGGTATAACCGATCTCGAAATCGATCCCTTCAAACACCGTCTTGCCGCTGGCCCGTGCCTCTTTAAAGTTAAACACCGGCTTGGCCGCTTCTTCCGGACGATCGATCCGCTCGATGCGCTCCAGCTGCTTCTCCCGGCTCTTCGCCCGGCCGGAGGTCGAATAACGCGCCTTATTCCGCTGGATAAAGTCTTCCTGCTTCTTGATAAATTCCTGCTGCTTCTCATAGGCGTCGATGTGCTGATTTTTTGAAATATCCGCCATCTCCAAAAACTTCTCGTAATTGGCCGAATACCGGGTCAGTTTAGCGAATTCCAGATGGTAAATCACATCGACGACCTGGTTCATGAATTCCGTGTCGTGGGAGATCAAGATAAAGGCATGCGGATAATCTTTCAGATACTGGGTCAGCCACTCGATATGCTCCACGTCCAAATAGTTGGTTGGCTCGTCGAGAAGAAGAACGGTCGGTTTCTCGAGCAGCAGCTTGGCCAGCAGCACCTTGGTGCGCTGACCACCGCTGAGGGCGGCCACGTCCCGGTCCAGCCCAATCGCATTAAGGCCAAGACCGTTTGCCATCTCTTCCACTTTGACGTCGAGCATGTAGAAATCGCCGATATCCAGCTGTTCCTGAATATCGCCCATCTGCTCAAGCAGCAGCTCCAGCTCTTCGGGAGACGCATCGGCCATTTTCTCGGTGATCTCCATCATCTCTTTTTCCAGCTCCAGCAGCGGCAGGAAGGCATCCTTAAGCACATCGCGGATCGTCTTGCCCGGCGTCAGCTTCGTATGCTGGTCCAGATAGCCGTAGCGGACCTTCGGCGTCCATTCCACCTTGCCGTTGTCCTTCAGCAGCTGTCCCGTCAAAATATTCATCAAGGTTGACTTTCCGACACCGTTAGCACCGACGAGTCCTACATGTTCGCCGGCCAGGAGACGGAAGGATACGTTTTTAAACAACGTGCGATCCCCGAAATTGTGGGAGACGTTTTCGACTGTCAATAAGCTCATAGCTGCTTTTTGCGCTCCTATCTATGATAAAAATTCAATTTTAGCATCAAGTCATTGAAATGACATTCAAGACATCATTTTATCATAAGAAGGAGCCAGCCGTAAAACAGAAATCCACGAAATCATTGTTTCTTAATTGAAGAAACCATTACGGCTCGAAAGCCCGTGTGCACGGTTTCTCAAAATAGCCGTTTGCAGCCGCTTCTTTGGCGCTCGTAAAGGTCTCCGCAGCGTCCAAATCATCGGCACAATCACCTCTGGAATAATAACGGATACCTGTTCGGTGATCCACCCCCGCCTTGATAACGGTCGACTTGACCAATCTCCCGCTGCCCAGCGCGTAATTGTTCAATGCTTGCTCGCCGATAGGGATGCCTTGGATAAACGCCAAGATGCCAATATCGTCGATCGAGTTATTCCACTCCTCCTGTGAAATGAGCGGAAGCGTAAATACGTAGGATGCGCCGTTTCGGACTGCCTTTTCATTATGCCTGTTAATGACATTGGCCAGGTCGTCCTCGACCGCCTGAACGATGGTCGTTCTTCTTACCTGCTCATACCGGACCCCATCTTGCAGCAAAGGAATGGACGAAGTCGGTCCGAGCTCCCTTTGAAGTCCCCTGATCCAAGTGCCCGAGCCGGCTTGATAAGCTTCTACGACATTATCGAGCGTAAAATGGACCAGATTGCCTGCCCGGTCGCTGTAACTATACGGCTTTTTCGGAAGCCATAGATGCTTGGCATATGCCATGCCGTCAGCTCCCTTATATTCCTCCATCGCGTACACCCAGTATCCGTCGTAATCGATCACAACTACGGCCGGAATGTAACGGTCCAGCACCTCCTGGGCAGCCGCGTCTTCTTCGATCCCCAAATTGGCATACAGTGTATAGTAAAACGTATCAAGGGCCAGCTCCTTATCCGCTTTAAAAAATTTCGCCGAGCCGTAGCCTGACTCAAACTCCTGCCGCTCATTGACGTTCAGCATGCTCCCCGCGTCCTGAGCCGCTGTTCTCAAGGCTGTAACGTACTTCAGCTCGGTAAAACGAACATTCCGCTGATCCTGAACATGGTAACCCACGATCAAAAAGACCGGAAAGAATATGACGATGAATACGAGGCAAAAATCAGTAATCTTCATTAAGTACCATGCCTCCATACGGAAAAGCGATCACTGCGGCCTCACCGGTCAATGCCCCTGTAACGAAATCGAACATCACCGTTCCCGCCGTCCGGTTCACATTTTTGACCGTAACTTTAAAAAAGTCTCCGGCCGTGAGCTTGTAGACTCTCGATTCATCGTCTTTGGGAACCGTAGTGTTGGGAAATATATGATTCATAATGTCAGAGGTATAATATCCGTCATAAACGGTACTGAACTTGTTTTGAAACGTACCCGGATCAGCCGCGTCGATATATTCAGGATGATATTTCTTGTGAAGATGCTCCATCTGCACGTCGAACTCGTTACCCGTCGTCTGAATTTCTTCCAGAAATTGCTCATACATCACCGGACTGATATAGCCCTTGTTCCTTACGGCATCCACGAACTGCGTCACTGCATTATAGACGACGATGCGGGACAGGTCGTCCTGCCGCTGCGAAGCTTCCGCTGCCGGATAAATATACATGACGACCACGGCCAGCAGCACCGCCGCAAACTTCGAGATGGCGTTACTCATGGCTGGTCTCCTCCCTATTCTCCGACTTCGCAAAATAGATGCCTGTCAGGACGCCGGAGCCGTCCCACTCATAAGCAACGGAGTAGAGCGCGCCGGTCTCGATCATTGAGAAATCAAACCCATCCTCCCCTGGACCTCCGGGAACAATTGCACCGTCTACCGAAATCCGGACACCCGGATCGTTAAGCCCCATCATACTGAACACAACTTGAGAGCCGCTTACCCAATTCGCATGCGATGCTTCCAAAACGGGCTGTACGCTTCTCAACTGTCCCTGGGCGGCGCTCCCTGCCCCGTTCACGGCACGGTTCAGTTCTCCCGTTAAGCCTAGAGCGATGATGCAGGCGCTGATAAACAAAATGAAGGCTATACTGACGGAAATCATGCTTTCTGCATGCTGATTCATAACCTAAGCCACTCCTTCACCGTCACTGCCTACTGCTCAAATATAAGTCCCCGTACCACATTGGAGCTGTCCTTCACGATGCTTGCCTTAAACTTTCCGCTTGGATTGACATACTCATTGCTGGACTCGTTGGCGGTTTGCGTCAAGTTTCCTACACGCTGCCCTGTATTGATCACCGAACCGTAATTGTCGCTCGCAATATCGGCGCTGATGTTGAGCTGATTGCCGTACCACTGACCCTGCCTGTTTTTGCCCGTTTTCACCAAAATGCCGAATTGGTCCTTATCCTTGAACTTTCGCAGTGCATTCGTCACCTGGGAACCGCTGATGCTTGTTCCGTCGTAAACCGTAAACGAAGCCTGGGACAGCTCGGTCTGGATGTCCGAGAAATTGTTTTGCGCGGTTTTTGTAGCTTCCTGCGCCGATATAAACAGGATGACGACAATCGTAATGAGTGCGATCGTCAGAAAAATGCCTGCGGCTACTTTTAATGCACTGGACGCGTTGTTCATAGGTTTACATCTCCTTATATTTTTTGAATTTGCTCGTAGTAGATGTTCATCTGCATGAAGCTCATCGCAATCAGCGGGATGACCAAATAGATGAAAATCAAGGAGTACATGGGTGCAAAGCCGATCAGCCTGCCAAGACCCGCTTTTGTATCAATGATCCGCTCATAATCCTGTTTTCGCTGCTCAAAATAAAAGGACATCTCGCCTTCCAAATCGTCGAAAGCCTGGCTGATCGGTATTTTCTCCACGGAAAGGAGCAGCTTGTCCACGATTCTTTGAAACTCGGTGAACCGCACCTCCTCCTTCAATTGCTGGAGAGCCATTTCCCCTCCGTGGTCATAATGGATGAGACACTTCTGAATCGGAATTTTGAATATGACGGCAAAACGGTCCATCCACTCCAAAATTTCCTCCACCGAAATCCGGTCCATCTCCCTCAGCATCGAAATGACGGTCTGGTACTGGTAGACTTCATGCCGCATGTCCATATAGCGGAGCTTTCTCTGGAACAGAAGCAGCCAGAAAGGCCATTCGTATCCAAGCATGCCGGCGAAGAGGCACAACACAAGCTCCCACCATTTAAAATACTCGTTGTGATAAGCCTGAAGCTTGCCGAGGATCCGGTTAGCCGAGTCTACAAGCTCGTCTTTGCCGAGACCTTTGCTTTCAGCCTGCTGCAGCTGTTCGGCAATCTCCGCATAGGTAGCTTCCGGCGACATGTTCACCCTTCTCATGACCTCTAGGTCCCGGCTGCTGAGACGCTTGGCTTCCTCTTGCTGGGTGATGGTCGTCTGCCCGAAGAAGCTGTCCTGAACCACCGGATCGTACATAATGTGATGCCTGGACATCTGATGAAGATACAATGTCATCGTCAGCGTAACCGCAAACACGATGAGGCTGTAGACGACCCGCCGGATGTAAAACCATTCATAGGTCAGCTCGGTTCCGGTTTCCTTCATCAAGCGGACCACTTTGGAATAATCAGCGCTTCCCGGATGGGGGGCGGCCCATGCGGCCATTACCCGGAATAACGGAACACGCGAGATTGCTTTCTCCCATGGGCGGCTGTTTCTTCCCGCCCGGTATGTAGTTTCATCATTCTGCTGAAGCTTTTGCAGCAAAACAAACGAAAGGATAATCACGATATATATGAGAATTTTGGCCGCATACCCAAGCTTGCTCATATAAAACTCATCCATCGCCGGAAAGCTGCTTCTGGCCCATCGCTCGATCGGTTTGGTAAAAAACAGGGGAACTAACGCGATCACGTTGAGGCCTTTTAACAGATAATCGAGCTTGCTTCGCCGCAAAATTTCCAGATGGATTTCCTTCGTCAGCCCGCTAAGTCCCTGCAAATAGATGGAGCCATGCTCCTTCACCTTGTCTCCAAATTCCATGATCATGTAGGAAATACCGGCAAATGCTTTTAAAAAGCGGTTGGGTGCAGCTTCATAGTACTTCTCCAATTCTTCAGAAGGGTTGTTGCTGATCAGCGCCTCGGCAATTTTTCGGGTATGAAGGCCTGCCTCGTCCTCTGCCGATTCAGCCGCCTCCTGCAGCGCTTCATCTACCATCCCGTGCTGATGATACCGGTGGCGGATGTCCGAGAACAGATCGAGCATTTGGACGAGCAGCCGGCGCTCCAGCCGGTTAACCACCATGTCGATCAACAGGCTGTTGATCACCACCGCAGTAAGCAGAACCAGCAGAAGGAAACTTAAGCTGGGGTTCAGCAGAAACAGCACCGCAACTGAAATGCCCAGTGTCCCCAGTATGGAAAGCGTAACCTTCATGACCTCATGGCGGAGATAAAATTCCTCATACGCATGAACGCCGCTTACCCGTTTCCTTACTTTTCGGATATAGGCTGAAAGAAGCGGTACAGAACAACCTACGATATAAGCGGTTTGAAGAAATTGCTGCCATCGTTTGCGCAGCATCAATTCATCCTTCGGACGCGCAGGATCGCTCAGCAGCTCCAGCCGGTTCCGCCGCGCCCTGTTATTCAGCCACATCATGACGGCATTGACTACCGCAAACAACGCCAGAGAAATGATCAGGACCAGGAACAGCAGACGCCTAACTCCCATATCCATTCCCCCAGTTCGTCTGAGTAAAATCCTTGAACATGACCGCATCTTCCACACTCATCTGCTCGGCCATTTCCCTGAAGTTCCTCTCGGAAATGGGTTCTGCGGCCACATATCCTCCGTCGCGAAACTCGATGATGTTCCGGGAGGAAAAGGAGCTCTGGTCATGAACGCGGCGGTAATATTCCGCCTGCATTTCCATGAAGTGGCCTAGCATCTTCCTGATGCTCCCGTGGGTGCCCCCTTCAATCATGCCCAGCGGCTCCTTCTCCTTGGGGATGCATTCGGTAATCCGTTCGATGTACCGTTTGCCGGCAGCATCCCGTTTCAAATGAATGTCAAAGTTGATGACTTGAACCACCTGCTGTTCAGCAACGGCCTCATGGTGAAACACGCCGCTCTTCAGCAGGGAATTCCGCAGGGAGAAGATCAAATCGCGAAACGTCTTGGCGTGATGCGTAAATACGGTAAACAAGCTGGCGACCTGGGACATTTGGATCATCCAGGAGGAAACCCCGTCGCTGGCCACCTCGCCCAATATATTGACCGTGCCGTCCGTCTTTTTCTGAAGGTCCAATCCTTCCTGACCGGTAATGCGATCTGTCTCCCGGAACGATAAAATGTTCCTGCGGCTGTAGATCTTCCGGAGGTGGAGCTCGAACGCCATTTCCTGCACCCGGAGTGTATAGGTCGGGTAGATATGCTCGATCATCGCCATCAGCAGCGTCGTTTTACCCGAGCCCTGGGCCCCCGTGATGGCCGTAATTCGGCTCCCTTTCATGAGATAGCGCAGCATTTGGATCGGAAGCTGGGCGTTGTCCCCGGTGACCAGCTGCTCCAGCGTCGCGCTGCGGATGTCAAACTTACGGACGAAAAAAGCCCATGACTCCGAAAACGGCGGCCTAACCACCACGACGCGCGACCCGTCCTTCATTTCGTTTACTTTGTAGCCGTTTGCTTCCGAGAGCTGGCCGGGGTGATTGTATTTATAAATGTTCTGGCAGACACGCTTCAGCTCAAGCTCTGTCCCGAAGGACAGACAGGCCATATGAATCGTTTTGCCCCTGTAAAATATCCACACACTTTCGGTCATTCTGGCTTTACGTTCCGGCTGAACCGAAGCTTGCAGCATACGCAGCGGGTCCAGTCCATAGGAGGCGGCGAATGACTCATCAGCCAAAATACCGCTCACACCGCCGCTGACGCCGTCAATCCGCTGATCCCGGAGCTCATCGATGACCGAAAACCCTTTAAACTGCTGGTAAATACGCTGAACGACAATCTCCAGCTTCTCCGAAAACGTTAGACTTCGGGATTCATTGGCATACATTTGTTCCACATCGCTGGCGGTTACAGCATAAACTGGCTCATCGCCATAACCAGGAAGCACGCGCAGTTCGGCTAGACCGTGCAATTCGAGCATCATCGACAGCGCGTCCTGGCCATACTGCAGTTTGTATAAATAAAAGATGATTTCGAATTGATCCTGTACGTTCAAAAGCCTCGGATCCGCAAACGGAATCGCCTGGTCTATGTTGCCCTCCGTCACGCCATAACTTTTGACCAGCAAATCGGCCATAAACTGCTTCACGTATTGCTTTTCATGAACATCTCCGGAAATGCAGTTCTTAAGCGCTTTGCGCAGCTCACTGCGCTGATTCAGCCTGCGTTTATATTCTTCTTCATGCAGTCCCAGGTCGGTTAGTTGACTGTGGGTCAGCTCATGAAGGGTCTGTTTGACGAAGGATGTCATCGCTTCGATCGTAAATTCAACGCCGGTTGTTCCGGCTACAGGGGGCCGTTTGCGCAGATCAAGCCATCTCAAGTAAATGAAAAGAGCTGCAAATAATAGAATGATTGCCATAAACAAAATGTTGAACAGCGATCCGGAAAACATTCAAGCTCCCCTTCCCACCATCTTCAAAGCGGGTATTTCAAGCATATTAATCAGGTCTTTTGCCAGCTGCCTTATGCTGCCGTAGAAGTGTGCCGATGGATGCCGCTCGTTTAGATTGCGGCTGCGCTGCATATAGTTCATGACACCATGCATGTTCCACGCATCCATGAAATCCGTATTGTAAGGAACACCATGAAGAATGCCCTTATACCCGAACCTGCGTTTAATGTTGTGAAGCGTGCAGTGGGATTCTTTGTCGTAGCGCCCAAGGACAAGGATAACCGGCTTATCCTTTAACTGGTCGGGATAGTGTCTCCCGCTGAAAAAGTGTTCCAATCCCTGAACACTCTGCGTCAGGCTGACGACGATCAAATCCGCCTGCTCTAGCATCGCCCCGTCCCCCGGATC